>DATAVF010000250.1:0-8223 GCA_036267835.1 Caulobacteraceae bacterium | reverse complement strand
GCTGAACTTCGTCGACGTGCAGACCGCGGTCGAAACCTACACCCCTCTCTACGCCCTCTGCCTCCCCCGCGACGACTTCATCCGCGCCGCCAACTCCCTCCAGCTCGACGAGGTGATGGCCATCTACATCGGCAAGATCCTCGGCACCGACTACCACATGAGCTTCGTGAAGAACGGCCACCCGCTCATCCAGCTATCCACCCTGCAAGCCGGCTACCGCCTGATGATGCACGGCCTGGACGTCGAGGCGCTGTACGGGTGGCTGCAACTGCTGAAGCGGCGGCAGGCGGCGGGGTTGGGGTTGGTGGGGTAGGCGACGGCACGCACCTATGATTGTCTTCGTTCGCGCGGCCGTCTTGCGGAAGGCTCCGGCGCAAGCGACATTCAATCGCTGGGTCTCCAAGTTAGAGTTGGCAACGAATCAGGAATCTGATGGGCTCCAAATCCGCTTTGGCCGTCTTCCGAAAGACCTATCCCCTGCGGTCGATGCGGCGAAACCCTGCAAACAGCGGCGAGACGAGGCAAATGAGCAGCGAGGACGGCTTGCTCGACGTGGAGTTAGTCGCAATAGACGACCTTGCGAAAATCGCGGAGGTAGCGAGCCCTCCTGAGGACATGGCCGCCGCGCGAACGGGGCGCATTCTTTGGGTCGTTCGCGAGGGAGAAATACCGTCTGCGCTGGAGGCGTGTGATTGGGGCCGCGAGTTGGAAAGCGGGATGATCAAGCACTCGAACCTCACTGGAGGAATGCCTGCTCACTCGGGTGGAGAACTTTGGGTTGTCAAAGGGGAAGGCATTCTCGCGAATGCGAACTCGGGTCGATATGGCGCGGAATCGCCGGAGGAGCTTGAGGCCTTCGTGGAGGCATTGCGCAGCCTTGGTTTCAGAGCTGCGTCGATGGGCTTCGACATCGACAATCCGGCCCGGCCAAACTCCATCCAAGTTGGCCCTGTAGCGTGGCTGGACGCTCATGAGTGACGCGGTTTTCGGAGCGGTGTTCGGGGCCGAGAGCAAGGGGGATACGCCGGAGGAGCGCGCGCAGACGTCCGGCACACGGTTCGTCCGAAGTCAGCACCAACTATCGATCTGGAGTCCCGGGGCGTCAGGCCGATGGCTAAGCGCCCGTGAGGCGCTGCGGACGTTCGGGTGGGAAGTTCTGCGCGAGCTAGCTAGCCGCTCTGCGACACCTCTTGTCCGGAGCAACGCGGAACCAACGCAAACGGTTCTGGCCCAGATTGATGCGCTCGGACTTGATCAGAAGAAAGCTTTCGACACTGTTGCCTTGTCGAAGGATGAAGTTGTCGCACTCAAGAGTGGTCGCCAAGTACCGTTCCGCAAGTTGGAGCGGCTTGCTCAAAACCTCTCGCTAGAGCCGGACCGCCTTGGGATAGAGGCGCAGGCAGGGGCCGACACCCGGCTCGGCTTTCGTTTGCGCTCAATGGGTGCGACGGAGGCGAAGCTTTCGGCTGCCGCAGTGCTCGCCTTAGCTGAAGCGGCCTGGGTGATCCGCAAACAGTTGGAACTGTCACAACGTCTGGGCGAGACAAACGAGCTCGGGGGGTTTGTGCCGGATGGGGATTACGGCGGCTCGCTGACGCCGGCTTGGCGGGCAGGTTTTCGTTTGGCGAACGCGACGAGGGAACTTCTCGGAATCGGGCATTCGGAGCCAATCGAGAGCATGACGCGGCTACTCGAAGAACGTCTTGGTGTGCCGGTCATCCATGTTGAGCTGCCGACTTCATTCGCGGGCGCGACTATCGCCAACGGAGAAGCGCGTGGGATCGTTGTAAATTTCCACGGAAAGAATGAACACGTCTGGGTACGCCGCATGACAATGGCGCACGAGTTAGGCCATTTCCTATGGGACCCAAGTGAAAGACTCAATCGGTTGGTCGTCGATAGCTACGGTGAGATCGAGGCGGACTTTCAAACCCGCAACGATCCGGTTGAGCAGCGAGCGAACGCCTTTGCCGTTGAGTTTCTTGCCCCGCGCGAGGAGTTAGGTGACGTTTTCTTGAAGGCGCGAAACCAACTTGAGGCTGTTGAGACAGTTATGCAGCGTTTCGGAATAGGGCGCGCGGCATCAGTGTACCATTTGCAAAATCTGCTTCACGGCGTGGCTATCAAGCCGGGGCATATTGCGATTGAGCCAGATCAATCTCTCATGGGTAGGGAAGAGATTTCCGTGAGTCTCTTCAAGCCGGCCGACGTGCCGATTTCGAGGCGAGGGCGTTTTGCAGTACTCGTCGGCCGGGCGTTCAACAGGAGCCTGATCTCCGAGGACACGGCAGGTGCATTGCTTGGGTGCCCACCAGCGCAAACAGCCCAGGCCTTAGACTGGATTGCCTCTATCGATAGTTGAATTGTCAGTTCTCGCTAAACCCCAGCCAGGGCTAAGCGCGGGTGAACTGCATGGTCCAGTTGGTTTCCCAGGTGGCGCCGGCGTCGGCGGAGAAGGCTTGTTGCCAGTGGCAGGCGTCGGGGCCCTGGAGGGTCCAGATGAAGCGGACGCGGATGGGGCGGCCATCGAGTTCATCGTCGCAATAGAAGGTTCCGACGCCGGCCTCGAAGCGGCCCTGCATCGGCGGCTCGGCGCTCTGGCCGGGGAAGCGGCCATCCCACCACCAGATCGACCAGAGGCCGGTGGTGGCGTCGAAGCGGCGCAGGGCGGCGGCGCGGTAGGGGCCGGCCGGGTCGTCGAGGACGTTGTCCTCGGCGTTGGCGTCGCCGGCCATCAGTTCCCAGGCCTCGCAGGTGCCGTCGAACTCGGACCACACGGTGGCGCCCTTCAGCCGGGTGCGGAGCTTGCGGTGGCGCACGCGCCAGTTGCCGGTCTGGAAGGCGAAGTCGCCGCTGCCGGCGTAGGTCGGCGTTTCGACGGTCTGACTGTGCGACATGGCGGGTCCCCTTGGCTGCGGGAGTGGTAGCAGGCCGTGCTGACACCCAGTGTCAGCAGCTTGTCAGGGTGACGCGGCGCGTCGGGCCACGTACGAAAGAAACGTCCGAAGGAGCCAAGCGCATGAACATCACCGGCAACACCATCCTGATCACTGGCGGGGGCTCGGGCATCGGGCGGGGGCTGGCCGAGGCGTTGCAGGCCAAGGGCAACCATCTGATCATCGCCGGGCGGCGCGAAGGCGCGCTGCGCGAGACCGCCGCGGCCAATCCCGGCATGGCCTGGCAGGTGCTGGACGTCGAGGACGCGGGCGCCATCCGCGAGTTCGCTGCGCGCATCGTGGCCGAGCACCCGGCGCTCAACGTGCTGGTCAACAACGCCGGCATCATGCGGGCGGAGAACCTGCTGGCCGAGCCGTTCGACCTCGCCGACGCCGAGGCCACCATCACCACCAACCTCCTGGGCCCGATCCGGCTGACCGCGGCGCTGCTGCCGCACCTGCGCCAGCAGCCGTCGGCGACGGTGATCAACGTGTCGTCGGGCCTGGCCTTCCTGCCGCTCTCGATGACGCCGACCTACTGCGCCACCAAGGCGGCGCTGCACTCCTACAGCCAGTCGCTGCGCCACCAGCTGCGCGCCACCTCGGTGCGGGTGATCGAGCTGGCGCCGCCGGCGGTCGGCACCGACCTGATGCCGACGTCGCGGGGCAATCCGCGCTCGATGTCGCTGGAGGACTATATTGCCGAGAGCATGGCGCTGCTGCGGGCCGATCCGGACGCGGACGAGATCCTGGTCGAGCGAGTGAAGATGCTGCGCAATGCCGAGGCCAGCGGCCAGTACGCCCAGGTGTTCGGCGTCGTGAACCCGGCCTGAGGAGGAGGCGCCCGATGGACGAAGCAGCCCGCACGCGACCCAGCCAGGACGAGGCCGAGGCGGCCGTCCGCACCCTGATCGAGTGGGCCGGCGATGATCCCGACCGCGAAGGTCTGCGCGAGACGCCGAACCGGGTGGTGCGGGCCTATGGCGAGCTCTTCGCAGGCTACGACGTCGACCCGCACGACTACCTGGCGCGCACCTTCGAGGAGGTGGAGGGCTATGACGAGCTGGTGGTGCTGAGCGACATCCGGGTGGTCAGCTTCTGCGAGCACCACATGCTGCCGTTCCTGGGCCATGCGCACGTGGGCTACCTGCCGACCAACCGGGTGGTGGGCATCTCGAAGCTGGCGCGGGTGGTCAACGCCTTCGGCCGGCGCCTGCAGATCCAGGAGAAGCTGACCGCGCAGATCGCCCAGGCTATCCAGGACATATTGCAGCCGAAGGGGGTGGGGGTGGTGATCCAGTCCGAGCACAGCTGCATGACCATGCGCGGGGTGAATACGCCGGGCTCGCTGCTCACCACCTCGACCCTGCTGGGCGCGGTGCGCGACGATCCGCGCACCCGGCAGGAGTTCCTGGCGCTGGTGCGCGACCGCTAGCCGGCTATCCCTGGGAGGAGCGCCCGCTGGCCGCGAAGATGCGGTTGCAGAGGGCGCCCAGATTGTCGGCGGTGGCGGCGGCCGTCGCGGCCGGAGGGCCATCGACGCTGATCTGGCAGAGCGCGTCGCCCTTGACGGCGACCAGGGTGTGGGTGGCGGCCTGCCACTCGGCCCGGCCGCCGACGCCGGGCAGCGGCGTGAAGGGGACCGGCATGCTGGGGCTGGCGCTGGCCGACACGGTCCCGGAGCCGCCGCCGGGCGCGACCCGGACGGTCATGCCGCTGTGGCTGGCGGTCTCGAAGCGGCAGGCGCTCGGCAGGCCCTCGACCGGCTGCATCGACGTGACCGGCTCGCCCAGCAGGGCGGCCGCATCGTCCCGGGTGACGAGGCCGCGGGCGCAGGGCGTGCCCAGCGACGCGGCGGCGGGCGGGGCCGGCGCGGCGCCGCGCGGCGGGGAGCAGGCCGCGAGGGCGGCCAGCGCGGCGGCCACGGACAGGGTCAGGGCCCGGCGCATCAGGCCCACCCTTCGCCCGCCATCAGCAGCGCTGCTGTCGCGTCCAGGGCGTCGATGCGGTCGGGCCGGAGCAGGCGGCGCACCGGGACGTGGCCGGCCAGGCTCGCGCAGGCTTGCAACGCGGCCCGCGGGCCGGTGGGCAGGGTCATTGGATCGTAGAGGTGACGCATCAGGTCGACGGCGGCGTTGCGGGGCGCCAGCGGGACCGCCTGCGGCGAGGTGCGGGCGGCGTCGCGCGGGGCCAGCACATAGATTGCTGCAAGGCGCGGCGGCGCGGTAGCGGCGCGCGGCGGCTGGGTCAGCCAGTGCTTGTCGCTGGCGGGGCGCGGCATGTGCGGCGCGGCGAGGCGCTGGGCGGCGGCCGGGGCGAGGCTGAGCAGCCGCGGGCCCGCGGCGGCCCCGGGCGCCGCATCGTCCGGGTCGATCGCTACGAGGTCGTCGCTGAGCAGCGCGCCGCCGTGAGCCAGCAGCGCCGCGGCCAGCGTCGACTTGCCGGCGCCGGAGCCGCCCACCAGGGCGATGGCGCTGTCGCCGCGCGCGATGACGGCGCCGTGCAGGACGAGGCGGCCCGCGTCCCGCAGCAGCACCGCGGCGGCGTGGCCGATCAGGGGCGCGATGAAATCCTCGAACGGCTTGGTCCCGCTGAGCGTCAGCCGCCGCGCCGCGCGGTCGTAGTCGAACGCGCCCCAGCCGCCCTCGCCGCTGACGTAGCGAATGCGCCAGCCCTCGGCGTCCCGGTGGAAGGTGCGCCACCGGGGCAGCGGCGGGCGCAGCGGCTGGCACGCCTGACCCAGCCAGACGGCGCTCAGGTCTGCCGGCGCACCGGACAAGGCGCGGCCGAACGGCAGGGCGAGATCGCTCGCCAGCCGCAAGCCATAGAAGTCGTAGGGCGCCGCCCCGCTCACGCTGTGGGGGCCGCGATGGCGCCGGCATAGCGGGCCTGGATGTCCGCCAGGTCGGCCAGCGGGACGGTCGTCAGCGCGCAGGCCGCCGCCCAGCGCTCGCCCATGCGGCGCTTCAGGCGCGGGTCGGGCAGATCGGCCAGCCGCGCCATCCAGCGGCCGGCCAGGTCGAGCGCCTCGGCGGTCTCGATCAGCACATGGCCGGCAACCCGGTTCACCGCCCGGAAGTCCTCCGTGACCGCGTTCGGGAACAGACGGAAGAAGTAGCCGAAGCGCAGCCGCAGCTGGTCTTGCAGCAGCCGCCGGCGACGCACCTGCGTGCTCTGTCCGGGGTGCATGCGGATTCGCAGCACGTCCTCAGGCACATTGCCCAGGCGGAGGCTGAGGCCGGTGCGGGTCTGCCACTCATAGTCGTCGAAGCTGGTAGTTTCATCGAGCGGGGCCGCCGCCCTCACCTCGGCGCGGACCAACTGGGCCGTGTGCGCGATGGCCGGGCGGAAGACCAGCTCGTGGCGGATGGCCGCCTCGCGGCCCGCGAACCACACCGGCTCGCTGCGGGCGCCGCAATAGGCCGCCTGGCCGCCGCAGACATCGAGGTCCCGCTCGGTCAGGCCCCTGAGCGTTGCGGAAAGCCGGCAAGGCAAGGCGATGTCGTCGCAGTCCATGCGGGCGATATAGCGGCCGCGAGCCTCGGCGCGGCCGAGATTGTCAGCTCGCGCGCCGCTGACGCTGGCCGCATCGCGCGGGATGTTCAGAGGCCGCACGCGGCGGTCGCGCCGGGCGAAGTCCGCGATGATCCGCGGCGTGGCGTCCTCCGACTCCTCGTCGACGACGATGAGTTCGAGGTCGTCCATGTCCTGCGCCAGGATCGAGGCCATCGCCTCGGCCAGGTGCGCGGCGCCGTTCAACACCGGCAGGATCACCGAAACGGTGGGCGTCATCCCGCGTCGGGGCGCCCGCCGCCGTGGCGTTCGCCCGCGGATCTCACGAATAGACGACGTTGTCGGCGCCGCTGTTGAGGAACCCAGCTTGAATTTCGGCCGGGGCCAGGGTCACCTCGACCAGCGGCGGGATCCAGGCCTTGCGTTCGGCCCGCGGTTCATCGCCCGTCGCCGGCTCGTCCTTCGTGTCGGTCATCCGTGGTCCCGTTCTTTAAGAGGTGGCGACAGCGAGATCGCTGTCGATGAGCTTGGTCACGCAGGCGATCACCTCCGGGGCGCAGGCCTGCGGCGTGGTCGCGTATTCCTCGGCGATCAGGGCGCAGAGCCGGTCGATGCGAACCGGCTGGGCCAGATGGCGCCAGATTGCGGCGGCGGTGTCGTTCAGCGAGATGAAGGCGCCGGCGTCGAGGCTGAGCAGCACCAAGCCATCCGCCGCCTCGGCCTCGATCGGCTCCGGCAGCCGCACTACCGAAGCGCTGGCGTCCAGGGAAGGCAAACTCATTCCTCCAGCAGGCCGTTCATCCGCTCCACGGCTTCCAGGAACTCCTCCTTGAAATCCTGCACCACCTGGCCGGCGCTGCGCACGCTGTCGATCAGGCCAACGCCCTGGCCGACGAAGTAGGTGACCATCTCGCGCGCCTTGGGGTTCCCGGCCTCGGCGGCGCGGTTGACCGAGCGCAGGGCCGGCTCGCTGACCAGGCTCATCAGCGGCATCGGCAGGCCGCCGGGGCTGTTGGGGCTACGCTCCCACGCCTCGGTCCAGGCCGAGCGGAGCTGGCGGGCGGGCTTGCCGGTGCGGGTCTTCACCCGCACGGCATCGCGGCTGGAGGCCTCGATCATCTTCTCGCGGAAGATCTGGGAGGTTTCGCTCTCGGTGGTGGCCAGCCACACCGAGCCGGTCCAGACCCCGGCCGCGCCCATGGCCATGCAGGCGGCCATCTGCGCGCCGTTCATGATGCCGCCGGCGGCCAGCACCGGCACGTCGCGGATCTTGCGCACCGCCTGGATCACCTCGGGCACCAGCACCATGGTGGTGACCTCGCCGCAGTGGCCGCCGGCCTCGGTGCCCTGCACGACCAGCAGGTCGACGCCCGCGTTGATCTGGCGGATCGCATGCTCTTTGGCCCCGACCAGCGCCGCCACCGGCACCCCGTGCCGCTGGCCCATCTCGATCATCTCGGGCGGCGGCACGCCCAGGGCATTGGCGATCAGCTTGATCGGGTGCTGGAAGGCCGCCTCCAGGGTGCGCAGCGCCGTTTCCGGATCGAACGGCTGCGGCCGGTCGTCGGAGACCTCGAACTGCTGCACCTCCACGCCGGCGGTGGCCAGGAGGCTGGCGGCGAAGTCGCGGTGCTCCTGCGGGATGCGGGTCTTCAGCGAATTGTAGGTCACCCCGCGCTCGCCGGCGGTGGCCATGTTCTCAGGCACCAGGATGTCGATGCCGTAGGGCTTGCCGCCCACGTGATCGTCGATCCACTGCAACTCGGTGTGGATG
>DATAVF010000249.1:0-2675 GCA_036267835.1 Caulobacteraceae bacterium | reverse complement strand
CGCCTACCTCGTGGCCGGAACCCAGGAGCCGTTCTTCCTCGAGAACGCGACCCGCTGGGCGGACGCGTTACGGGGCGCCGGCGCGGACGTGGTGATGGCCGAGCGCGAGGGAACCCACGGCGGCCCGTTCTGGCGCGCCGAGTTTCCGCGGATGGTCGCCTGGGCGTTCGGGCGGTGAAGCTGGAGCCGACGTGGGCGTCAGGAACTATCTGATCGAGGGCGTCTCCGGCGCCGGCAAGACGACGGTGGCCGAGGAGCTGCAGCGGCGCGGCCACCACGTCCTGCACGGGGACCGCGAGCTCTGCTATCGCGGCGATCCGGAGACGGGCGAGCCGCTGGATGGCCGTGCTTACGAGAGGGCGGAGGATGGCTTCGTCTGGCTGCACGAGCACCACCTCTGGGATGTCGACAAGGTCAGGTCCCTGGTCGCGGATCGCCGCTGGGCGCAGTCGTTCTTCTGCGGCGGCTCCAGAAACGTCCGCAAGTTCATCGCCTTGTTCGACGAGGTGTTCATCCTCGACATCGATGTCGACACGCTGAAGCGCCGACTGGCCAGCCGGCCGGAGGACGAGTTCGGCGGCAAACCCGGCGAACGGGACCTGGTCCTGCGACTGCACGCGACGCAAGAGGACACTCCGAACGGCGTGCGCATCGACGCCACGGCGCCGGTCGCCCGCGTCGTCGACGAGATTCTCGCGAAGTGCGCGCAGGTGGAGCAAGGGCCGGCCTAACAGGCCCAGACAGACGGGGCGCCGAGGGCCTTCCCCGGTCGAAATCAGCTGCACAACTGCGAGGGCGGTCTGCTGGGCAATTGCCGTGGTTGAAACCCGGAGGCGCCTCGGTGGGCGCGCCGCTGGCCTCTGAGATGATGCTGAACGCCAGCTTCAACCCCGGCGGGATGGCTGACGCGCTGCGGCAGATCGCCAACAGCTTCGGCGCGCCGAAAGCGCGACGCTGACGGTCGCCCACGCTGACACCCAGCTGGGCGCGATCGTCTCGGACGCCCTCGCCGAGCGCATGCCGGCCTATGCGAGCGGGCGCTCAGCACCGCTGCGGGCAGCAAGCCGGCGTGCTCGCGCCGCCAGGCCCGGATGAAAACCCTGGCCAGCGCCCGGGCGTGGCGTCCCGTACTCGCCGCGGGGCAGCTGGCGTCAGTACACCCGCGCCTTCGGCGGGATGCTTGCGATGTCGTTGGTCATCGGGTGCATGTGGACCGGGCGGTAGTCGAAGCTCACCTTGCCGGTGGCGTCGTCGAGCCAGGCCAGGGTGTGTTTCAGCCAGTTGACGTCGTCGCGGGCGGCGAAGTCTTCCCGAGCGTGGGCGCCGCGGCTTTCGGTGCGGTTGAGGGCGCCGTTCACGGTCACGATGGCCTGCGAGGCCAGGTTCTCGAACTCCAGCGTCTCGACGAGGTCGGTGTTCCAGACCAGGCCGCGGTCGCTGACGTGCAAGTCGGGCCGCTGGTCGTGCACCTTCTGCAGCCGCTGCACGCCCGATTGCAACGTCTCGCCGGTGCGGAAGACGGCGGCGTCTTCCTGCATGGCGGTCTGCATTTCCAGGCGCAGGGTCGCGGTGGGCGTCGCGCCCGAGGCATTGCGCAGGCGGTCGAAGCGGGCGAAGTGGCTGTCGGTCCAGGCGGGCTTGGGCTCCGGCTGGGTGGCGCCGGCCTTCAGCTTGTCGCCGCAGCGCATGCCGACGGCGCGGCCGAACACCACCAGGTCGATCAGCGAGTTGGAGCCCAGCCGGTTGGAGCCGTGCACGGAGACGCAGGCCGCCTCGCCCACCGCCATCAGGCCGGGCACCACGGTGTCCGGATCGCCTCCGACCTTGGTCACCACCTCGCCGAAGAAGTTCGTCTGCAGCCCGCCCATGTTGTAGTGCACGGTCGGCGAGACCGGGATCGGCTCCTTGGTCAGGTCGACGCCGGCGAAGATGCGAGCGGTGTCGGTGATTCCGGGCAGGCGCTCGTGCAGCACCTTCGGGTCCAGGTGGTCGAGGTGCAGGAAGATGTGGTCCTTCTTCGGACCCACGCCGCGCCCTTCTCGGATCTCGATGGTCATGGCGCGGCTGACCATGTCGCGTGGCGCCAGGTCCTTCACGGTCGGCGCATAGCGCTCCATGAAGCGTTCGCCCTCGGAGTTGGTCAGGTAGCCGCCCTCGCCGCGGGCGCCCTCGGTGATCAGGCAGCCGGCGCCGTAGATGCCGGTGGGGTGGAACTGCACGAACTCCATGTCCTGCAGCGGCAGGCCGGCTCTGAGCGCCATGCCGCCGCCGTCGCCGGTCTGGGTGTGGGCGCCGGTGCAGGTGAAGTAGGCGCGGCCGTAGCCGCCGGTGGCGATGACCGTCGTCTGGGCGCGGAAGCGGTGCATGGTGCCGTCGTCGAGCTTCCAGGCGGTGACGCCCCGGCAGACGCCCTCGTCCATCATCAGGTCGAGCGCGAAGTACTCGATGAAGAACTCCACGGCGTGGTTCAGCGACTGGCCGTACATGGTGTGCAGCATGGCGTGGCCGGTGCGGTCGGCCGCGGCGCAGGTGCGTTGGATCGGCGCCTCGCCGAAGTTGCGGGTCATGCCACCGAAGGCGCGCTGGTAAATCTTGCCCTCGGCGGTGCGCGAGAACGGCACGCCCCAGTGCTCGAGTTCGTAGACGGCGGCCGGAGCATTGCGGACCAGGTATTC
>DATAVF010000248.1:0-32411 GCA_036267835.1 Caulobacteraceae bacterium | reverse complement strand
AACGCCCGCCGCCCTTGCGCGACAAGCGCCGCGGCCTCAGGTGGTCCTTCGGACGCAACGCGCAGGTAGGACGCCTTCGTCGCCGCCTCCACGGCCAAGCGATAGCCGCGTTTCGGGACCGTTTCGATGTAGCGTCGTTCGCGCGTCTCGCCGAGCGCCCGGCGCAGCCGGCTGACGGCGGCGGCCAGCGTGTCGTCACCGATGGGGCGATCACTCCACGTAGCAGCGGTGATCTCATCCTTTCCGAGCACGCGCCCGCCTGATCCCGCGAAAAGCAGCAACAGGTCCATCAGCCGTGGCTCGAGTCGCGTGCTTTCACCCTCGGCGCCGGTCAGGAGACCGCGCGACGGATGGACTTGCCATTTGCCGAAGGCGAATGGCCGTTGGTACGCGTCGAGCGCCATGCGGCGATGCTAGAAGGAAAGGCCGCCCCTGTCGCGTCAGGCGCAAATGTTCTTGATATGTTCGGGTTTCCCGCCTCTCTCTCGGCCATGATCGTCCTCTCCGGCGCACCAAGAGGCCGCGGCGCCCAGTCCAATGCGACGGGGCGTTTCGAGAGCCAGACCCACGAAGCCTTCGACGATGGCTGGACCGAGGCGGACGAGGCGCCGGCGCACTTCCTTCAGCCGCCCGAATGGCCTCGATCCATGGTTAGAGCCGGAGGTCGTTGCGAAGCCGGAGTTCGAGTAGCGGTGGCGCTGCTGCCGCTGAGGCGGGTCCGCTTTCTGACATCACGCATTGGACTGCAAGCGCCCCGAAGCTGACGTTTCGCTCAGGTCGCTCTGAGGGCGCTTGCGTGGCGCGGACGATCGCCTCCATATAGGCACCCGAGCAGAGGAGCGTAGGCGGTTGCCCGGTCGGACTCGATAGCCCCTGGACGGCACGCACGCCGACCTGCCTGCGGATAGCAGGCGCGCGTCTATCGATCACCTTCTCCTCTTACGGCTCCCAACATGGCATTCTTCGGTAACGACGCGGTCAATCGCGTCAATCTGCACTTCGTCATCCAGGCGTTCGCCTCGAACGCCGGCGGGGTTTTCCTGCTTGCCTTCCTGCTGCGCGCGGGCTTCTCGCCCGCAGGGGCGCTCACCGTTCTCGCCGGCCTCGTCGCCGGCCGCTTCGTCATGCGCCCACTCATCCTGCCGATCGGCAAGCGATGGGGTTTGAAGCCCTTGCTGATCGCCGGGACGCTGGGCACGGCCGTCCAGTATCCGCTGCTGGGGCAGGTGCACGGGCTGGGGGCGCCGTTCTGGACCTGGGTGATCGTCTCTTCCGCCGCCAGCACGCTCTACTGGCCCACCTATCACGCTTATTTCTCCGCCTTGGGCGACGCTGAGCATCGCGGGCACCAGGTCGGCATCCGCGAGGCTGCCTCGACGATGATCGGAGTCGCCGCGCCGCTGGTTGGCGCCTGGCTGCTGCTCAACGCCGGTGCGCTCTGGATGTTTGGCGTCGTCGGCGCGGTGCAGGCGCTTTCCGTCGCGCCGCTCCTCGGCGCGCCCAATGTGATGCCGCCGCGCGATGCGCCGGGCATCGTTCGGGCGGCGCGCGCCGGCGTGGCGCTGATGCTGATCGACGGCTGGCAAGGCGCTTGCATCTACTACGTCTGGCAGGTGGCCCTGTTCGTCTCGCTGGCCGCCAGCATCGGGGCCTACGGCGGGGCGGTGGCGCTGGCGGCGCTGGTGGGCGCGGTGCTGACAGCTCTCTTTGGCCGCCACATCGATCGCGGCGGCGGCCGGCGCACCGCGGCGCTGGCCGGCGTGGCCACGCTGCTGCTGGTGCTGATCCAGGCGGCGGCGGTCGGCCACCTTTGGTGGGCGGTGGTCGCCAACGCGCTCGTCGCCCTCGCCAACGCCCTGATCATCCCGGCGGTCTCGACGCCGTTCTACAACCTGGCGCAGGCTTCGCCCTGCACCTTCCGCTACAACATCGCGGCAGAAGGGGCTTGGGACGTCGGCTGTGGCGCCGGCGCGCTAGCGGGGGCGGGCATCTACAGCCTCGGCGGATCGCTGAGCCTCGCCATCCTCATGGCGCTGCCGGCGGTGCTCGGCATCTTCTGGATGCTCTGGCGCTACTACGGCGCCCACCCGTCGGCCGGCGGCGTCGAGATTGAGCCGGCGCTCGCGCTGGAACCGCACGCGACGCCTTGAATGGTGAGACGCGGTGGGCGAGCGCGGGCCGCCGGGCCTGGCTCGCGCGCGCGAAATAGCAGTTCCGCAGGCCGCAACTTTCTGGCCGGTCTGGCAACCGCGAATGTTCTTGATATGTTCCAGTTGCCCGCCTATCTCTCCGCCATGATCATCCTACCCGGCGCACCAAGAGGCCGTGGCGCTCAGTCCAACGCGACCGGCCGGTTTGAAAGCCTTGTGCGTGACGCGTTCGACGATGGCTGGACCGTTGAAGATGAAGCGCCGCCGCGGCTGAAGACTGAGGTGACGCCCGAACGCTCGAAGACAATAATCGCCCGCAACAGCAGCCCCGACGTGGGCTTCGACCGCTCCATAAATCCTTATAGAGGTTGCGAACACGGCTGCATCTACTGCTATGCGCGGCCCAGCCACGCCTATGTCGGCCTGTCGCCGGGGCTGGATTTCGAGAGCAAGATCTTCTTCAAGCCGGAAGCCGGACGGCTGCTGGCGACCGAGCTGTCGCGCCGGGGCTATGAGCCGCGGCCCATCCACATCGGCGGCAACACCGATCCCTATCAGCCGCAGGAGAAGCGCCTCAGGGTCACCCGCGGGGTGCTGGAGACGCTGTCGCGCTTTGGCCATCCGTTCTCGATCATCACCAAGTCGGCGCTGATCCTGCGCGACGCCGACATCATAGGGCCGATGGGCGAGGCGCGGCTGGCGCGGGCGGCGGTGTCGGTGACCACCCTCGACCGGGCGCTGGCGCGGGCAATGGAGCCGCGCGCCGCGACGCCGGACCGTCGCATCGCCGCCATCCGGGGCCTGGCCGCCGCCGGCTGTCCGGTCAGCGTGATGTTCGCGCCGGTGATCCCGGGCCTCAACGACCACGAGCTGGAGGCGGTGCTGGAGCGGGCGGCCGAGGCCGGCGCGGCATCAGCCGGCTATGTGGTGCTGCGCCTGCCGCTGGAGATCAAGGACCTCTTCCGCGAGTGGCTGGAAGCGGCCCGGCCCGACCGGGCGTCGCGGGTGATGAGCCTGGTGCGCCAGATGCGCCACGGCCGCGACTACGACATGCGCTGGGGCGAGCGGATGAAGGGCGACGGGCCCATCGCCGAGCTGATCGGCGCCCGCTTCGCCGCCGCCCGCCGCCGCCTGGGCCTCGACCGCAAGATCCCGCCGCTCGACGTCAGCCGGTTCAGCCCGCCCCGAGCCAGCGACAGGCAGCCGGACCTGTTCGGCTGAGCTAGGCGCTTGCCACCGCCGGGGATTTCCGCCCTAAGGTTTGCCGCAGGGGCGTGGGGCGAGGAGCCGAGGTGGCGGAGTTTACGGCGGCGGATGCCGCGTTCACCGGCTTTCGCCTCGTCTGGGAGCGGCCGCTGTCGGTGCTCTACTGGGCGGCGCTGCAGCTCGTCGCGGCGCTGGGCTACGTCCTCTTCGTGACCCTCTCCGCCGGCAAGGCCTTCACCAACGCCGCGCAAGTCAGCCTGCAATTCAACGCCGACCCAGGCCCGCTGATGGCCGCCCTGGCGCCCATCGCGCCGACGTATCTGGTAGTCATCCTCGCCTTCCTGGTGCTGAGCGCGGTGCTCTATGCCGCCATGAACCGGGCGGTGTTGCGGCCCGAGCGGTCGAGCTTCGGCTACCTGCGGCTGGCGTCGGACGAATTGCGGCAGCTCGGCCTGCTGGCCCTGCTGGCCGGCATGGCGATCGCCCTCTACTTCGCCATCGTGCTGGCCGCGGCCGTGGTCCTCACCCTGCTCGCGCTCGTCGTTGGCGATATCGGCATGGTCCTCGGCCTGGTGGTGGTCGTGCCGATGACCCTCGTCGCCTTCATCTACTTCGGTGTTCGCTTCTCGCTCGCCTCGCCGATGACCTTCGACCGCGGCCGGATCGACGTGCTCGGATCCTGGCGGCTGACGCGCGGTCGCTTCTGGCCGCTGTTCGTCGCCTATCTCCTGGCCTTCGCGCTGAGCTTGGTGGTGTGGGCCCTGACCATCGCCATCGCCATCTTCGCGGTGGCGATCCTGGGCGGCGGCTTCGGCGCCATCGCCCAGGGCGCGGAGGAGAACTTCGATTCCCTCGCCGCCGCCTTCACCCCGGCCCGGGGGCTCTACCTGACGGTCGCGGCGGCCGGCACGGCGCTGCGCTTGCCGATCACCCTGACCCCGCCCGCCACCATCTACCGGGCGCTGACCGGCGCCGCCGCGGGCCGCGCCTTCGACTAGGAGCTTCGGCCATGCTGGAAAAGCCGGACTGGCTGACCGCGATATTCCCCTGGCCGCAGTCCAGCCTGACCGTAAATGGCCGGCGCATGGCCTACATCGACGAGGGGCCGCGGGAGGCGCGCCCGGTGCTGCTGCTGCACGGCAACCCGACCTGGGCCTTCCTCTACCGCGACTTCATCGAGCCGCTGACGCACGCCGGCTATCGGGTGATCGCGCCGGACTGCATCGGGGCGGGCTATTCCGACAAGCCGCGGATCGACGCCGCTTATTCCCTCGCCCACCACATCGCCGACCTGGTCTCGCTGATCGACCAGCTGGCCTTGAGCGGCATCGCCATCGTCGGCCAGGACTGGGGCGGGCCGCAGGGCGTCGGCGCGGCGCTGCAGCGGCTGGACCGGGTGGCGGCGCTGACCTTGATGAACACCTGGCTCTTCACCGACTACAAGGGCCGCTTCCACACCAGCGCCCGCCCCTGGACCACCTGGCACGCGCCGATCCTGGGGCCCTACTTCCTCAAGCGGCTGAAGGCTCTGTCGCACGGCGGCCCGGCCGCCACGACGCGGCGCGGCATGAGCGCGGCCGAGGCGCGCGGCTACCACCACGTCTACGATGAGCGCGACAGCGAGACGGTGACCCTGACCTGGCCGCGCTCGATCCCGCTCCAAGAGGGCGACCGTGGCTGGGCCGACATGGCCTGGATCCAGAGCCAGCTGCCGCGCCTGGCGCCGATCCCGATCCAGTTGATCTGGGCCCCGGAAGACCAGGTGTTCGGGATCGAATACGCCAACCGCCTCAAGGAGTTGCTGCCGCACGCCGAGGGACCGACGCTCTACGACCGGGCCGCGCACTTCCTGCAGGACGATCGCGGCCCCGAGATCGCCGCCGAGGTCACCGCCTGGCTGGACCGCACGGTAGGGCCGGCGCGATGAACTTCATCACCCCGACCGAGGTCGAGCTGGCGGCGCTGCGGGCCGATCCGATCATCTTCGAGCAGGAGCTGGACGTTCGGCCGGAGGTGGCGACCTCGCTGGAAGCCGCGCTGGGCTTTCGCGCCGGCCGCGCCTACTGGCGCAGCGAAGCGGGGCGTCTCTTCGCCATCGAGCTGGGCGACTTCGGTCGCGGCCGGCCCTCGATGGCCATCGTCTACGCCTTCTGGCCGCGCTATGAGCCGCGCCCCATCGACGACGACGCCATCGACGCCGAGCTGGCGCCCTTCCTGCTGTGGATAGCCGAAGTGTGCCAGGGACTGGATCCGGAGGACGTGCGTTGGAACCTGGGCGTGGTCCCGACCATCCGGGCGCGGGCGGCGCGGCGGCCATGACCGCGTCCGCAGGGCCGCCCGCGGGTAGCGCCGCGCACATCTGGTGGGGGCCGATCGCAGCCGAGGAACAGGCCCGCGAGATCATCGCCTGGACCGCCTGGTCGCTGCTGCTGATCGGCGTCGCGCCCTTCGTGGCCCTGACCATGGCGGCGGCGGCGGGCCAGATCCACGTCACCCAGCCATTCTACGAGAACCGCGGCGACAACTGGCTGGTGCTGGGCCAGGCCCTCTACCTCACCGTCGAGTCCGGCGCGGCGGTGCTCTTGATCCTGAAGAAGAACTGGTTCGCCGCGGTGGCGCTCTTCATCTGCTGCGCCCTCGTGGTCGCGGCCCTGCTGGCCTCGATCGTGCGGCTGGGCATGGACGGCGGCCTCGACGCCGGCAAGTTGGCGCAGTTCGCGGTGCTGGAGGCCTGCCTGCTGGCCTTCACGCGCCTGGTCTGGCGCGCCATGGCGGCCACCCGGGCGCTGCCACGCCTGCGGCTGAGCGACCACTTCGCCTGAGGGTTTGCCGGGGTCTTAGCGGGGCGGCGGCGTGCCCGGCGGCAGGGTTTTCAGCATGAGCGGGCCGTCCGGGTCGGCGACCGTGAACTTCACCGGCAGATGCACCTCGCTGTCGATCGGCTCGCCATCCACCTCGCGCGGCGTGATCTTGAAGTCGTTGGCGACTTCCAGCGCCGCCTGGCCGAAGCCGTAGCCTTCCGGCGCCTCGACCATCACCTTGCAGCCGGTCAGCACGCCGGCCTTGGTCAGCACGCAGTCGAGATAGGCGCCGCCGTCGACCTGGTCGCTCAGCGCCCGCACCGGATAGGCGGCCTGCAGCTGTTCACGCGTCGGCCGGGTGACCAGCGAGGCGGGGCTGTTGACGTGGGCGGGCAGGGTGATGTCGGGATCGATCGTCTGCGGATGCAGCACGAACTTCAGCATGATGTCCTGCGGATCGACGAGCTGCGATTCGGTGGTGGTGACCTTGGGGTTCTCGATGTTGGCGGCCGCCATGGCCATCGCGGCGGCCCCGAAGCCCTGGCCGGCGGGGATCTCGGAGACCAGGCTGCAGTTTTCCAGCTTCAGGTGGGTGTTGCGGCCACAGTGGAGGGTCGCCTGGCCCTCGATGCCGGCCGCCTTGGCGGCGGCGGGGTAGTAGATCATGTCCGGAGCGGGCGGCGGCGGCGCGGGCGGTGTCGGCGCGGCGGCGGAGTGCGCGGGGGCGGAGTGCGCGGGGGCGGCGGGGGTCGGCGCGGGTGAGGCGGCGGCGGGCGCGGACGCAGCAGGCGCGGGCGGCGGCGTTGGCCCGGCGGCGGGCGTCGCCGCCAGGGCAAGCGGGGGCCACGCCAGAATCAGAACTGCCAACAGGGTACGCATCGACGCTTCCTCCGAGCGCCCATTTCAGCCTTTGCCGGGGCGCCCCGCAAGCCCGCCCAGCCGCGCCGGCGCCACGAGCCACCACGCGCTGGCCAATAGGACAGCCAATTCCGCCTCGTCCGCCTCGGCCAGCCGCACCAGCACGGCCGGAAAGCCACGGTAGTGATCGTCGTCGAAGAACACCTCGGGCCGCGCCGCGATCAGCATTTCCTTGCGAGGCAACTCGCAGCGCACCGCCAGCACCTCAGGCTTGGGCACACGCGGCCGCTTCGGGTGGACGCGCTGCATGAAGCTCCAGGCAAATCCCTTGCCGGCGACCTCGAACACCAGTTGCGCGCCCTTGCTTGCGTCGACCGCCTCAGGCTGGGCCAGCGCGAGGCGGCGAAGGGTGTCGGCGGCGATCATCTCGCGAGGAGGAACAGCCGGCGGCGGCGAAAGGCAATGTCCGGCCCGGGCCAGATTTCCTAACTTCCGCCCGGGCGGCGGCGCGCGTAGGAAGGCGGCTTCACCGTGCGGGTCGCCGGCGCGGGCCTGAAGGGGTAGCAACCAGAATGAGATCGAAGGTTTTCGTCCGCGCCCTGGCCTTCGGCGCCGCGGCCTCCCTGGCTCTGACCGCCGCCGCCAGCGCGCAGACCATGCCGACCGCGTCGCACGACTTCCACGCCGCGCCGGCCGGCAAGTACGCGATCGACCCCAAGCACACCGGCCTGATCGCCCGGGTGCCGCACGTCGGCTTCTCCTACTCGATCTTCCGCTTCCAGGGCGTGACCGGCGCCATGGTCTGGGATCCGGCCAAGCCCGCCAGCGACACCTTGAGCGTCTCGGTCGACGCCAAGTCGATCGCCACCGCGCCGGTGGACGGCTTCTCCGCCGAGATCGACGACCGCTTCCTGAAGGCGACCAACTTCCCCGTCGCCACCTTCACCTCCACCCGCTTCCACCCGACCAGCGCCACCCACGGCACGGTCGAGGGCGATCTGGTGTTGATGGGCGTCACCAAGCACGTGGTCTTCGATGTGGATCTGGTCGGCGCGGGCGTCGGTATGGGCCACCATCCGGTGCTGGGCGTCACCGCCCGGACCACGCTCGATCCGAAGGCCTACGGCCTGCCGGGCTTCATCACCGGCCCTATCGAGCTGGTCATCGACACCGAGTTCGACGGCCAGTCCTGACGTACATCCATCAGTTGCAGCCGACGCCTTCTTACGGCTAACCTTGTTCCTTAGGTGACGCTCGCGTGGTGCGGTGTTAGCGTCTCCCGGAGCGCCCTGTGCAGGCGCCAGTCATGGGGCGTTGTATTTCTTGCGCAGGCATTGGGCGATCGTAGCCGCCGCATGCGGTGGGCTGGCGGCGTGCGGGTCCGGCGCGCCTCCGCAAACCCCGGGCGACCCCGTGGCCGAAGCGGCGCTGCCGCATCCGCGCGCCGGGCTCTGGGAGTGGGACTCCAAGGCCGCCGGCAAGAAGCAGATCTGCCTATCCGGCCAGGTGCTGACCGTGCTCGAGGCGCGGCCCGGCTGCCCGGTCACCCGCCGCGTGAAAACGGCCGACGGCTCGTACGTGGTCGAGGCCGCGTGCGCCGACGGGCCGGTGAAGACCACCTGGGCGCGAGCCCACGGCGACTTCAGTTCAGCCTTCTCGGTCGACATCCAGCTGGGTGACGTGACCGACCACGCCGACGCCCGCTACCTCGGCCCCTGCCCCGCCGGCCGCCACCCGGACGACCAGCCTTAGGCCGAACCTCAAGCCGCCTTAGCCAGAGCGTCCCAGGTGGTTGCGGCGAAGCTGGGCCGCGACTGCATGCGCGCCAGCCACGCAACCAGCGGCGAGCCTTTCAGCAGCTCGTGCGCCTCAGGCATTTCCGAGAGCATGTCCATCTGGGTCCCGACGTGGATATCGGCCAGCGAGAACGCGTCGGCGCCGAAGTAGGGGCTCTTCTCCACGAAGCCGCCCAGCACGCCGATGATCCGGCGCACGGCGGGCAACGCCGCCTGGGCCGCTTCCTCGTTCACGGGCATACCCAGCCTTGGCGCAATGACGCGGTTGAAGACCAGCGGCACGGCGCCCGTCGGGGCGAAGTAGTACCAGTCGATGATGCCGATCGCCTGGTTCATCCGCGCCGCCGAGCGGGGGTCGGCGGGCGTCAGCGGCGGGCCGGCGCCGGTGGCGTCGAGATAGCGCAGGATCGCCTGGGTCTCGTAGAGGGTGAAGTCGCCGTCCTGGATGACCGGAATGCGGGCGAACGGGTGCATGGCCAGATAGGCCGGCGCCCGGTGCTGGCCCGGGACGACCGGCGAGATCCGGTACGCCAGGCCCTTCTCGAGGCAGCCGATGACGGCGGCGCGGCCGTACGGGCTGCCGATGATGCTGTGGATGGTGATCACGGCGATAGCTCCTTTCAGACGGCGTCGGCGAACATCTGCAGCAGGCCGCCCCAGCCGCCGTCGCTGTCGAACTGGGCCCGTGCGCCTTCCGCGCCCTCGCCCATGTTTTCCAGATGCCGGTGCTCGAGATCGACGCGGGTGCGCTCGCCCTCGCGGGTGAAGGTGACCTCGACCTCGGTGTGCAGGGCCGGATCGTAGGTCCAGTTGGTCCCGATGCGCCAGGCAAGCAGCACGCGGCGCGGCGGCTCCCAGGCCAGCACCTCGCCCCACTCAGCCTCGCTGCCATTGTCGAGCAGGCCGTACCAGCGGCCGCCTGCGCGGG
Source organism: Caulobacteraceae bacterium (assembly GCA_036267835.1). GTDB lineage: Bacteria > Pseudomonadota > Alphaproteobacteria > Caulobacterales > Caulobacteraceae > Acaudatibacter. Next base: position 22,672 of record DATAVF010000248.1, on the reverse strand, counting down.
GTTCGATGACCGCGGTCTTCAGCGGCGCGTCGCCGATCGAATGACTGCGCGGCCACCAGCGGTCGAAGCCGGCGGTGAACGCTTCGAAGGCGCGGTCGGGCGTGGCCGCGACGCTGACGCTCTTGCGGACGGGAGCGGGCTTGATGGCGAGGCTCATGGGTTGTCCTTGGCTGGCTTGGGTGGGGGTTCGAATTCGGCCGCGAAGGCGGCCAGCGCCTGATCCCAGAACTGATCGAGCCAGGCGCGCATGGGGCCGAGGCCGGCGGGGTCGATGGCGTAGATGCGCCGCGCCCCCTCGGCGTGATCGCGGACCAGGCCGGCGTCCTTCAGCACCTTCAGGTGCTGGGAGACGGCCGGGCGGCTGACCGGCAGGCCCTCGGCGATCTCGCCGACCGCCCGTGGGCCCTGCGCCAGCCGCTCCATCACCCGTCGGCGGGTCGGATCGGCAAGCGCCGCAAAGGCGTGATTAGTGTAAGTCATTACTTACCGTAAGCGTCGACTTACGCGCCTGTCAACAGGTCGCGTGTCGCGGCGCGGGGCGGCTTGTGCTAGCTCAAGCGCAGGGGGCGGTGGCGCGGCAGCGCCGGCGTAAGGGGGCGGTTTATGGCGATGACGCGTGTGGGGCTGGCGCTGACTGGGGCGGCGCTGCTGCTGGCCGCCTGCTCGGGCAAGGGCGGCGGCGGCGGCGCGGGCGGCGGTGGCGGACCGGACACCAACATCAGCATCGCCGACCTGCCGCACGTGAAGCCCGGCTACTGGCAGCGCGTCGACACCTCCAACGGCGGCGCGCCGGTCACCAGCCACTTCTGCGCCACCGGCGAGGCGGTTGACCTGGGCGCGGTGGCCAAGAACTGCAGCACCTTCACGCTGAAGCGCAGCCTCTCGGGCGAGCTGACCACCGATGCGACCTGCGCCAGCGGCCAGGTGACCTCGACGGCGCACATGACCATCTCGGGCGACTTCAATTCCAGCTACACCTCGGACGCCCAGGTGACCGTGACCATCGCCGGCAAGCCGCCGCAGAGCTTCACCAGCCACGCCGTCACCACCTACGTGGGCGCCTGCCCAGCCGGCAACGCGGCTGACAACGGGACGTAGCGGCCGCTTGGTCCCGGGGCGCCTCCTCTAGCAGGCCAGGCTCAGCTAGCAGGCCAGGCTCAGCGGCGGGCGTTCCTTGCGTTCGAAGGCGAGGCTTTCTTCGAAGTCGGCGACGATGTCGGCCAGTTCCTGGCCGGTCACCACTGGCATCTTCCCGTTGGGGAAGCGGTAGTTCCAGAAACTGACGATGTGGTTCACCGCCCCGAGCCGCTCGCCGAGCTCGGTGAACATCGAGGGCGCATCCAGCAGGAACTCGCGGAACGCTTGCGACTGGCCATCGACGAGTTTGGCGAAGGCCGCGTCATAGTACTGCAGGGACTTCCTGGCGGCGCCGAGGGCATCGAGGATGGAGGTCTTCAGCGACGCGCGCGACTTTTCCAGCTGGGCCATCGCCTCGACTTCCAGCGCCGCTCCGCGCGGCTTGAGGGTGGCGACCGCATCGGCGACGCGGGAGACGTCGGGCAGGGTCTCGCGCAGGGTCCACTTGTAGTAGAGGAACCCCTTCCAGCAGAAGACGCCCTCCTGGTAGTCGCGCTTTTCCAGCCTCAGGGCCAGGCGCAGCGGCTCGGTGTCCGCATCCACGCTCGACGACAGTATCTTGCCGGCCAGGCGCGAGCCCTGCCGCTCGCCTGCCTCGCTGACCACGCCCTTGTAGCAAAGGTCGATCAGCTTCTGGACCTCGTGTTCCACGAAGCGGAACATGCGGGTCATGTCGGCATTGGAAATGTCGAAGTAGCAGCGCGCCGGCTCGCGGCCGTAGCGCCGCAGCTGTTCGCGCAGCAGGAAGGGGTCGAGCGACGGCAGCTCGTCGATGATGGTCAGGAGGTCGAAGTCGCTGCGGTCGATGCGCCAGCGATCGCCGAGGAAGTTCTCCATCATGCCGTCGTAGTTGATCTGGCCGACGAAGACCGAGCGGCCGCCGAGCCTCAGGTCCTCGCCGTCGATCGGCAGGATGACCTTGGTGGCCGATCGCCGCACCCGCGGGAACAGGTCCAGTTCGTTGCGGCGCAGCCGATGCTTGAGGATGATGGCGCGGTTGAGCGTGGGGATCTTGAAGAACGGATTGGCCGCATGGGCCGGATCGCGCGAGCGCCGCCGATGCACGCGCAGCAGGTTGAGCACCCGCGCGGTCGAGGCGCTGTCCTCCAGATAGGCCAGACTTCGGACAGTACGATCGTTCACGTCACCCCCGGCCAAGCGCGCCAGCCGGCTCCGGGAGGACATTGAGTTACAAGGCTTATCGCAAGCTTAATCGAAGATCAGATGCGAGTAGAATCAAGTGGCGCCTCAGTGACAAAATGCCACTATACTACGCCGCGCGCCAGATCGGGGTGACGTTGCAGCCACGCGGCTGCGTAACCACAGATGGGTACGAGCGTTGCGCCCTCGCCCCTCGCCGTCTCCACCAGCGCCTCCATGAAGCGCCCGGCCGCGCCCGTGCCGCGCAGCGCAACGGGCGCTTCCACATGGTCGATGAAGAGCCGCCCGCCCGCGCGCCGGTAGTCGGCGAATACCGTCTGGCCGGCTTCCACCATCTCGAAGCGGCTCACCGCCGCGTTGTCTTTGAGTTCAGACATGAAATCTCTTCCGTCTCGCGCCGTGCGACAATCGCGACTATCCTTGAGTGAAGATAGAGGTTCGAGGACGACGTCGCCATGCGCGTAACCACTTCCATTCTGGCGCTGGCCGCCCCGCTTCTGGCTATTGCGGCCCTGGGCGCCTGCCACAAGGCCGAGCCGGCCGCCCACATCACCCCGATCCAGCCCACCGCTGCCGCCAGCCCAGCCGCCACGCCGGGCCTGTGGATCGAGCGCGTCTCCGACCGGCATGGCTCACGGGTGACCAAGCTCTGCCTGGACGCCGGGGCCGCGACCTCGCTGGCCTCGTTCAACCAGAGCCTTGCCGGCCATTGCAGCCGCCACGACATGGCCCGGGCCGCCGACGGCAGCTGGCACTTCTCCACCAGCTGCGACATGGGCCCGGCCGGCAAGGTCGCCACCGAAGGCGTGATGCGCGGCGATTTCAGCAACCACTATGTGGTCGAGGCCCGCAGCCAGACGGTCGGCGCCGCTGAGAGCGCCGCAGACGGTCCCGGCCGCGTCGTGGCCGACGTGCGCCGCGCCGGCGACTGCCCGAGCGATATGAAGCCGGGCGACGTGGTGATGCCGGACGGCGCCCGCTCGCACCTCAATCAGCTCACCGGCCACGCCTGACCGAGCCCAGCCCGCCTTTTTCCGCAACGGATTTGGAACCCTGACCCATATGAAGAAAGTCATTCTGCTCGGCCTGCTCGCCGCCTGCGTGAGCCTCGGCGCCTGCGACAAGCTCTTCAAAGTCCAGTCGCCGCAGCGTAAGCCGGGCTACTGGGTCGAGACCATCCAGTCGGACCGCAGCCCGACGCCGATCGTCAGCAAGTGGTGCTTCGACGCGGCCTCCGACCGACGCATGCCGGTGCTTCCCAAGGGCCCGCGCCGCGCCGGCTCCTGCCCCAAGTTCGCCATCTCCAAGGACGGCGACAACTACGTGGTCGACTCGGTCTGCAACCTCGGCCAGAGCGGCATGACCATCACCAGCCACGCCGTGATCAGCGGCGACTACACGAGCAAGTACAGCATCGTCAGCACCGTCGACATCGAGGGCGCGTCTGACCCGGCCCACAACGGCAAGCACAGCACCTCGGTGACCGCGGTCTACCAGGGCGCGGACTGCCCCTCGGAGCTGTCGCCTGGCCAGATGGAGCGGCCGGACGGCACGGTGGAAGACATGGCCCAGCTGCGCGGCGGCGGCTTCACCGGCGGCGGTGGCGGCGGCAACCACGGCGGCGGCAACTCGACGGCCAGCAACGCCACGGCCAGCAACAACACCGCCCCGGCCAACAGCATGGGGCATTAGTCCGGACGGGCGGGCTAGACCCGCTCGACCGCCATCGCCACGGCTTCGCCGCCGCCGATACAGAGCGAGGCGAGGCCGCGCGTCTCGCCGCGGGCTTCGAGGGCTGAGAGCAGGGTCGCCAGGATGCGCGCCCCGGAGGCGCCGATCGGGTGGCCGAGGGCGCAGGCGCCGCCGTTGACGTTGAGCTTGGCGTGCGGGATGCCAAGCTCGCGCATGGCGATCATCGCCACCACCGCGAAGGCCTCGTTGACCTCGAACAGGTCTACATCGCCGATATCCCAGCCAGCGCGGGCAAGCGCCTTCTTCATCGCCGGCACGGGCGCGGTGGTGAACTTGGCGGGCTCGTGGGCGTGGGCGCCGTGGCCGGCGATGCGGGCGATCGGGGTCAGGCCCAGCGCCTTGGCGGTCGAGGCGCGCATCAGCACCAGCGCCGCGGCGCCGTCGGAGATCGAGGACGCGTTGGCCGCGGTGATGGCGCCGTCCTTGGCGAAGGCGGGCTTCAGCGACGGGATGCGCGAGGGGTCGGCTTTCAGCGGTTGCTCGTCGTCGCTGACCAGGGTCGGGCCGCCGCGGCCGGCGATCTCGATCGGCGCGATCTCGCGCTTGAAGGCGCCGCTCTCGACCGCGCGCCGGGCGCGGGCCAGGCTCTCGATGGCGTAGGCGTCCATCTCGGCGCGGCCGATCTGGTAGCTGGCGGCGCTCTCCTCGGCGAAGGCGCCCATCAGCTTGCCGGGCTCGTAAGCGTCCTCGAGGCCGTCGAGGTACATCGAATCCATCACCCGGTCGTGGCCGATGCGGGCGCCGCCGCGGTGCTTGGTGAGAAGGTAGGGGGCGTTGGTCATGCTCTCCATGCCGCCGGCGATGACGATGTCGGCCGAGCCGGCCGCCAGCAGGTCGTGGCCGAGGATCGCCGCCTGCATGCCCGAGCCGCACATCTTGTTGACCGTCGTAGCCTCCACCGACTGCGGCAGGCCGGCCTTCAGAGCCGCCTGGCGCGCCGGCGCCTGGCCGAGGCCGGCCGGCAGCACGCAGCCCATCAGGATCTGCTCGATGCTTTCGGGCTTCACCCCTGCCCGCTCGACCGCCGCCTTCACCGCCGCCGCGCCGAGCTCCGTGGCCGAGGCGCCGGAAAGCGCGCCCTGGAAGCCGCCCATCGGTGTGCGGGCGTAGGAGACGATGACGATCGGATCGGCGGCGGACATGGGGGGATACCTCGCGGGGAAGGCCTCATGTGACCTCTGCGCGGAATGTGTGCAAGTCGGGCAGCGGCATCAGTCTGCAAACGCAACGCTTGCGTTCGCGGCGCTGAATCAGCACCCTTGCCGCATGGGACGCACGGCAAACTATTCCAACGAGCGCTGCGCGGTTGCCGGCGCCCTTTCCATCGTCGGTGATCCGTGGACGCTGCTCATCCTGCGCGACGCCTTCTTCGGCGTGCAGCGGTTCGATGAGTGGCAGTCGCGGCTGGGCGTCGCTCGCAACGTGCTGGCGGCGCGGCTGAAGACCCTGGTCGACGCCGGGGTGCTGGAGACGAGGCTCTACAGCGAGCATCCGCCGCGCAAGGACTACCTGCTCACCCGCAAGGGCCGCGCTTTGCGCCCCGTGATCCTGGCGCTGAAGGCCTGGGGCGACCAGCACGTCTATGGCGGCGAGGGCGGGCCGCTGGAGATCGTGCATAGCTGCGGGCACGAGCTGGCGCCCCGGATGGTCTGCGCGGCCTGCGGCGAAACCGTGCGCGGCCGCGACCTGACGATGAAGCGCCGCAGCGGCGTCACGGTGGGCGAGGCGCTGGGGCGGCCGTAATCTCGCCGCATTTTCGCAAGGGTTTAACGATTGGCGCCTAGCTTCCCGCCAATGGGCCAGTCCGCCTCCTTCGCCGCCATCCGCGACCGCCGCGCCGCCGAGCGCATCGCCACCTCGCTGCGCGGCAAGGTGTTCCCGGGCGCGGTCGATTGCACCATCGCCGACTTCAGCAAGATCGGCGCGCGCCTGCGCTTCGCCGGCGAGCCGCCGCCCGGCCAGCGCCTGACCATGGTGGTGTGGTCGAGCGGCGTCGCCTTCGAGGCCACGGTGCGCTGGCGCTACGGCCAGGAGATTGGACTGCAGTTCTCCTCTAGCCGCGACCTGCGCCGCCCCGCCCCGCCGCATCTGGCCGAGATCCAGGCCCTCTGGATGAAGCGCCGCCCCCGCGTCGGCCGCCGCGCCCTGATCGCCAGCCCGGTGATATTGCGGCAAAAGAGCCATACGCTGCGACGTGTCGCGCCGGCGAACGACTGACTACTCCCGCCAGTGCTCCGCCAGCCAGGGCGAGGCGCGCCAGCTCTGCAGCCACAGGCCGTTCCGCTCGACCATCGCGTCCTCGGGCTTGGGCGAGCCATGGAAGATCAGGATGCGCGTGCCGGGCGGCGCCTTGGGCTGGGCCCAGAGCCGCGCCGGCCAGGGAGCGAGGCAGCCGACACGGAAGCTCTGGCACCACTCGGCCGGCCAGAAGCTCAGCTCCCCGCGCTGCTCGAGGTATTCGCTCAGGTATTCCTGCTCGTTGCGGATGCGACCGACGATGGCGTCGGTGTCGGCGCTGAAGGCTTCGAACAGCGCCCAGCGCTCGGCCGGGCGGTAGCGGTAGACCGACGAGTTCCCGACCAGTCGCACCGGGTGGTACCAGTCGCGGATCAGCGGGAAGACGCCCTCGTGCTCGAAGAACGGGTCGAGGGCGTCCATGATCACCACGTCGAGGTCGAGGTAGAGCACCACCTCGTCCAGCAGCCCCCTCAGCGCCGGCGAGAACGAGGCCAGCTTGAACCAGCCGCGCTCCTTCGGCTGGGCGATGCGCGGCAGCGCCGGGATCGGCGCGGTGATCACCTCAGGCCGGATGCCCGCCGCGTCGTCCGTCAGGCACACGAAGCGGAACGGCCGCGCCAGATGCCGCGCCACCATGGCGTAGAGCCGGTTCACATACTCCGGGCCATACTTGGTCCCCCACTTCATGCAGAGCACGGTGACCGGGGCCTGCGCTGCCGAACCCGCGCTCAAGCCGCGGACCCTGAGATGAAGCCGCCGCCGAGCACGCGGCTGGGGCGGGCCGGGTCGTGGAGCACGCAGGCCTGCCCGGGCGCGACGCCTTCTTCGGGGGCGTCGAAGCGGACGCCGACCGAATCGCCCAAGAGCGCCAGGCGGCCCGGGAGGGGCTCGCGGGTGGAGCGGACGCGGGCCAGCACGGGGCGGCCAGCGCGGGCGGCGGCCTCGATGCCGGGGGCGTCGCCCAGCCAGTTGGTTTCCTTCAGCGTCAGCGCGTTGGTCAGCAGCGCCTCGCGCGGGCCGACGATCACTTCGCGGCGGTCGGCATCGAGGCGCACCACGAAGAGCGGCTCGCCCACCGCGACGTTGAGACCCCGCCGCTGGCCCACGGTGTAGCGGGTGACGCCTTCGTGGCGGCCGAGCACGCGGCCATCGAGGTGCACGATGTCGCCGGCCAGCGCGCCGTGCGGGCGCAGCCGGTCGACCACGGTGGTGTAGCGGCCCTCGGGCACGAAGCAGATGTCCTGGCTGTCGGGCTTCTCGGCGACCGAGAGACCGAGTTCTGCCGCGACGCGCCGCACCGCCGGCTTCTCCAGCCCGCCCAGCGGGAAGCGCAGATACCCCAACTGGTCGGGCGTGGTGGCGAAGAGGAAGTAGCTCTGGTCGCGCGCCGGATCGACCGCCCGGTGCAGCTGCGGGCCGCCCGGGCCGACGAGGCGGCGCACGTAGTGGCCAGTCGCCAGCGCCGCGGCGCCGAGCTCGCGAGCGACCTCGGCCAGGTCGCGGAACTTGACCGTCTGGTTGCAGCGGATGCAGGGCACCGGCGTCTCGCCGCGCAGGTAGGCGTCGGCGAAGTCGTCCATCACCGCGGCGCTGAAGCGGCTTTCGTAGTCGAGCACATAGTGCGGGATGCCCAGCGCCTCGGCGGCCGAGCGGGCGTCGTGGATGTCCTGGCCGGCGCAGCAGGCGCCTCTGCGCTGCACCGCCGCGCCATGGTCGTAGAGCTGCAGGGTGACGCCAACCACGTCGTAGCCGGCGCGGGCCAGCAGGGCCGCGGTGACGGTGGAATCCACCCCGCCCGACATGGCCGCCAGCACCCGCGCGCCAACCGGCAGCCCCACGGCATCGCGGGCGGCGGCTTCGGCGGAGTCGGTGTGAGTGTCGGTGAGGGTCATCGGGGCGAGGGCTGCGTGGGGAGCCGGATGTAGTCCAGGCGAGGCCCAAATGCGAGCCGGGGCGTGATTCCAAGCTTCACCACAACACCCGGTTTACCGCGGTGCTGTACAGCCAAGGCTGGCTGTGGGGGCCTCAACGCTGGGAAGGACCCGCGATGATGTCCCGTACCTTCGTCCCAGTACTCGCCGCCGCGGCGGCCGTTTGCGCCGCCAGCGGCCCCGCCTTCGCGCTTTCCGTAGTGACGCATCTTGGCGACACGCTGACAGCCAGCCCGCTGCGCTATGCCGGCGCCTGTCCCGGGGTGATCACCTTCACCGGCGTCGTCAACGTGTCCGGGCGCTTCCAGCCCGGATCGTCGGTCGAGATCGGCTATCAGTTCACCCGCAGCGATGGCGCCACCGGCCAGAACCAGTTTTTCAGCGTCGACCACGCCGGCCCGCACGCCATCACCGAGACCTGGACGCTGGGCGGGCCGCCGCTGCCGGTCTACTCGGGGTGGGAGCGGTTCAAGACCTGGCCGACCGACAGCGCTCAGGGCGGCGGCCATGTGACGGCTGTCAGCAACATGGCGCATTTCGGCTTGCGCTGCGCGGCCCAACCGCAAAGGCCGCCGCGCCGTCCCGGCTGAGCTCCGGGGGCTGCGGGAGGGTCGAAGCCCGTTCGCAATCGAGGTGTTCAGGAGCCGCCGGCGCGCGCCCGCCAGGAAATATTTGTCGCTAGTAACGGGCCACTAACCAGGCTCGCGGTAAAAGCTGTGCCGCAGAACCATGCTCGGATTCTGCGAAGACCTGAATGTGCACCGGCTTGCTAAACGCGAAGTTACCAAAGGGCCACGGCGACCCACGACTGATGTCACGATCAACACTTCACTTCATGGCCGATAAGGCCGCCGTCTTCGTGCGGAAACTGCGCCGCGACCACTCGGGTGCGTCGGCGGTGGAGTTTGCGCTTATCGCGCCGCTGCTCTTCGTGATGCTGTTCGGCATCATCCAGTTCGGCCTGGCGCTCAACAACTACGTCGAGCTTACCGACGCGGTGCGCAACGGCGGCCGCAATTTCGCGATCAGCCGCGCTGCGGCGAGCACCAACCCCTACACCACCACGTCCAGCTCCATCTCAAGCTCGGCGGCGAACCTGACCGCCGCAAACATCCACCTCACCGTCACCGTGAACGGCACAGCCTGCACGACGGATTCCGGCTGCGCGACCGCGCTCAGCGCGGCTGCCGGCGACACGGCAGTGATCACGGCAACCTACCCCTGCAACCTGACCGTTATGGGGGTCAACATGGCGCCGAGCTGCACGCTCAGCGCCACAACCTCGGATCTCATCGAATGAAGCGGAGCATCAGCGCCTTCTTCGGCCGCATGCGCGGCCTCTGGGGCGACCGTCGCGCGGCGACGGCAGTGACCGTGGCTTTGCTGACTCCAGTTCTGGTCGGCTCGGCCGGGTTCGTCATCGACATCGGCCACATCGCCGTCGTGCAAAGGCAGCTGCAGGCGTCGACCGACGCGGCAGCGCTGGCCGGGGGCTACCAGATCCCCAGCAACACCGCGGTCGCCACCGCGACCACCTACAGCACCAAGAACGCGCCCACCGGCGTCACCGCCACCATGGTGACCGGCTATCCGGCGCTGAAGTGCCTGACCTCGACCGGCGTCACCTGCGCCGGCACCGAACGCACCGGGGGCGCCAATGCGATCCAGGTCAGCGAACAGGCGGTCGTGCCGATGTGGTTCGCCCAGATCCTGGGCTTCAACAACTTCACCGTCACGGCGACATCGACGGCCGGCGCCCGCGGAGGCATCGGCGAAGCGCTCAACGTGATGATCGTGCTCGACACCACCGCATCCATGTCGAGCGGACCCACCAGCATCGACAACAATTGCGGTCTCGGCAGCACCTCGACGCGCGAGCAATGCGCGCAGGCCGGGGTGAAAACTCTGCTGACCGGCCTCAATCCGTCGCTCGACTATGTGGGGCTGATCGTCTTCCCGGGTCTGCAAAGCAGCACCCAGGCGAGCCAGGAGTACACCTGCGGCGGCTCGCTGTCGTCGAGCAACACCCAGAACTACGGCAACTCGCCCGTCTATACGGTCGTCGGGCTGAGCAACGACTTCAAGAGCTCCAGCACCGCGACGACCCTGAACGCCACCTCGCACCTGGCGCTGGCGGTGGGCGACGGCGGCTGCAGCTCCGGCATTTCCGCCCCCGGCGGTCAAAGCACCTACTACGCCGAAGCGATCAACGCCGCGCAGGCCGACCTGGTGGCGCTCTCGACGACGCAGAGCCCACCGCACCAGAACGTCATCGTGTTCCTCAGCGACGGCGCCGCCAACAGCAGCGACACCGACACCGACGTCAAGGGCTACATCGGCACCTGCACGACCAGCCGCTCAGGCAACACGACCTGCACGGCATCCACCACCCTCACGGTCACCTCGTGCCCGAGCGGCTGCAGCGCCTCCACGTCGTCGTCGCAGGACGGACCGCTGGCCGCCGGCATGATCCTCACCGGGTCGGGCGTGAGCGCCGGCACCACCATCGTCAAGCAGCTGCCTGGCGGCACCCCCGGCGGCACCGGCACCTACCAGTTGAGCAAGTCGCAGAAGGTGGGCACCAGCACCTCGGCGTCGTCGCTGACCGGCGCCACGCCGCTGTCGATCAACGGCCTCTCCTTCGCCCAGGACACCAACCAGTGCCAGCAGGCGATCGCCGCCGCCCAGGCCGCCGCCAAGGCGGGAACCTGGGTCTACTCGGTGGCCTACGGCGCGGACACCGGAACTGGGTCCAGTTCGCAATGCACCACTGACAACTCCGCCGTCATCAGCGGCATGAGCCAGCTCTCGTCCTGCACGGCGATGCAATACATCGCCAACAGCCCCAGCGTTTATCCGGACAAGGCGCGGTTCTATTCCAATAACAACAACGGCTCGGACTGCCCCAACTCGAACACGATCGAGAACCTGGTGGCCCTGTTCACCAACCTGTCGACCAATTTGACCGAGCCGCGTCTGATCCCCAACAACACGGCCTGACCGCCCGGCGGGGCGGAGCGCACGATCGGACTTTTTACGAGGCGCGCCTTTCGCGAGGCGCGCCTCAGCCGATTCCGGGGATGGCCGTCAGAGGGCGGGAACCGCGGTCAGGCTGTCCAGCAGCGACGAGTTGTTCAGCGCCTGGAACACTTGGCCGGCCGCCTGGATCGACAGCTGGGCCTGCTGCAGGTTGGTGGTCGCCTGGGCGACGTCAGCGCCGGTCACATTGCCGATCAGCTCCTGCAGCATGGTCTGGCGCGAGGTCAGGTCGCTCTGGGCGTTGGTGACTTCGTTCTGCGCCAGGCCGTTCTGCGCCACCACATTGTTGAGGTTGGTCTGCACGGTGGTGAGGCCGGCGATCTGCGACGACAGGAACTGCGATTGCGCCTGGGTCAGGGTGCCGGTGAAAGGCCCGTTGGGACCCTGGGCGTAGGCCTGGATCGCCTGCAGCGCCGTGAACAGCGGCGTGCCCACCTGGTCGGCCAGGAAGCCGGTGCTGACCTGGGTGTTCTGGTCGAGCTGGGAGACGGTGACGCGCTGGTCGTTGTTGAACACGCTCGAGATCGGCGGCCCCGCGGTCAGCTGGCTGAGGGTGCTGGCGCTGACCGGCTGGGTGTTCACCTGGCCGCCGGCGAACAGGTACTCGCCGTTGTACTGGGTGTTCAAACCCTCGGTGGCGCTGCTCAGCGAGTCCTGCAGCTGCTGCATCAAGGTGGTGCCGTTGCCCTCGGCGATCGACTGGGTGATGGCCTGGATGGCGCTGGTCGACGCGCCGGCCACTTCGGTGAGGGCCGAGTCCTGCGTGGCCAGCTTGGCCGCGATGTTCTGGGTGTTGTTCAGGTAGCCGGTGACCTGGGTCTGGGTGGCCTGCATCGAGGTCAGTGTCTCGGCGCTGGTGCCGTAGCCCGACAGGTCGGTCGCCTTCTCGTTGGTCGAGAGCTGCAGGCCGGCGTTGGTTTGCGCGATCTCGCTCTGCATGAGGTTCTGCAGCACGGACGCGTAGGAGCTGGCGGTGGAGATCCGGTCCATCAGGGCACCACATCGAGCAGGGTGTTGATCATGTTCTGGCTGGCCTGCACCAGCCGCGCGGAGGCGTTGTAGGCCTGCTGGTAGGTGGTCAGGTTGACCAGCTCTTCATCCAGGTTGACGCCTTCGACTGACGAAAGCCGCGTCGTGGCCTCGCTGGCGAGGGCCGTGGCGGCGGTGCTGGCGGCGGAGGCGGCGCTGGCCTTCTGGCCCAGGTCGCCGCCCAGAGCGGCGGCGTACTGGGTGACGCTGGTGGTCATCACCGGCAGGTCGCCGCCGGCGGCGAAGGTGGTCGCCGCCGTCCCGGCCCTGGCCAGCGCCGTGGCGCCGGAGTTGTCGCCGACGGCCAGCGCCGGCTGGCCCGCGGCGGCCGCGGTCAGATTGAGCTGGGCCAGCGCCATGTTCATCGGATCGGCCGCGATGTCCGAGCGGATGCTGTACGAGCTCGACCGGTTGGCCGGCTGCGCCGAGCCGAGGCCGAAGAGCTGGCTCATCGAGGGCCCGTCGGCGCCGCGCTGAGTGGTGTCGGCGGTGACCGCCAGGGTCGTGCCCGCGCCGCTGGCGCTGAAGGTCAGCGCGCCCTGGGCGCTCAGGCTGAACGAGCCGTACTGCCCGACGCCGCTGATCGGCGCGTTCAGGGAGTTCAGCAGGTCCTGCATGGTGCCGCCGGCCGGCACGGAGACGTTGATGTTGCTGACCGGCGTCCCGGCGCCGTCGACGATCTGGAAGGAGATCACGCCGCCGGCGTTGAGGCCGTTGGCGTCGCCGGCCTGCAGGCCGGTGTTGTAGTTGGAGATCTGGTTCGAGGTGATCAGGTCGTTGAGGCCGAAGAACTGGCTGAAGCCTTGGCCGCCGTCCTGCGAGGGCGTGGTCGCATCGTCGGCGATGGCGACGCCGGTCCCCGTGGTCGTGGCGCTGAGGCTGAGGGCGCCGTTGTTGAAGCTGGCCGTGGCCGCGCCGCCCAGCGCCGTGTTCAGCGAGGAGAGAAACGAGCCCGGCGAAAAGCTGGTCGCCGCGCCGCCGTTGACGCTCATCGTGTCGGCGGAGAAGTCGATCGCCACCTGCTGCACGACGTTGCCGGAGCCGTCGACGACCGCGAGATTGGTCTTGCCGGTGAAGTCGCCGACGATGGTCGGCAGGTCGAGGCCGGTGTTGCGCCCGGTCAGGGTCTGCGGCGGCGGCACGGCGGTATTGGCGTTGTGCGCCGCGTTGATCGCGCTGACCGCGCCGCTGACATAGTTGGAAAGCTGCGTCTGGATGCCGGGGATGGTGTTGTTGCGCAGCGAGAGCAGGCCCTGCAGCTCGCCGTCGCCCAGCTGGATCGAGGTGGGCTGGGTCGAGGCCGCCGGCGTCAGCGTCATCGTGCCCATCGCGCTGACCGAGGGGGTGTAGGTCAGCGTCGCCGCGCCGCCGAAGCCGGCCAGCAGCTGGCCGGTGGACGAGCGCACCACCACCGAGCCGTTCGACTGCGGCACCACATTGATGGTCATCAGCGACGACAGCTGGTTCAGCAGCTGGGTCTGGTCGTCCTGCGAGCTCGAGGCGCTGGCCCCCGTCGCGGTGGTGGTGGCGATCTGGACGTTGAGCGAATTGATCTGGGTCAGCAGCTGGTTCACTTGGCCGACGTCGCTGGAGATCTGCGCATCGGCCTGGGTGTTGAGCCCGGTCAGGGTGCCGGCGACGTTCTGGGTGGAGTCCAGGAAGGTCTCCATGTCGTCGAGGGTCTGGCTGCGCGGCAGGTTCGAGGCCGGATCGTTGGCCGCGGCGGTGAAGTCGCTGAACACGGTCGACAGCTGGTTCAGGTAACTGGTGGCCTGGCTGGGATCGCCGAAGGCGTTCTGGGCCTGGCCGAGCAGGTTGGAGACGATGTTCGACGAGCCGGACGCCGCGGCGGCCTGGTAGTTGGCGCTCTCGAGGTACTGGTTGGTGACGCGCCGCACGTCGTCGACCGTCACGCCGACGGCGTTGCCGCCACCGATCACCGGGCTCTGGTCGACGACCTCGCGCACATAGCCGGGCGTGTTGACGTTGGAGATGTTGTTGGAAACTGTCGTCAGAGCGGTCTGCGCGGTCTGCAGGCCCGAAACGGCGGCATTCATCATGCTGGTAAGCGCCATCGCCCCTACCCTCTCCCGGCAAGCCGCGTCGCGGCGCTAGGCAGGAACTGCCGGGCGGGCGCGCTTGCGCCCTGCCGGTTCAGGCCTAACCTATTGATCTTCAATGACTTCATCAGTAACGCCGACTCCTTGGCGATAAGCAGGGGGCAAGAGCGGCGCCAAGCCGGAGGTCGCCGGCGACGCAGGGCGCGCCACAGGGGCAAGCTTGCCTACCAAGGCCTCGGCAATTTCCGCCGCGCACGGGTCGGAGGACCTAGTGCGTTGCGCCAGATAGTCTCATTATTTCAATGCATTGATGCCTGGCGCGACCAGTGGCGCGGCGGTTGCTTAGGTGGGGCGAATGTTCAGGCGCAGCAGGCGCCGCCCCCCAAGTCACCCTCAACCAATGGGCGCCATGCTGGCTGCTGCTTCCCTGCTATCGGCTCTGACCGCGCCGTCCCCGACGGGGCCCGGCGATGCGAGCTCCACGTCGTCCGACCAGAAGTCCGGCGGCGACTCCTTCTCGCAGGCGCTCGCCTCGCTGATGACCGTGCAAGGCCAGCCCGCGCCAGCCCCCGAGCCGACGACCGCGTCGGGCGGCGGTGGCGGCGCCAGCGCCGCTCCGGCAGGCGCCGCGAGCGCCGCGGGCGCCTTCACCCTCCCAACCACCGCAGGCGCCGCGCAGACGCTCGGCCAGGCTGTCACCACGCCCGGCGCCGTCACGGCGGCGGCGGCCTCCGCCAGCATCGCGGCCACCGCCAGCGTCGCGGCCAGCGCGCTCGCCGGCGCGCCCGCTTCGGACCCGCTGGACGCGCTGAGCGCCGCGCTGGATGCGATCGGCGTCGATCCCTCCGCGCCGACGTCGGCCCCGGCCGCCACGAGCGGGCCCGCCACGAGCGCGCCGGCCGCGGCCGCCCTGGCCGGAACCACCCCGGCTGGGACCGCCACGACCACGGCCCCCTCAACCTCCGCCGCCATCCTCGCTGCCGCCACCCCGACGACCGGCGCTGCGCCCACCGCCGGGACCGCGCAGGCCACGGTGAGCGTTCCCACGGTGATTCTGCCGCCGGCCACCCCCGCGCCTTCGGCGTCGGCGACCGGAACCGCGAGCGTCACCGCGCCCGCCGGCACGGCCACCACCACGTCCGATGCGCCCAAGCTCACCGTGACCCAGGTCGAGGTCGCGCTGGATCCGCGCTTGCAGCCGTTCCTCGCCAAGGAAGCCGCCGCGCGACAGCAGGCCGACGGCGTCGGCCCGACGCCAGCCACGACGACCATCATCACCCCGGACGCCCAGGGCGCCACGGACGCCGCTTCCAGCAGCGACGCCGGCCCGGCCACGGCCGACGCGGCCTCGGCGAGCGGCCCCGCCGCCGCGACCGACGCCTCGGCCACTGGGCCGGCCAGCCTCGCTGTCCCCACGACCGCGACCCCGGCGGCGCCGGTGGCCACGCCCACGCCTGTCGCCCCCACCACCAGCGGCAGCGCCAAGACGGCGAAGGCCACGACCACGACCGCCGCGCCGGCCCCGGCCATCACGGCGGCGAAGGCGACGCTGATCGTCGCCCCCAAGGCAGCGTCCGCCGGCGCGCTGGCCGCCCAGGCCGACGCGATCGCCAAGCTGCCCGGCAATGGTGACAGCGCGGGCGCCCAGGGGCCCGGCAATCAGCCCGCCGCCGCCGACACCTCCGCGACCGCCGCGGCCCAGGGCCTGACGCCCGCCGCTGTCGCCACGCCGGCCGCCGCGACCCCCGCCGCTGCGTCGCTCGCCGCCAGCCACGGCGCGGCGATCACCGAGCAGATCGCGACCCAGATCGCCACCAAGACCGATGCCGGCAAAAGCGGCTTCGACTTCGCGCTGGAGCCGGCGGGCCTCGGCCGCGTCGATGTCAGCCTGAAGTTCGACTCTCAGGGCCAGCTCTCGGCCGTGCTGTCGTTCGACAATCCCGCCGCCGCCGCCGAGGCGCAGGGCCGCGCCAGCGACCTGCAGCAGGCGCTGCAGCAGGCCGGGCTCAACGTCTCGCAGGGCAACCTCAGCTTCACCTCCGGCGGCGGTCAGGGCGGCGGCTCCGGCGCCCAGACCTCGGCCCCCGCCTCCTATGGCGTCGCCGGCGACATCGCGTCCGACGTTCCCATCGCCTCTGTTTCCGCCTCCGGCCTCTCAACCGCCGGCGGTGTCGACATCACCATCTGAAGGACCCGGCCATGACCAGCACAGCCGTCGCGCCAACCAACGCCGCCCAGGCCGGCTATTCGACCTCGGGCACGAACAACACCACGTCGACCAGCTCGACCGCGTCCAGCACGTCGAGCCTGAACAACGGCCTGGCGTCCCTGGCGGACAATTTCCAGGGCTTCCTCAGCCTCTTGACCACGCAGCTGAAGAACCAGGACCCGACCTCGCCGATGGACACCAACGCCTTCACCCAGCAGATCACCCAGATGACCGGGGTGGAGCAGCAGCTGCTCTCCAACCAGCTGCTGCAGCAGTTGGTCACCCAGCAGGGCAGCGTCGGCTCGGCCGCCAGCCTGATCGGCGACACGGTCACCGCGCCCGGCCTCAAGACCGGCGATCCCGACATCACCGGCACCGTCACCGCGGTCACCACGTCGAACGGCGAGACCATGCTCACCGTCGGCTCCAACCAGGTGCCCATGAGCTCCCTCACCAGCGTCACCAGCAGCGCCAGCAACCTCGCTGGCCTGCTGGGCGGCTGACCAGACATCCAAGCTTAGACAAAGGACCAGGCCATGAGCCTTAACAGTGCAATGCAGGCCGGCGTGTCCGGCCTTGTCGCCAACTCGGCGGCGCTTTCGACCATCTCCAACAACATCGCCAACGTGAACACGGTGGGCTTCAAGCAGAGCACCACCGACTTCGAGAGCCTGATCACCTCGTCGGGCCAGAGCGCCGTGCTGAGCTCGGGCGGCGTCATGGCCTCCAACACCCAGCTGGTGAACCAGCAGGGCCAGCTGACCCAGACCTCCTCGCCGCTCGACCTGGCGATCTCCGGCCAGGGCTTCTTCGTCACCACCAACCAGGCGACCTCGGTCTCGCCGACCGCCCCGGCGCTCTTCACCCGCGCCGGCTCGTTCCAGCCGAACAGCCAGGGCTATCTGGAAAACAGCGCGGGCCTGATCCTGCAGGGCTGGCTGGCCGACTCCACGGGCACCATCACCCCGAACCCGTCGAACCTCGACAGCCTGAAGCCGATCAACGTCTCGCAGGTCGGCGGCGCGGTCGAGCCGACCACCACGGTCGGCATCAGCGCCAACCTCGACAACTCCCAGACGGTGGGGGCCGCGGCGATCGCCGCCGGCGCCTCGCCGCCTGCCGCGGACGCCTATGACCCGGCCGCCAACAGCATGGCGATGTACGACGGCGACGACACCACCGGGGTCAAGCCCGACTACTCGATCCAGATCCCGGTCTCGGACTCGCAAGGCGGCCAGCACACCGTTCAGCTCGATCTGCTGAAGAGCGACACCCCGAACCAGTGGTACGCCGAGCTGGTGGCCGTGCCCGCGTCGGACGTCGTCGACGGCGCGGGCCTCTCCAATGGCCAGATCGCCACCGGCACAATCACCTTCTCGCCGACCGGCCAGGTGCAGAGCGACACGCTGTTTGCCGACCCGGCCAAACCGACGATCAGCTTCGGCGCGTCGTCGGCGGGCGCGCCGGCCGCGGGGGCGGTGAACTGGGCCGCGTCCCTCGGGGTCGCCTCCCAGGACATCACCCTGAACCTCGCCGGCGGCAACGGCAGCACCAGCGGCCTGACCCAGCTCGACAGCCAGTCGGTGACCCAGTCGATCAACACCAACGGCACCGCCTTCGGCAACCTGGCCAACATCCAGATCGATTCCAGCGGCATCGTCACGGCGGTGTTCTCCAACGGCGTCACCCAGAACCTGGCCCAGGTCGCGATCGCCACCTTCCCCGACCCGGACGGCCTGACGCCGGTCAACGGCGATGCATTCCAGGTCTCCCAGAACAGCGGCACCTTCACGCTCGAGCAGCCCGGGTCGGGCGGCGCCGGGCAGATCGATCCGTCTACGCTGGAAGCCTCGACGGTCGACCTGTCGTCTCAGCTCACTGATCTGATCAGCAGCCAGAGCGCCTACTCAGCTTCTTCTAAGATCATCTCGACTGCTAACCAGATGATGCAAGACCTACTCAATGTTATTCAGTAAATCCTGCACTTCATGGACAGTTAACGAAAGTGCACAGAAATCCTCTGCTGAAACTCGTCGGAGCGGTTGCAATGGTGTACCCCAATTAACCATGTGCCTTAAGCCAGCGTTATTTCAGGGTCTATATTGTCCCTCGCCATCGGTGATGGTGAGAAGGGCGTAAAGCCATGTTGCAACAGCAGCGCACAAACAGCCGCGGCGAAAGGTACGTGATCGGTCCCACCGGCGCGCCCTTGACCTTGTCGGATTTGCCGCCGGCCAACACCCAGCGTTGGGTCATCCGCCGCAAGGCGGAGGTGGTCGCGGCTGTGCGCGGCGGCCTGCTCACGCTGGACGACGCCTGCGAGCGCTATTCGCTGACCAACGAGGAATTCCTCGGCTGGCAGCAATCGATCGATCGGCACGGGATGGCCGGACTTCGGACCACCCGCCTGCAACAGTATCGCTGAGACTCTCCCCCAAGGTTTCAAGCGACACTCGCGGCCGCGCCTTCCCCCCGGAGGCGCGGCCGCTTCTGTTTCAGGCTCCCGGCCACGCCCGCTCCACCAGCTCCAGCACCGCTTCTTCCTCCGCCGCGCCGATCGGGTAGTCGCAGCCGAGCGCCGCGCAGGCGGCGCGGCCTTCGGCCATCAGGACGCGCTGCACGCGCAGGTGGACCGGCTTCAGCGCGGCCGGGTCGCCGCTGGCCAGCGCCGCCAGCGCGTCGTGGGTCATGGCGTCCAGCCGCGCCCGCTCTTCGGCCGTGAGCACCAGGGTCTGCGAGTTGGGGTTCTTGTAGAAGTTGGCGGGGTCGTGGCGGACCGCCATCAGCTGCACGATCTGGCGGTTGATCAGCTCGAGCTCCATCACCGCCAGCGTCGACCACTGGCCGCGCCCCAGCACCCGCAGCGGCCAGACCGCGCCCTGGCGGGTCATGCGGATGATGGTCTGCAGGATGCGGGCGACCTGACCGGCGGGGGCCTGCCAGCCGGTGCGCAGGCTGGCGGCGAGGCCATCCTTGTCCAGGATCAGCTTGACCGCCGGACGCGCCGCCTCGCCGACCGCGTCGAGCTTCTCGAAGTAGAGGTCGAGCCGGGCGCCGTTGGCCATCAGCGCATGGACAGCCTTCAGCCCCGGCGCGGTTGCGTCCGCCCAGGCCAGCGCGCCGCCCAGCCGCTCCAGCAGCGCGGCGCGCTCATCCCAAAGCGAATCGAATTGGTTATCGGGGGCTGCGACATATGCGTCGATGTCGGAAAAAGCGTCAGCGCCGCCGGCCGCCAGACTGCCCTGCAGCCAGAGGGCGTGAATTCGCGGTTCTGCCTCTGCGAAGGCGGTCAGATCGGCCAGGATGGCGGCCCGGGCGGCTTCGAAAATCGCTTCCATCTGCGACGTTTCGTACTGCCGCCAACCAAACCCTTAAACCCCCCGTTTACCTTGCACTGGGTAAATCCTGCCTAGCGAGGGCGCCTAGAAGGCCGAGCCGCGTGGGTTTGGGCAGGGTTCGGGCAATCACCACGTGAATTCCTTCTTTGCGGCCATGCAGAGATTCGGCGTCGGGCGCCTGGCCGTGCTGCTGGGCGTCGGCGGCGGCGGCGCCGCGCTCGTGCTCGCCATCGTCATGAACCTGTTCTCCCAGCCCATGGGCCTGCTCTACTCAGGCCTCGACCTCAAGGAAGCCAGCTCGATCACCCAGGCCCTCGACCAGGCCGGCATCCACAACGAGGCTCGCGGCGACGGCTCCACCATCATGGTCGACCGCGACAAGGTCGCCACCGCCCGGCTGATGCTGGCGGGCAAGGGCCTGCCGACCTCGGGCTCGATGGGCTATGAAATCTTCGACCAGCAGAACGCGCTCGGCCAGACCGACCTCGTGCAGCAGCTCAACATGAAGCGCGGCGCCGAGGGCGAACTGGCGCGCACCATCATGGCGCTGCAAGGCGTGACCTTCGCCCGCGTCCACCTGGCCCTGCCCGACCGGCAGGTGTTCCAGGACACCAACGAACAGCCCACCGCCTCGGTGACCATCGGCTTCGGCGCCCGCGAAGCCTCGCCCGACGAGGTGCTGGCGGTGCAGAACCTCGTGGCCGGCGCGGTGCGCGGCATGAAGCCCGAGAGCGTGGTGGTCATCGACCAGCACGGCAAGACGCTGTCGGCCGGCAACGACGGCGCGGCGGGAGGCAGGCTCGCAGCCGATGCCCGCGCCTCGGTCGAGGATCAGGTCGCGGCGCGGATCAAGAACCTGATCGAAGGCGTGGTCGGGCCCGGCAAGGTGCGCGTGCAGGTCAGCGCCGATGTCGACATGGCCCAGGTCACCACCCAGGAAGAGAAGTTCGATCCCGATGGCCAGGTAGTGCGCTCCGAGCAGACCAATGAAACCAGCGCCAAGGACAACACCGGCAGCAGCTCCACGGGCGCGACCTCGGCCTCGACCAACGTGCCGGGCGCGACCAGCACGGCCTCGACCACGCCGGGCAATGGCAGCGAGAACACCGGCACCGAGTCGACGACCAACTACGAGATCTCCAAGACGGTCACCACCCAGGTGTCGCAGCCCGGCACGGTGAAGCGGCTCTCGGTGGCGGTGGCCATCGACGGCGTCACCGCGGCGCCCGGCAAGGACGGCAAGCCCGGCGCCTACACGCCCCGCACCCCTGAAGAGATGCAGCACCTGACCGACCTGGTGAAGGCGGCCATGGGCTTCTCCACCGACCGCGGCGACCAGGTGCAGGTGGTCAACGAGCATTTCCCCGACGTCGAGGACGGCGAAGGCACCTCGGCCGCCGGCGCGATGAACTTCGACAAGAACGACGTCATGCGCATGGCTGAGCTGGGCATATTGGGCCTGGTCGCGATCCTGATCCTGTTCTTCGTGCTGCGGCCAATGATCCGCTCGGCCGCGGCGGGCGCGGCGGCGATCGCCGGCGGCGGCAATCCGCTGCTGCCGGGCGGTGGCGGCGGCGCGGCCGGGCCGGTCCGTATGGTCGCCGCGCCCGACGGCCAGATGATCGCGGTCGACCAGTC
The DNA here is from genome assembly GCA_036267835.1 of Caulobacteraceae bacterium. Taxonomy (GTDB): domain Bacteria; phylum Pseudomonadota; class Alphaproteobacteria; order Caulobacterales; family Caulobacteraceae; genus Acaudatibacter. The sequence goes on along the minus strand of DATAVF010000248.1, from coordinate 1,140 downwards.
CGGCCAGCCGCTGGCGCTGCCCAGTCCGGACGGCGCCACGGGCGGCATCGACATGGCGCGCATCGAGGGCCAGGTGAAGGCCTCGTCGGTCAAGCGCGTGGCCGAGTTCGTCGACAAGCACCCGGAGGAGTCGGTCGCGATCCTCCGCAGTTGGCTGCATGAATCGGCATGAGTGCGCGCAAGGGCAAGTCGATCACCGACGCCAGCCGGCTCAGCGGCCCTGAAAAGGCGGCCGTGATCCTGCTGTCGCTCGGCGAGGAACACGCCACCATCTGGAAGGCGCTCGACGAAGAGGAGATCAAGGAGATCTCCCAGGCCATGGCCGGCCTCGGCAATGTGACCTCGTCGGTGGTCGAGGAACTGCTGGTCGAATTCGTCTCCGGCATGTCCGGCGGCGGCGCCATCATGGGCTCCTACGAGCAGACCCAGAAGCTGCGGGCCGCCTTCAGGCCCGGCGACAAGGTCGATGGGCGGATGGCGGAGATCCGCGGCCCCGCCGGCCGCACCATGTGGGACAAGCTCGCCAACGTGAACGAGGCGGTGCTCGCCAACTACCTGAAGAACGAATACCCGCAGACCGTCGCCGTCATCCTCTCGAAGATCAAATCCGAGCACGCCGCGCGGGTGCTGGGCTGCCTGCCGGAAGACTTCGCCCTCGAGTGCGTGATGCGGATGCTGCGCATGGAGCCGGTGCAGCGCGAGATCCTCGACAAGATCGAGCAGACGCTGCGCACCGAGTTCATGTCCAACCTCGCCCGCACATCGAAGCGCGACAGCCACGAGATGATGGCCGAGATCTTCAACAGCTTCGACCGCCAGACCGAGAGCCGCTTCATCGCCGCCCTGGAAGAACGCAACCGCGAGAGCGCCGAGCGCATCCGGGCGCTGATGTTCGTCTTCGAAGACCTCTCCAAGCTCGATCCCGGCGGGGTGCAGACTCTGCTGCGCGGCGTCGAGAAGGACCAGCTGGGCCTGGCCCTGAAGGGCGCGTCCGACTCCCTGCGCGAAATGTTCTTCTCCAACATGTCGGAGCGCGCCGCCAAGATCATGCGCGAGGACATGGAAAGCATGGGCCCGGTGCGGCTGCGCGACGTCGACGCGGCGCAGATGGCCATGGTGCAGGTCGCGAAGGATCTGGCC
>DATAVF010000247.1:0-5713 GCA_036267835.1 Caulobacteraceae bacterium | reverse complement strand
ATTGGCGGTGCGGTTCTCCATCATGAAGCGCAGCGCCCGCTCGTAGCCCATCAGCTGTGGCAGGGTGACCGTGAGGCCGGCGTCGGGCGAGCCGCCGATGCGGGTGTAGCCGGCCATCAGCCGGGCGCCGCGGGCGACGATGCGGGCGTCGGTGGCCATGGCGAGGCCCAGCCCCGCGCCCACCGCGACGCCGTTGATGCCGCCCACTATCGGCTTGTCGCAGCGCTTGCGCAGCGTCAGCAGGAACTGGCCGACCCAGCTGATGTCGTCGAGCTGGGCGGTCTGGGCCGTGGCCGGGTGGTAGCGCTCGCCGCCGCCCAGATCGAGGCCGGCGCAGAACGAGTCGCCGCTGCCGGTCAGGGCCACCACCCAGACGTTGTCGTCGAGCGCCGCCGCCTCGACCGCGGCGATCACGCCCCAGGCCAGGGCGTTGGAGAGGGCGTTCTTCTTCTCCGGCCGGTTGAGGGTGATGGTGCGCACGTGGCCGGCGTCGGCCACCTTCACGAGTTCGGTCATGGCTTTTGTCTCCTCCGCCCTTGCCGAGCTTTGTACGCACCTCGTCCGCGCAGCGAAAGCCGCCGGTAACCTGGGCGCGGCTAATCTGGCGCGGTCTTCAGCTGTGCCGGCCCCGCCACGTGCCCCAGACCTCGACCTTCGGACGCCGCAACGCCGCCGCTCCGGCGCGTCCGCCGCCTCCGCCCGTGCGTCGCCCCGCGCCTGCCGCGCCGGCTACGGCGGACCTCAGCCCCGAGGCCGAGGCTTTCCGCAAGGAACTTGCGTCCGGGCGGGGCGCCAAGACCGACGAGTTCAGCGACTGGCGCCGGCGTCAGAACCGCGAGCGCTGGCTGATATGGGCGCTGACCCTGCTCTCGTTTGCCCCAGGCATCGCCACCTTCCTGCTCGACGCGCCGATCGAAGTTTCGGGCGGGCTGGAGTTCGCCGCCATGATCGGCAACATCTGGATCCGCACCGCCCGCCGCCGTCGCCTGCGCGAGATCGTGAACTGGGAATCTGCGGAGAGGTGAAGCCTGTCCTTCTCCCACCGGGAGAAGGAATTAAGGCCAGACCTGAGGCAGCTTCGCCGCCATCCATCGGGCCAGCGCCGCGTTGACCGTCGTCGGCTGTTCCTGCGCCATCCAGTGGCCGCTGAGCGCGGTCGCCTCGGTAAGGTCGGCGCAGGCGGCGCGCATCGGCTCGGCGAGGCGTGAGGTCATGGTCTGGCAGACCCAGTCGTAGGCGCCGTGGATGAACAGCACCGGCAGGTCGATGCGCCCGCCGTTCGGCGCTTCGGCGGCGAAGGCGATGTTGCGGTCCGCATTCATGTACCAGCTGTCCGGCCCGAAGAAGCCGTTGCGCTCCAGCGCCGAGGCGTAGGCGAAGAGGTCCTGCTCAGTGAGCACGCTCTCGTCGCGCGGCAGGTCCGGCGCCGAGGGCAGCGGGCCGAACCAGCCGCCGTTCTTGCGGGTCTGGCTGGTCGCGGCCGGCACGCCGGCGCCGCCCGGCCCGCCGGCCCGGAACAGCAGCTTCACTGTCGCCGGCACATTGGCCTCGAACGTCGTGTGCGCCTTCTCGAACTGCTCCTCGTAGAAAAGCTGGTAGTCCCATTGCCCCGCTGGATATTCGGCCTCGGGATAGACCGCGCGGTCGACCAGCGGGATGATGTTGGCCGGCGCGAAGCCCCCTGGGATGTAGGGCACGCAGAGGTTGGCGACGCCGTGGCAGCGGTCCGGGTGCTGGCTGGCCAGGCTCCAGACCACCGGGCTGCCCCAGTCGTGGCCGACGAACACCACTTTGTCGCGCCGCAGGTGATCCACCAGCTCGATCATGTCGGCGGTGCTTTCGCGTAAGCCGTAGTCCTCGTGCCGGCCGTAGACGCTGGAGCGGCCATAGCCGCGCATGTCGGGCGCCACGGCGCGGAAGCCCATGGCGGCCAGGAATGGCAGCTGGTGGCGCCAGCTGATCGAGAGCTCCGGCCAGCCGTGCACGAAGATGACCAGCGGCCCGTCCTCGGGCCCGCAGGCCAGGTAGAAGCTGGTGTGCCGCGCCGATTTGGCGACGTGTTCGGTCACCGGGAACTGCATGGCTCAGAAGCCCCCGCCGCTGACGGTGATGCGCTCGTTGGTGATGTAGCGGCCCTCTTCGGAGCAGAGGAAGGTGATCGAGGCGGCGATGTCCTCCGGCGTGCAGACGAAGCCGAAGGGCGAGGTGGCGTCGCGGGTGCGGATGTCATTGACCCCGAAGGTGGCGACCAGCTTGCGGCCCATGTCGGTGTCGACGAGGCCGGGGGCGACGATGTTCACCCGCATGCCGTTGGCGCGCTCTTCCTTGGCCAGCGTATGGGCCAGCGCCTCCATGCCGGCCTTGCCGATGCTGTAGAGCCCCATCCGCGCGCCCATCGACTGGGCGGCAATGGATGAAATCATGATCACGTCGCTGCGCGGCGCCTGGCGCATGTGCGGGACCAGCGCCCGGCACATGTGGATCGGCCCCCAGAGGTTCACGCCCAGCAGCAACTGGTACTGCTCGTCGGTGCCGCCCGTGATGGTCGGCCGGCCCACCGCTGACGAGCCGAGGCCGGCGTTGTTCACGAGAATATCGATCTGGCCGAGGTCGCCGATGGCCTGCTCGCACATGGCGTTCACCGCCGCCTTGTCGGCGACGTCGGCCTGGTAGATTTCGGCCCGCACCCCGTGCTGGCGCGCCGCCTCGGCCACCTCGCGGGCGGCGTCCGCGCCCCGCGCATAATTGATCGCCAGGTTCGCGCCCTCGCCGGCAAAGCGCAGCGCCGTCGCCCGCCCAATGCCCCGACTGCCGCCCGTGATCATGGCCGTGCGGCCGGTGAGCTTACCCATGCGTCGTTCCCTCTCGCTTTTCCCGTGGGCGCTACACTGAAGGGGGCGGGGCGTCGAGGCGGGCTGGTTGCGGCGAGGAGGGAAGCAAGGATTCTACCACGGAGGACACGGAGGACCACGGAGGTGAAGCGGCGCAGCCGCGGTTGCTTTCGCAATGCGCTGCGCGCAGGAGGAGGCGCGAGCCGGGCCGAACAACGTCAGCCTCCGTGCTCCTCCGTGTCCTCCGTGGTGAAACTTTCTCTTCTCTCCGGCGGTCGGGCCCCTGACCTTGTCCGCCGCACCCCGCCCCTGTACGCTCAAGCCTCAGCCGGGAGCCGCACCATGCAGATTACCATGTCCAACCAGAAAGGAGTTCACCCCCACAAGGACATGAAGATCGATGCGATCCTCCACGGTACAGGCGCCGGCGCGTGTAGACGCCAGGCGTAAACCGGCCCCGCCACCCCGCCTCAGCGCGGCGCGCTGGCGGAAATTCCTCTCCTACTATCGGCCCCATCTGCCCCTGCTCGCCGCCGACCTGGCGTGCGCGGTGCTGGTCTCGGCGACCACGCTCGCCTTGCCGCTGCTGGCCAACTTCGTCGTCAAGCGCCTGGCCATCGGCCACGGCGCGCCCGGCCTGATGGGCGAGATCTGGCTGGTCGGCGCCGCCATGCTGGCCCTGCTGGCCGTACAGGCGCTCTCGACCCTCTTCATCGACTACCAGGGCCACGTGATGGGCGCGAAGATGGAGAGCGCGCTGCGCCAGGAACTGTTCGAGCACTACCAGAGCCTGTCGTTCGGCTTCTACGACGGCCAGCGCGTCGGCCAGCTGATGTCGCGCCTCTCCAACGACCTGTTCTCGCTCGGCGAGCTTTACCACCATGGCCCCGAGGACCTAGCCATCGCGGTGCTGAAGTTCTCCGGCGCCCTCGCCATCCTCTTCAGCCTCGACGTCCAGCTCTCCCTGGTCATCGTCGCCCTGATCCCCTTCGCCGCCGCCTACGCCCTGCACTTCAATGGCCGCATGAATCTGGCCCTGCGCCAGAGCAAGCAGAGCATCGCGGCGATCAACGAGCGGGTGGAGGACTCGCTGGCCGGCATCCGGGTGGTGAAATCCTTCGCCGGCGAGCCGCTGGAGGCGCAGCGCTTCGCCGAGGAGAACGCCCGCTTCCTGCAGACCCGGCGCTTCGGCTACCTCAGCGAGGCCTGGGCGTCGGCGGGGCTCGACACCTTCGCCCACCTGGTCACGGTGACGGTGATCGTGCTGGGCGCGGCGCGCATCATCTCGGCCCACCTCAGCGTCGCCGACCTGATGACCTACCTCTTGTGCGTCGCCATCCTGGTCGATCCGATCGGCCGGGCGGTGAACTTCGTGCGTTCCTGGCAGGAGGGCGTCACCGGCTTCGAGCGCTTCATGGACATGCTGGAGACCCAGCCGGACATCCGCGACTGGCCGGGCGCCCACCCGCTGGCCGCTGTGCGGGGCGCGATCTCGTTCCGGGGAGTCGGCTTCAGCTATCCGCAGAGCCCGCGGCCAGTGCTGCGGGAGTTGTCGCTGGAGGTGGCGGCTGGCGAGTTCGTGGCCCTGATCGGCTATTCGGGCGTCGGCAAGACCACTCTCTGCTCGCTGATCCCGCGCTTCTACGACGCGACCGAGGGCGCCGTGCTCATCGACGGCCACGATGTGCGCGACCTCACCCTGGCGTCGCTCAGGCGCAACATCGGGGTGGTGCAGCAGGACGTCTACCTCTTCGCTGGCACGGTGGCGGAGAACCTGCGCTATGGCCGACCGGACGCCACCTTGCCGGAGATCGTCGAGGCGGCCCGCCAGGCCCAGGCGCACGACTTCATCACCGCCCTGCCGATGGGCTACGACACCGACATTGGCCAGCGCGGCGTCAAGCTCTCCGGCGGCCAGAAGCAGCGGCTGACCATCGCCCGCGTCTTCCTGAAGAACCCGCCGATCCTGATCTTCGACGAAGCCACCAGCGCCCTCGACTACGAGAGCGAACGCGCGGTGCAGGCGGCCCTCAACGAGCTCGCCCGCCACCGCACCACCCTGGTGATCGCCCACCGCCTCTCCACCGTCCGCCACGCCGACCGCATCGTCGTCCTCACCGAGGCCGGCGTCGCCGAACAAGGCAACCACGACGCCCTGATCGCGGCGGGCGGCGCCTATGCGGCGCTCTACGAAGGGCAGGCGAGCATCTGACCGTATCCTTCTCCCCTCGCGGGAGAAGGTGGCGCGAAGCGCCGGATGAGGGGGCCGCGGGGCAGTATCGGACGCCGGAGGGTAGTCTTCGACCACAAGGACGAGCGGCGAGGCGCCCTCATCCGTCGCCTACGGCGACACCTTCTCCCGCGAGGGGAGAAGGGACCAGGGACGCCGACCCAGACCGTAGATTCACCGTTATTTACGGCGCCCGAATTGTGGTGGCGGCGGCGGCAGGTCCACGCTGGTTTCGCAAATCCACGATGTCAAAGACCGCGTCACGCACCCAGACCGCCAGCGATTCGCTGTCAACGCCTCAGCAAGATTGAGGGCGGTCCATCGAACGCTTGGCGGAGCAGTCTTTCCGTCCGTCGGGGTGCGAGCACCGCGTCGTGCAAATGCACGATGCGCCCGCTCCGCCGCCCGGCGAAGCTGTCGCCATGATCGCGGGGACTGGGGAACGAGATGGATTGGCTGCTGTTTGCGCCGCTGCTGCCGATCGGGCGCATGCGGCGCGTGGCCTTCTTCGTCAGCTACCTGGCGCTCGCCGCCGGCGCCTATCTCACCCTCTACCTGACCAACAACCTCGTCGTGCCCCTGCTGTTCATCTGGCCGTTGCTCTGCATCCACGCGCGGCGGCTGCACGACATGGGCGCGTCCGGCTGGTGGG
>DATAVF010000246.1:0-11993 GCA_036267835.1 Caulobacteraceae bacterium | reverse complement strand
CGAGGTCTACTTCACCGACGTGCGCATCCCCGACGCCCAGCGGCTGGGCGCGGTGAACGCCGGCTGGGGCGTCTCGCTGACCACGCTGATGAACGAGCGGCTGTCGATCGGCTCGGGCATGTCGACCGGCTTCCCGGAGCTCTTCGATCTTTGCTGCCGCATCGAGACCAGCAACGGCCTGGCGGTCGACGACCCGGCGGTGCGCTCGCGGCTTGCCACCTGGGCGATCCGCACCACGGGGCTGAAGTACACCGGCTACCGCGCCATCTCGGCGGTCTCGCGCGGCGAGAACCCGGGGCCGGAGAACTCGATCGGCAAGCTGGTCGCCGGCTCGACCATGCAGGAGATCGCCATGTTCGCCGAGGACCTGCAGGCCCAGGCCGGCGTCATCGCCGACCCCGAGTTGGCCGCCGCCAACGGCCGCTTCCAGGCCATGCTGCTGCGCTCGCCCGCCACCCGCGTCGAAGGCGGCACCGACGAGATCCTGCGCAACATCATCGCCGAGCGCGTGCTGGGCCTGCCCGCCGACATCCGCGTCGACAAGGACGTGCCCTTCAACAAGATTCCCACCAGCGGCCGTGCCAAGGCCTGATCCTCCGGAGCCTCCGCCATGGACTACGAGCACCTGATCGTCGAACCCCGCGGCCAGGCGCTGTGGGTGACCATGAACCGGCCGGAGCGGCTGAACGCCCTCAACCGGCGCATGGTCGAGGAGCTGCGCGACCTTTTCGTGGGCCTCTACTGGCGGCGCGACGTGCGGGTGGTGGTGCTGACGGGCGCGGGCGGCGCATTCTGCGCCGGGCTCGACCTGAAGGAGCGCGGCGGCAACGACGGTGGCGCGGGTAGCGGAGAGCGCGGCGTCGAGGCGGGGCTCACCGGCCAGCGGCGGATCAGCGAGATCGTCATCGCCATGCGCCGCTGCCCGCAGCCGATCATCGCGCTGGTCGACGGCGCGGCGGCCGGCGGCGGCTTCGCCCTGGCGCTGGCCTCCGACGTGCGCATCGCCACGCCGACGCTGAAGATGAATGCCGCCTTCATCCGCATCGGCCTCTCGGCCTGCGACATCGGCGTCAGCTACTTCCTGCCGCGCATGGTGGGCTCGTCGGTGGCCGCCGAGCTGATGCTGACCGGCCGCTTCCTGGGCGCCGAGCGCGCCGCCTCGCTGGGCCTGGTCAGCACGGTCGTGCCCCCGGCCCAGCTGGCCGCCGAGGGCGAGACCCTGGTCGCCGAAATGCTGATGACGACCCCGCTCGGCCTGCGCCTGACCAAGGAATGCCTCAACCACGCCATCGACGCGCAGGGCCTGGAAGCCGCCATCGCCATGGAAGACCGCAACCAGATCCTCTGCGCCCAGAGCGAAGACTTCAGCGAAGGCGTCCGCGCCTTCCTGGAAAAGCGACCCCCGGTGTACGGGCAGCGGGGTTAACTCCCCTCCCCCTTGAGGGGAGGGGTCGGGGGTGGGGGTCTCTCATCGAAAAAGACCCTGCGCCGAACGACGGCCCCCGCCTCGCCCGACACTGCCGAAGACCCCCGCCCCCAGCCTCTCCCCTCAAGGGGGAGGGGGGCTTGCGAGGTGGTCCTTGTACGCCTCCCGCAACACCTTCTTGTTGATCTTGCCGGTGGCGGTCATCGGGACCGGCGCGAAGATCACGTCGTCGGGGAGCTGCCAGCGGGCGATGAGCGGGCGCAGGTGGTCCAGCACCGTCTCGCGGCTGACGTCCGCCCCATCGAGCGCCTCGATGATCAGCAATGGGCGCTCTTCCCACTTGGGGTGCGGCACCCCGACCACCGCGGCGACCTTCACGCCCGGGCAGCCGGCGGCGGCGTTTTCCAGGTCGATCGAGCTGATCCACTCGCCGCCGGACTTGATCACGTCCTTGGCGCGGTCGGTGATGCGCATGAAGCCGGTTTGATCGAGGGTGGCGATGTCGCCGGTGTCGAACCAGCCGTCCTCGCCGGCCACATCCGCAGCCTGGCGGTAGTAGCGCCGCACCACCCAGGGCCCGCGCACCTGCAGGGCGCCGGACGTCTCGCCGTCGCGGGGAACCTCGTCGCCCGCCTCGTCGACGCAGCGCAGCTCGATGCCGAACTGCAGCCGGCCCTGGCGGGTCCAGATCGCTTCCTGGGCCGCCGCCTCGCCCTGCTCCATCAGCGCGGGCGTCGGCGTGGCGACCACGCCCAGCGGGCAGGTCTCGGTCATGCCCCAGATCTGCAGCACATCGACGCCGTGACGCAGCTTGAACATCTCGGCCATGGCGCGGGGCACGGCCGAGCCGCCGATCACCACCTTCTTCAGCGTCCCGGTCCCCAGGCCATGCTGGTCGAGCCAGGCCAGGTACATGGTCCAGATCGTCGGCACGCCGCCGGAGAAGGTGACGCCCTCCGCCTCGATCAGCTCGTGCAGGCTGGCGCCGTCCATCTTGTCGGCCGGCAGCACCAGCTTCGAGCCGCAGATCGGCGCGGTGTAGGGCAGGCCCCAGGCGGTGGCGTGATAGAGCGACGAGCATGGCATCACCACGTCGAAGGCGGTGAAGCCGAAGGCGCTGGCGAGGCCCGTGCCCATGGCGTGCAGCACCACCGCGCGGTGGCTGTAGAGCACGCCCTTCGGGTCGCCAGTGGTGCCGGACGTGTAGCAGAGCACGGCCGCGGCGTTCTCGTCGAAGCTCGGCCACGCCAACCCCGGCGACTGGGCTGCGAGCAGCGCTTCGTACGAGAGTGCATCCACCGCGCCGGGCTCGTACACCGCCGGATCGGCCAGCATCACAAAGGCCTCGACCGTCTTCAGCTGCGGCGCCAGGCGCTCGACGAGCGGCAAGAGGTTTTTCTCGAAGAGCACGATGCGGCTCTCGGCGTGGTTGATCGTGTAGATGATCTGGTCGTCGAAGAGCCGCGGGTTCGCGGTGTGCAACACGGCGCCCAGGCCCGGCACGGCGAAGAACAGCTCCAGGTGCCGATGGGTGTTCCAGGCCAGCGAGGTCACCCGATCGCCAGCCCCGATGCCGAGCGCGGTCAGCGCCTTGGCCGCTTGTTCGGCGCGGGCGGCCAGGCCGGCGTAGTCGTAGCGGAAGATCGGCGCCTCGATCTGGCGGGACACCACCTCGCGGCTGCCGTGGGCGCTGGCGGCATAGCGCAGGATCGAGGAGATCAGCAGCGGCGTGGTCTGCATCAGGCCGGGCAGCATGGGCGGCGGGTCCCTCTAGAGGCGCACGTAGGTGAGGCCGCGGGCGAGCCAGCAGCCGACGGTGGCGCGGGCTGGCGCCGCGCCGGCGCCGTCGCGGTGGAAAGCCAGGGTCCAGTCGCCGGGCGGCGTGTGGTCGAGGGCGCGCAGGCACGGCAGCACCCAGACGTCGGCGCCGACGGGGTTCAGCAGCTCCATCCGCCCCGCGCCCAGGAAACCGGAGAAGGCGCCATAGTAGGCGCCCTTGCCGCCGGTGACGGTGAGTCCGGCGTCCAGCTCGTCGCAGTGGTAGCGGCCGGTGATGTCGCCGCCCGAGCCGTCGGCCAGCGGCTGCAGCACGGTGCTCAGGTTCTCCGACACGCGGTCCATGGCGAGGCCGGCCGGGGTAGGCGTCAACCGCACCTCGCCGGCGATCTCTGCGCCGTCGCCCTGCATCGCCAGGTCCTCCGGCGAGTGGCCGAAGCGCAGCCGGACACCCTCGGGCTGGGCTTCGACACGGACGGAAAGGCCGGTCTCGGGCTCGATATAGGCGCCCAGCCAGGGCGGCGGCGTTTCCGCCGCAACCGGCTTCGGCTGTTCCTCGTCCAGCAGCGCCGCCAGCAGATCCATCGCCGCGGCGTAGGCGTTGGCGAGGTGATTGAACAGCACCACGACGGAGACCCGCTCGGAGGGCATGTAGAGCCGGTGGCTGCGCCAGCCGCGCAGGGCGCCGCCGTGGCAGCTGACCGGCCGGCCGAACTCGACCGCGCGGCGCAGGCCGAAGCCATAGCTGGCCAGTCGGCCGTCGGCGAAGCTCACCGGCGCGGCAAGGCGGCTGTAGAGGGCGTCCGGGTCGTCGCGCGTGGCGTCGATGTGGCGCTCCCAGGCGATCATGTCGTCAAGGCTGGCGGCGAGGCCGGCATCGCCGGTCCAGATGATGCGGTTGACGGCGGGGCGGAAGCCGGTGGCCTGCGTGCCCTCATAGCCCTCGGCGCCGTCCGGCAAAGCGCGGGTATCCGCCCCCAGAATGGCGCTGGCCATGCCGACGCGATCGAAGATGCGCGTGCGATAGAGTTCGGCGAGGCTGCGGCCGGCGCGGTCGGCGAGGATGTCGCCGATCATGCGGAAGTTCTGGTTGACGTACGAGTAGCGCGTCCCCGGCATGAACTGCAGGGTACGGCTGCCCGCGATCACCTGGGCCGCCTCATGGTCGCCGAACGGCTGCTCGGCCCCCGCGCCGTGCAGCATGGCCACGGCCCAGTAATCGCGCAGGCCGGACTGGTTGTGGGCCAGTTGCAGGGCGCTGGGCGCCGGCGCTTCGAGCTTCGGCAGGCGGGCGCGGATGTCGCCGTCGAGCACCGACGGGTCGGGAAACGCGTCCAGCATCAGGCCGCAGGTGAACTGCTTGGTGTTGGAGCAGATGCGGAAGAGCGAGGCCGGCGTGAACGGGATGCGCAGCTCGGCGTTGGCCCAGCCCCAGGCGCCCCTGGCCAGCACCTCGCCGTCCCGCAGCACCGCCACCGCGCCGCCCGGCCCCGGATAGGCGTGGGGCAGCGCCTCCAGCGCGCGGTCGAGGCGTGAACTCATATGAGCCGCTCCACTTGCGGCCCAAAGGGCTACTCGGCCGCCAGCCGGATATGGCTGGCGAAACCGTCGATGTCGATGATCGAGCCGCAGACCACCACCCCGACCTTCTTGCCCGCCAGGCGCTCTTTTAGCGGGCCCAGCAGGGCGGCCGTCGCCGCGCCCCCCGCGGGCTCGACGGCCAGCTTCAGGTCGTCGAAGAGCGCGCGCATGCCGCCGCGGATCGCCTGGTCGCTGACCGTGACGATTTCCTCGACGTACTGGCGGCAGGCCGCGAAGCCGTAGGGCAGCGCCATCGGCGGGGCGAGGCTGTCGGCGATGGTGATGATCTTCGGCAGGGTGACCGGCTCGCCGGCGGCGAAGCTCTGCTGCATCGAGTTGGCGCCCTCCGGCTCGACCCCGAACACCCGGGTCGTCGGCGACAGCTGCTTGATCGCCGCCGCCGCGCCGCCGCAGAGGCCGCCGCCACCGACCGCGATGATCACCGCGTCCAGGCCCGGAACCTGCTCGGCGAACTCCAGCCCGAGCGTGCCCGTGCCCTGGGCCACGAACGGCCCCTCGAACGGATGCACCATGGCGCGGCCCTCTTCGCGGCTGATCTCGTCGACGAGGCGGAAAGCCGTCGGCCCATCGTCGGCGAAGACGATCTCGGCCCCATAACTGCGCGCCCGCGCGACCCGGGCCGCATTGGCGGTCTTGATCATCACCACCTTGGCAGAGACGCCCATCTCCCGGGCGGCGAAGGCCGCAGCCACCGCGTGGTTGCCGGCGCTGACCGCGGTGATGCCGCGGGCCAGCGCCTCGGGGCTCAGCTTGCGGACGCTGTTCAGCGCCCCGCGGGCCTTGAAGGTGCCCGTGTGCTGGAAGAGCTCCAGCTTCAGCCACACCTCGCCGCCTTGCCCGGCCATATGCCCGCCCTGCCATTGCAGCACCGGCGTGCGAACGATGGCGTCACCCAGGGCGGCGCGGGCGGCGCGGATGTTGTCGAGGGAAATAGCGGAGAGATCGGTCATGGCCGGACCATGATTCTACGCCTTCGCCGCAGTCAAGGCAGGGTCCTTCTCCCGCCGGGAGAAGGTGGCGCGAAGCGCCGGATGCGGGGACTTCTCCGCCGACCGGGCGATCGGTGCTCGCCCGCAGAGCCATTGTACCGGGGAGTGACCCTCATTCCACGCCTACGGCGCCACCTTCTCCCGGAGCGGGAGAAGGAACTCTACAGCACTGCCGCGAACTGCTCGGCGATCCAGTCGGTTTGCGCGTCGGTGACGATCAGCGGCGGGGCGATGCGGATGGTGTGGTCGTGGGTCTCCTTGCAGAGGAGGCCGCGGGCCTGCAGGCGCTCGCAGTAGGCGCGGGCGCCGCCGGCCTCGGGCTCGAGCTCGATGGCGATCATCAGGCCGCGGCCGCGCACCTCGCGCACCGAGGCGGCCCCGATCCTCCGCAGCGCCTCCATCAGCCGTTCGCCCTGGCGGGCCGCGTTCTCGATCATGCCCTCCTCGACCAGGACGCGCAGCGCCGCCCGGGCGATGGCGCAGGCCAGAGGATTGCCGCCGAAGGTGCTGCCGTGCTCGCCGGGCTTCAGCACGCCCAGCACCTCGCTGTTCGAGAGCACGGCCGAGATCGGGTAGAAGCCGCCCGACAGCGCCTTGCCGATCAGGGTAAGGTCGGCCTCGACGCCCTCGTGCGCCTCGGCCAGCAGCTTGCCGGTGCGCCCGAGGCCGGTCTGGATCTCGTCCAGGATCAGGATGACGTTGCGCCGCGTGCAGATCTCGCGCACCTGGCGCAGGTAGCCGGCGGGCGGGATGATGACGCCGGCCTCGCCCTGGATCGGCTCGACCATGAAGCCCACGGTATTGGGCCCGATCGCCGCCTCCAGCGCGTCGGCGTCGCCGAACGGGATCACCTTGAAGCCCGGACCGAACGGCCCGAAGCCGCGCCGCGAGGCCGGGTCGGTGGAGAAGCCGACGATGGCCAGGGTGCGGCCATGGAAGTTGTCGGCGCAGACGATGATCTCAGCCGCGTCGTCCGCCACGCCCTTCACCTCGTAGCCCCACTTGCGCACCACCTTCAGCGCGCTCTCCACCGCCTCGGCGCCGGAGTTCATCGGCAGCGCCTTGTGCGAATGGGTCAGTTGGCAGAGCTCCTCGTAGAACGGCCCCAGCTGGTCGTTGCGGAAGGCGCGCGAAGTCAGGGTCAGCCGGCTGGCCTGACGGGTCATCGCCTCCAGGATCTTAGGGTGGCAGTGACCCTGGTTGACCGCCGAATAGGCCGAGAGGCAGTCGAGGTAGCGGCGGCCCTCGATGTCCCAGACGTAGACGCCTTCGCCGCGGGTCAGCACCACGTCGAGGGGCTTGTAGTTCTTGGCCCCGTACTCGGCCTCGACGGCGAGAAAGTCGCGGGTGGCGGGACGGGGCGCCAGCAGGGTGTCGGTCATGGCGTGTCTCCTATTCGGCGGCGACGGCCGCGGGGGCGGCGATGTGGTCGAGGCGCAGGGTCATGCAGAAGGCGGCGCCGCCGGCCAGGATGAAGGGCGCGAGGTTCACAGCGTCGACCTGGTAGCCGCGCTCGCCCAGCACCCGGCGCAGGCGCTCGGGCGGCTGGGCCATCACCAGGGTGCGGCCCAGCGAGACGGCGTTGACGCAGAGCCCGGCGGCGTCGGTGTCGCTGGCCTCGATCAGCTGATCGGCCGGAACCCGCTCGCGGATCTCGGCCAGGGCGCGCGGGGTGAAGGCGGGCGGGTAATAGAGCACCTCGCCGCCGCTCACGGGGCAGAAGCAGGTGTCGAGGTGGTAGAAGCGCGGCGACACCAGCTCCAGCGCCACCACGTCGCGGCCGAAGTGCTCGCCGACGGCCTTGGCAGCCTCGCGGATCGAGCGCTGGCCGAAGCCGGCCCAGAACCAGCCGCGGCGTGCGTCCCAGATGCAGTCGCCCGCGCCTTCCTGGAAGCAGCCCTCGGGTAACTGGGCCACGTCGTGCAGCCGGCCGTGCGCCTGCAGGGCGCGGAAGGCGGCCAGGAAGCGGGGTTCCTCGCCCTGGCGCTCGGCGTGGAAGAAGCGGCCGACCAGGGCGCGGCCGTTCAGCACCACGCCGGCGTTGGCGGGGAACACCATGTCGGGCAGGCCAGGTGCGCCGGCGATCACCTCGACCGCCGCGCCGGCGCGGGTCAGGGCGCTGCGCAGCGCCTCGAAGGCGTGGCGGGCGGCGCGGGCGCACCCGGCGGCGTCGGCGCTCCAGGCATCCGGCCGCATCCACGGATTGATCGCATAGGAGACGTCGAACCAGGCCGGATCGATCATCAGGAGCCGAGGTTGCCGCGCCATGTCTGTCTCCGGGAGCGTTCGAGTGTGGAGACGAGGGTATGAAGGGTGGCTGTCAGCGAAAAGCCGCCAGAGTGTGCGAAAACGCCAGCCCGGCTATCGTTTCGGCAGCCATCCTCAGCTAAACGTCAGATCATGGACGATATCGACCGCCAGCTGATCGCCGCGCTGCGGGCCGACGCGCGCACGCCGGCCGCGACCCTGGCCAAGCTGGTCAAGGTGTCGCGCGGCACGGTGCAGAACCGCATCGCCCGACTGATGCGCGAGGGCGAGATTCTCGGCTTCACCCTGCGCACCCCACCCGACAGCGACCCGCACCGGGTGCGCGCCGTGATGAGTATCGCCATCGAGGGCGAGCGCACCAGCGCCGTGGTCGCCGCCCTGCGTGGGTTTCCCGAGATCGAGGCCGTGCACACCACCAACGGCCGCTGGGACCTGGTGGCCGAGCTCAACGCCGAGAGCCTGGCCGCCTTTAGCCGCGCCCTTGACGACATCCGCCGCATCAAGGGCATCGCCACCACCGAGACCAGCATCCTGCTGGCTACGACGCGGTTCTAGCCGCTGCCCGCGGCCGCTTCGTGGATGAGGGCCGAGCTGCGGGGCCGGCGCTGGCTGGTGGGAATGGGCGCCTCGCCGATGACGCCGGCTGCCTCCAGCCGGTCGAGCTCCGCGTCGCCGAGACCCAGGATGCGGGTCAGCACTTCGCGGGAAGACTGGCCGAGTAGCGGCGCCGGCATCCGGATGGGGTAGGGCTGGCCATTCTCGCGGAACACCGGCGACGGCTGCTGCGGCCAGTCGGTGTGCGGACGCGGCGCCTCCTGCCAGTAGCCGCGCGCCATCAGGTGCGGCTCGTAAAGCAGGGTCTCGACCAGGCCCCGCGCCGCCCCGGCCGCGACGCCGGCCGCCTGCAGCGCTTCCATCGCCTCGTCGGGTGAACGCAGATGCGTCCAGTCGCTGATCGCGGCCTCCAGCTCGTCCTCGCGGGCCCGGCGCCCCTCGGCCGTGGCGAGGCCCGGATCGTCGGCCAAGTCCCGCCGCCCGATGACGCCGCACAGCGCCTGCCAGGCAGTGTCATCCGTGACCGCGATCACCACCCAGGCGTCGTCGTCCGCACAGGGAAAGCAGCCGTGCGGGGCGAAGCGGGCATGCCGGTTGCCGCGCCGCTCCGGCGCACGCCCGGTCACGGCCTGCTCGATCATCCAGGGCGCGGCCAGCGGGAACAGGCACTCGACCTGCGAGAGGTCGATGTACTGCCCCTCCCCGGTGCGCTGGCGGTGCAACAGCGCGGTCAGCAGCGCCGGGCAGGCCGAAAGGCCGCCGATCGGATCGCCATAGGCGACGTGGTTCATGGTCGGCGGATCGCTCGGCCCGCCGGTCAGGCGCGGCAGGCCGGCGGCGTGCTCCAGCGTCGAGCCATAGGCGCGCACGTCGGCCCAGGGCGTCTGCGAGCCGAAGGCAGGCATCGACAGCATCACCACATCGGGCCGCTCGGCGCGGAACGCCTCATAATCGAGGCCGAAGCCCGGCAGCACGCCCTGGCCGTAGTTCTCCACCACCGCGTCGGCCGTGCGCACCAGGCGCAGCAGCAGATCGACGCCCTCGGGGCTGGTCAGGTCGAGGGTGATGCCGGTCTTGTTGCGGTTGACCCAGTTGAAATAGAGCGGCTGCTCGTAGCCGCGGGCGGCGATGGCCTCGTCGCTGTAGTCGGCGCCGCGCCACCAGTCGGGATAGGCGCGGCCCTCGACCTTGATCACCTCGGCCCCCAGGTCGGCGAGCTGGCGCGTGCCCACTGGCCCGGCCCAGCCCATGGTCAGGTCGATGATGCGCACGCCGGCCAGCGGCAGCGCGCCGTCCGCCGCGCCGGCGGCGCGCGGCGCGGCAGGCGACGGCGC
The DNA here is from genome assembly GCA_036267835.1 of Caulobacteraceae bacterium. Classification (GTDB taxonomy): domain Bacteria; phylum Pseudomonadota; class Alphaproteobacteria; order Caulobacterales; family Caulobacteraceae; genus Acaudatibacter. The sequence continues at coordinate 2,043 of DATAVF010000246.1, read as the reverse complement.
CCAGCTGGCGGTATGTTCGCCGGCCAGTGGCGCGACGCCGAGCCGGGCCGGCGGCGTCATGGTCAGCTGCTGCGGCAGCACCGGCGCCTCGAACGACGCCGCGCCGATCTGCACCTCGCCGAACGCCCCGTGCTGGCGGTGGATCGGCGAAGCCATCAGCTCGGCCATGTCGGGCACGGCGACCAGCGGCACGCGGTTGCGGATCGCCTCGTCGGCCCACTCGCGGGTGGTGCGGGTGGCGAGGCGCCCGGCCACGATCGCGTCCAGCTCGTCGCCGACCAGCAGCCGTTCCGGCGCGGTGACGAAGCCCGGCCGGCTGGCCAGCTCGGGCAGGCCCATCATCTGGCAGAAGCCGCGCCACTGGTCGGCGGTGAAGGCGGTGACGCCCAGCCAGCCATCCTTCGTGGCATAGACGCCGGTGGGGAACACCGGGAAGAAGTGGTTGCGCCCCCAGCGCCGCTCCTCGAAGCCGGTCTGGGCTGTCACCGCGACCTGGAACTCGCCCACCAGCACGCTCGCCTCGTGCACGCTGATCTCGAAGCGCCGCCCGGCGCCGCCGCCGATCAGCGCCGCCAGCGCCGCGCTGAAACCGCTGAGCGCGGCCGGCGCATAGGCCTGGTGATCGCTCAGCATCACCGGCATGTCGGACGGCCCGACATTGCGCACCACCCCGGCGAGCGCTCGCACCACCGCGTCGGCGCCCGCATAGTCCTTGTAGGGCCCGCTTTCGCCGAACCAGCTGATCGACACGATGGTCAGGTGCGGGAACGCCGCGCGCAGGGCCGCCTGGCCGGCCGGGCCGCTGTCTTCCGCGGCGCCCGGCCGGGCGTCGAGCAAGACGTCGCTGGCGGCGGCGATCTCGACCAGGCGCGCCGTGTCGCCGGGCCCAGCAAGGACGCTCTGCTTGTTGGTATTGAGCCACGCGAAGACCGCGCTCTCCCGGCGCCCGCCCCCAACGTCGACCAGCGGCGCAACCCGCCGATCCGGATCCCCGCCCTGCGGCTCGACCTTGACCACGGCCGCGCCGAAGTCCGCGAACAGCTTGCCACAATAGGCCAGCGCCGCCCCGGAGCCGAACTCCGCGACCCTGATCCCCCGCAGCGCGGCCTTCGCGGCCGTCTTCTCACCGATGGACGTCATCCCGGCGCGATTGTCCGCGCCAACTGGCCGGGACACAAGAGCGGGCATCGTTCTCCTGCAAGTGCAGAAGGAGCGTGGGAATTCCCAGTTTCACCGTAAATCACCGTTATTAACGGCGCCTCGCTTGCGGCGGCCAGGTAGTTGCTTGATCTACGATGTCAAAGACCGCGGCCGGCGCACCGGCCGACCGCGAAGCTCCTACCCGCCGCTTGATTCGCGGGCCAGCCCCGCTCCGCAGATCGAGAGAGGGCGTCAATCGCGGGATATCTTCAAGCCAGCCGGCGCACCTCGATGTAGTACGGCGACTGCATCAGCCCACCTGGACCCTCGAACCAGGCCCGTAGCTTCGCCGGCCCGGCCGGCAGAGCGAGCACGACCAGCGCGGCGGTGTCGCAATCCGACAAAACCGTAGTCGCCGCGCCCGCCCCCTCAATCTCCAATCGCCCCGTCTCGATGGCCAGCGCCGCGCCGCCGGCGTACCAGCCCCAGTCCGCCGCCGCGATCGCCTCGCGACGGAAGGCGACGTCCTCGCCCTCGATGCCGGCCGTGACCGCGTGGCCTGCTTCGGCGGGCCAGCGGCGCAGGGCGAATTCGTGGGCCCCAGCCGTCTCGATGCGCACTTCCCAATAGCCGGCGCAGGCTTCGCCGCGGCGCACCTGGCCCTGGTTCCACACCCCATCGCCGGCGTCGTTGCGCAGGTCGTGGCTGGTGAGCAGGGTGACCGCTTCGGCGCCGACCGAGATGGGGATGTCGTCGTCGGCCTGACGCTCGCACAGCGCCCACCAGGCCTCGTAGGCCTCGCGCAACTCGGCCACCACGCCAAGGTGGTCGGCCGCCACGTCCTGGCGCTGCCCCGGATCGGAGGTCAGGTCGTAGAGCGCCGCGCCATCGATCAGCCGCCAG
>DATAVF010000245.1:0-5817 GCA_036267835.1 Caulobacteraceae bacterium | reverse complement strand
CGGGCGCCCTGCCCCGCGGCCAGGATCACCGCGGCCCGCATGGCCGCTCCGGACGGAATCGTGTGCTTGTCATGCGCCCGCCTTTAGCTGAAACCGCGCCGTCTATCGACTGGAGACGCCGCGTGCCCGCCCTTCCCGATCTTACCGGCGTCGTCGTCGCCTTCGACCTCGACGGCACCCTGGTCGACACCGCCCCCGACCTGATCGGCACGCTGAACCAGGTGCTGGCGGAGGAGGGTCATCCCAGCCTGCCGCTCGCCGATGCCCGCTCGCTGATTGGCCATGGCGCCCGGGCGCTGATCGACCGCGGCTTCGCGGCGGCCGGCGCCACGGTGACGCCGGAGCGGCTGGACCAGCTCTGGAACCACTTCATCGAGCTCTATGAGCAGCGCATCGCCCTGGAGAGCCGGCCGTTTCCCGGCGCCGTCGCCGCGCTGGACCAGCTCGCGGCCGCCGGCGCCCGCCTCGTCGTCTGCACCAACAAGCGCACCTACCTGTCGCGCGCCCTGCTGGATGCGCTCGGCCTGAGCAGCCGCTTTGCCGCGATCGTCGGGCCCGACCTGCCCGGCTTCGCCAAGCCTGACCCACGCCATCTGGCCTACGCCATCGAAGCGGCCGGCGGCGGCCGCGCCGTGATGGTCGGCGACGCCAGCACCGACACCCGCGCCGCCCAGGCCGCCGGCGTGCCGGTGATCGTGGCCAGCTTCGGCTACCTCGACATGCCTGTGGCCGAGCTCGGCGCCGACGCGGTGATCGACCACTACGACGAGCTGCCCGCGGCGGTCGGCCGCCTCGTGGCCACACCCGCCATCGCCGGAGCCTGACCCATGCTGCGCCCATGCGATCTGAAGACCGAGAACCTCACGGCTCCGCTTGGACTGGAGACACAGGCGCCCCGGTTTTCCTGGCGACTGGAGTCGGACGCGCCTGGCGCGCGGCAAAGCGCCTACCGGGTGCGGGTCGATGGCCTCTGGGACAGCGGCAAGGTCGCTTCCGATCAATGCTTCGACGTTGCCTATGCCGGCCCGCCGCTCGCCTCGCGCCAGCGCTGCGCCTGGACGGTCGAGGTTTGGGACGAGCGTGGCGATCCAGGCGCGCCGTCGCCCACCGCCGCGTTCGAGATGGGCCTGCTGTCCGTAGATGACTGGACCGCCGAGTGGCTGGCCGTCGAGACTGACGAGGACCGGGCCGACCGCGTGGCGGGGCTGCGCTCGATCTGGAGCGACGATACCCCAGGGGCGGCCCCGCGCCGGTTCCGACGCCGCTTCCACCTGGCGCAACCGGCCACGGGCGCGACCCTCTTCGCCGGCGCCCGCGATCGCCTGACCTCGATCTTTGTCGACGCCGCGCCGCTCGACCTGCCGACGGCCAATCCGCACGCCTTCGGACGCGAGGGCATTCTGAAATTCGAGCTCGGCGCGCTCGCCGCCGGCGAGCACGTCATCGCCGCGGAGGTCACTGGGGCGCAGAACCCACGCGATCCGCGTCCCTGGCGGGGCGCTTTCGCCGCGATGCTGCGGCTCACCCTGGCAGACGGATCGCACGAGCGCATCGTCGCCGGACCGGAGTGGCTGACCTGCCTCAGCGCGGGCGACAACTGGGCCGCTCCCAACGACGACGACAGCGGCTGGGGCCCGGCCACCCCGGCTGTCGGCAGCATTGCCCAGGCGTGGCCGCCGACCCCGGCCATGCTGCTGCGCTCGGAGTTCGAGGTAGGCGTGAAGCTTGAGCGCGCACGGCTCTACGCGACCGCGCTCGGGGCCTACGAGGCCTTCCTCAACGGCGCCCGCGTCGGCGACGCCCTGCTCGCGCCGGAGAGCACCGACTTCCGTCGCCGCGTGCTCTACCAAGTCTATGACGTCACCGAGCTGGTGCGGACCGGACGCAACGTGCTGGGCGCTCACGTCGGCGACGGCTGGTACGCCAGCGTCGTCGCACCCGGCGGCCGCTACGCCTTCGGCCCGGCTCCGCGCCGCTTCCTGGCCCAGCTGGAGCTGACCTTCACCGACGGCTCGCGTGAAATCATCGCCACCGGCCCAGGCTGGGAAGCCGCGCCCTCGCCGGTCGTCAAATCCGAGATCTACAACGGTGAGACCTGGGACGCGCGGCTGGAAACCCCCGGCTGGAGCACGCCCGGCTTCGACACGACCGGCTGGTCCATGCCGCAGGCCGCCGATCCGCCGCCCGGCCAGCTCGTCGCCCACGTCGCCCAGCCGATCCGGGTCACCGAGACCCTGCGCGCCAAGTCGGTCAGCGAGCCCGCGCCCGGGGCCTCCGTCTTCGACTTCGGCCAGAACTTCGCCGGCCTCTGCCGCCTGCGCGTCCGCGGCCGGCGCGGCGACACCCTGCGCCTGCGCTTCGCGGAGATCCTGGGCGCCGATGGCCAGGTCGACCAGGCCAACCTGCGCGCCGCCAAGGCCACCGACATCTATATCCTGAAGGGCGATCCGGCGGGCGAGACCTTCCAGCCCGCCTTCACCTATCACGGCTTCCGCTATGTACAGGTCGAGGGCTGCCGGCCGACGCTGGACGACCTCGACGGCCTCGTCATCAGCTCCGACCTGCCGATCACCGGGGCGCTGCGCATCGGCCACGCCGGCATCGAGCAGCTGTGGCGCAACACCCTCTGGAGCCAGCGCTCCAACTTCACCGGCATCCCCACCGACTGCCCGCAGCGCGACGAGCGCCTGGGGTGGCTGGGTGACGCCTGCGTGTTCTGGGACGCGGCCGCCTACAACATGGACGTCTACGCCTTCACCCAACGCTTCGCCGGCGACATGCGCGATGCGCAAGGCGCCAGTGGCGGCTTCTCGGACTTCGCGCCCGCCGCGCGCCGCGCCAGCGACCAGCCCGCGCCCGGCTGGGCCGACGCGGGCGTGGTGCTGCCCTGGACGGTCTGGCGCCGCTACGGCTCGACCGCGATCATCGATGCGCACTGGGACGCGATGGCGCGCTATTTGCGCTACATAGAGGACGCCAACCCGGAGCGCCTCTGGGCCAACAAGCGCGGCCTCGACTTCGGCGACTGGCTGTCGCTGGATGGCAAGCAGCCTGGCGATCCCACAACGCCGAAGGACCTGATCGGCACCGCCTGGTGGGCCCACACCACCGCGCTCGCCGCCGAGATGGCCGTGGCCAGCGGCCGCGACGCCGACGCCGCCTGGCTGGCCGGCCTCCGCGGCGACATCGTGCAGGCCTTCCAGCGCACCTACGTCGGCGCGGACGGCGCGGTCGGCAACGGCAGCCAGACCGGCTACATCCTGGCGCTGAAGTTCGGCCTCGTGCCCCAGTCGCTGCGCGCCGCAGCCGCCAGGCGCCTCACCGACGAGATCGAGGGCCGCGGCGGCGTGCTCTCCACCGGCTTCCTCGGCACCCCCTTCAGCCTCGACGTACTGGCCGACATCGGCCGGCAGGACCTGGTCTACGACCTCTTGCTGCGCACCGAATTCCCCTCGTGGGGCTACATGATCGCCAAGGGCGCCACGACCATCTGGGAGCGCTGGAACGGCGACACCGGCGACGTGGCGATGAACTCGTTCAACCACTATGCCCTCGGCGGCGCCTGCGGTTTCCTGTTCCGCCGCATCGCCGGCATCGACGCCGCCGCGCCGGGCTTCCGTGAAATTCGCGTGGCGCCCGTGCTTGACCCCCGCGTCCGCACCGCCGGCGCCGACTACGACTCCGTGCTCGGCCGCATCTCCACCGACTGGACCTGGGCGCCCGGCAGCCGTTTCGACCTCGCCGTCACCGTGCCGCCCAACGCGACGGCCCGCGTCGTCCTGCCCGCGACGCTCGGGCGACTGGCCGAGGGCGAGGCGCTGGCCCAGCACAACAGCGCGGAGACGGTCGAGTTCGACCTGTCACCGGGCCGCACCCAGCTGACCTTGCGGCCCTGACCAGGGAACCAGAGCCTCCGCCACCTCGCGGTAGACGCCACGCCGCCGCTGGCCACGCCGCACGCCGTGCTCGAACAGCTGTCGCCAGCGATGGCGCATGCGCCGGCGCGCCTCCGGGTCGGGCGGGGTGAGGTAGCGCAGGAAGAACGTGCCGGCGGCCACCAGCCCGTCCGCGTCCAGGGGCGCGGAGCGCGCCATGACGATGCGATGGAAGAGCGCGACGTCGGCCTCGCCGGCGGCCGGATGCAGGGTGCGAAAGCGCTGCAGCCGCAGCATCCGCTGGTAGGCGGCGACCGGCGCCTTGCCCGTCGCCGTGAACTGCGCCGGGTGCATCCGGTAGCGCAGCAGCAGCCTGGGCGCATTGCCCAGCCGGTGGTCCGCCGCGAGCGTGTTCCAGAGCGCGTGGTCGATCAGCAGCGCGGTCTCCGAATAGGGATGACGGCGCAGCACCTCGGTGCGGATCAGCGCTGCTGGGTCGAGGATCGGGCAGGTAAACATCAGGTCGTAGGCGATCGCCTCGTGGCCGACCGCCGGGCGTAGCACGCCCGTCCGCGTGCCGAACCGGCGCGCCCAGGCGCCGCAGACATCGAGGTTCCAGCGCCGCAGCCAGCTCACCTGCGCGGCGAGCCGATCCGGGTGGGCGATGTCGTCGTGGTCCATGCGGGCGATGAGGTCGCCGCGGGCCTCGGCGACCGCCGTGTTGATCGCGGCGGACTGGCCGCGGTGCGCCAGCCGCAGCAACCGCACCCGCGCATCGCCACGCGCCCAGCCGGCGACAATGTCCGCCGTGGCGTCGGTCGAGCCGTCGTCGGCCACCAGCAGCTCCAGGCGCGGGTAGCGCTGGGCCAGGATCGAGGCGATGGCCTCGCCGACGAACGCCTGCCCGTTCCAGACGGGCAGGACCACCGAGACCAGCGGCAGGTCAGTCGCTGGCATCGCCGACCTGCACCAGGCCGCCCGCCGCCAGCTTCTCCAGGTGCGCCAGGGTCTCGGCAAGGCACACGGCCGGGTCGACCCGGTACTCGCGCCCCAGTTGGCCGCAGATCGCAGCGACCGGCCCCGGCTCGGCCAGCAACTCCCAGATGCGGCCCGCCGAGCCGGTGAACGACAGGCAGTTGAAGCTGGTGGTATCCAGCACCAGGTAGCCGCCCGGGATTTCGGTGGTCAGCGCGCCGGGCCGGCGTTGCAGCACGGATTGGGCGGTGGCGCTCGAGCTGGCCTTCCACCTGCTGCGCACCGGCGGCCGCATCGACGCCCACGTGCACCCGATGGCTTGGATCAACGCGGTCTACTATGTGGAAATCCCCGCCGCCGTCACCCACTCCACCACCGGCGCCGGGTGGCTGCACTTCGGCCCCCCGCCCTACGACGACGCGCGCCTGGCCGATGGCTGGCCGCTGACGCGGGTGCAGCCCAGGGCGGGCCGGCTGGTGATGTTCCCGTCCTTCTTCAGCCACTACGTCGCGCCGGTCGAGGTCGACGAGAACCGCACGACGATCGCCTTCGAGGTGTCGCCGGTGCGCCGCGGGGCCGCGTCTCCCGAAGCCCGAGAACAGCCGGAGCAGGAGTGGCCGGAGGCTCAGGAGTAGAAGGTGTGATCCACGCCGGAGTTGATGAACCCCGCCTCTGCCTCGGCCACGGGCAGTTCCTGGTAGGACGGCGTGTCCCATTCCTTCAGTGGGTCCTGGGCAGCGAGAGCGGCATCGGCTTCGGAGGTCATGCGGCGTCCTTCGGCGGGTTCACGGCAAGGTATACTGTCGTCAGCCGGCCCGAAAGCCCATTTGCCCCTTGGCTGCCCGCGACGCGTCCGCTTGCTCCGAAGCGGTCAGCCCGCTATTAGCCCCATCCTTCCGAGCCCGGCGGACGCGTAGCTCAGCGGCAGAGCACCTCGTTCACACCGAGGGGGTCACAGGTTCAATCC
>DATAVF010000244.1:0-6513 GCA_036267835.1 Caulobacteraceae bacterium | reverse complement strand
GAACGAGAAGATGGCGCGCCTCGCCGGCTTCGCCGACATCCACCCGCTGCAGCCGCAGGCCACCGTGCAGGGCGCGCTCGCCCTGATGGACCAGCTGGCGCACTGGCTGAAGACCCTGACCGGCATGCCCGCCGTGGCGCTGTCGCCCAAGGCCGGGGCGCACGGCGAGCTCTGCGGCCTGCTGGCCATCCGCGCCGCGCTGCAGGCCCGCGGCGACGCGCGCCGCACCGTGCTGGCCCCGGTCTCGGCGCACGGCACCAACCCCGCCACCGCCGCCATCGCCGGCTACCAAGTGGTGGAGATCGCCCAGACCGACGACGGCCGCGTCGATATCGCCGACCTCGCCGCCAAGCTGGGGCCGGACGTCGCCGCGGTGATGGTGACCAACCCCAACACCTGCGGCCTCTTCGAGCGCGACGTGCTGGAGATCGCCCGCCTGACCCATGCGGCGGGCGCGTTCTTCTACTGCGACGGCGCCAACTTCAACGCCATCGTCGGCCGGGTGCGGCCGGGCGACCTCGGCGTCGACGCCATGCACATCAACCTGCACAAGACCTTCTCCACCCCACACGGCGGCGGCGGGCCGGGCGCGGGTCCGGTGGTGCTGAGCGAGGCCCTGGCCCCGTTCGCGCCGGCGCCCTGGGTGGTGGCGGACAAAGCCGGCGGCTTCCAGCTGATCGAGCAGAACGTCGGCGATGCGGCCCAGGCCTTCGGCCGGCTCTGTGCTTTCCATGGCCAGATGGGCATGTACGTGCGCGCCCTCAGCTACATGATGAGCCACGGCTCGGACGGCCTGCGCCAGGTCGCCGAGGACGCCGTGCTGGCCGCCAACTACGTCAAGGCCCGCCTCTCCGGCGCCCTGACCCCGGCGTTTCCGGACGGTCCCTGCATGCACGAGGCCCTGTTCGACGACCGCTGGCTCGAAGACACCGGCATCAGCACGCTCGACGTGGCCAAGGCGCTGATCGACGAGGGCTTCCACCCGATGACCATGTACTTCCCCCTGGTCGTTCACGGCGCCATGCTGATCGAGCCCACCGAAACCGAGCCCAAGCACGAGATCGACCGCTTCTGCGACGCGGTGCTGAGGCTGGCCGACGCCGCCAAGGCGGGCGACGTGGCGCGCTTCAAAGGGGCGCCCTTCAGGGCCCCGCTGCGCCGGCTCGACGAGACGGCGGCGGCCCGGAAACCGCGGCTGCGGTGGACGGCGGCCTGACGGAGCGCCCTCGCGGAACACTCCGGAGGCCACATCCCGAGAGTCCTTCTCCCCTCGCGGGAGAAGGAACGAATGACGCCGGCTCAGCGAGGGAGGAGCGTTTGACGGCGCCTCGCACTCCCGCTACACGCCGCGCCTTTCAGCTGACGCGCCAAAGGAGGCGACCATGCGCAAGTCTCGTAACCCCGCCGACCTCGACTGCTTTCGAGGTCACGTCTAAGCGCCGCAAGTCGTTCCCATCCGAGACCGCCGTCAAGCGCGGCGTGCGGGTCGTGCATGGGGACAAGCCGCTGGTCGAGAAGCTCGGGCGCCGCGATCTGTGCCCGTGTGGCTCCGGGAGGTTGTTTCAAGCGGTGCTGTCTGAAGGGCGGCCGCTTCGATGGCGCCAGCCGGGACGACTACTTTCAGGGACTGAGCGCCGCATCGCTGCGGCGCCTTTGCCACGGCGACGCTAATTCACGGGCTGCTGCCACGTTTGGCCCGGCCGCGCCTACCGGGGGCCCGATTCGCATCCATATGATTTACCCGCGGGCGTTATCTCCCAGCCCGCCAAGCCCCCTGTCCCGAAGAGCCCATGTCGGTCGCGATTCTGCGCACGTTCGAGCCGCCGCTGCGCGCCAGCCTGTCGTTCGGGCGGCGGGTCGGGCGCTGGCTGGTGATCGGGGTCGGCTATGCGCTGATCGTCGTCGGCGCGGTCGGCGCGGTGCTGCCCGGGCACCTGGGCGTGCCGATCCTGGCGCTCGGACTGGTGATCGCACTGCGCTCGTCGTTCCGGGCGCGGCGGCAGTTCATCGGCCTGCAGCGGCGCCACCCGCGCATCCTGTTCCCGGTGCGCCGGCTGTTGCGGCGCGAGCCGGAAGTGTTCCCGGTGGCGTGGCAGGCGGTGCTGCGGCTGGAGCGCACGGTGACGCCGCGCTCGTGGCGCTTCGCGGTGAAGCTGCGGCGGCGCTGGATGCGCTGAGCCGCTAAGGGTCAGGGCCCGAGCCCCCTCCACCACGCTGCGCGTGGTCCCCTTCCCCCGTTCGGGGGAGGAGACGCGTTACTGCAGCTTGGTCGCCACTTGCGCGACGGCGCTGTCGACCAGCGGGTCGGACTTGGCGGCGGCGAGGCGGGCGGCGAGGACGGCTTCGGCGGCCTGGGCCGCGAGGTCGGCGGCGGCGGCCTTGACCTCGGCGGCGGCCTGCGATTCGGCCAGAGCGATGCGGCGCTCAGCCATTTCGCCGCGGCGCCTGATCTGCTCTTCGAGCTTCACCTTGGCCTCGGCGGCGAGGCGGCCGGCGTCGATGCGGGCGTTGGCCAGCATTTCGGCCGCCTGACGCTCGGTGGCTTCGCGCTGCACCTTGATGTCGGCCAAGAGGCGCTCGGCCTCCTCGCGCAGCTTGGTGGCTTCATCGAGCTGGGCCTGGATGCGCGAGGCCCGCGCGTCGAGCGCCGACATCGCCATGCCCGGCGCCTTCAGCCAGACCAGGGCCACGATGAGCAGGAAAAGGCCGACGCCTTCCCAGGTGTGAGCTTCCTGCGCACGCTCAATAATCCAGCTCATCGGTCCTTCCTCAGCTCACACTGGCGAGGGCGCGCTCGACCTCGGCCGCGCCGGCGCTCTCGCCGGTCAGCCGCTGGACGATGGCCTGCGCCGTCTCGGACGCGATGGCGCGCACCTGGCCCATGGCCTCGGCGCGGGCCGTGGCGATGCGCGCCTCGGCTTCGGCCAGCACCTGGGCGAGGCGCGCTTCCTCCTCCGCCTGGCGGGCGGACGATTCGGCGGTGGCGGCGGCCTTGGCGTCGAGCGCGACCTTCTGCGCCCGCGCCCGGGCCTGGCCCAGCTCCTGGGCCGCGGCCTTGGCCTGGGCCTCGGCTTCGTCGCGCAGGCGCCGCGCGGCGCCGATGTCGCCGCCGATCTTGTCTTCGCGATCCGCGATCGCGCCGCCGACCCTGGGGACGATGACGCGGGTGAACACGACGAGGAGGACGGCGAAGATGATCACCATCCACACCATCTGCCCCGGCCACTGGCCGATATCGAACTGCGGCAGGCCGCCCGAGCCCTGTTCGGCCGCGGCCGCCGCGGTGGCGGCGTCAGCCATCGTCAGCCCGCGTAGAGGATGATGAAGGCCATCACGAGGGCGAAGATGCCCATGGCCTCGGTCACGGCGAAGCCGAGGAACAGCATGGGCCGCTCGCTGGCCGCGGCCGACGGGTTACGCATCGCCGCTTGCAGGTAGTTGCCGAACAGAATGCCGAGGCCGGCGCCGGCCCCGATCAGGCCGGTCATGGCCAGACCCGCGCCGATGAGGCGGGCGGCGTGAACGGTTGCTGCTGCGTCCATGAGGTCGAAGTCCCTTTTTTCGTTTAGGTCAGTGGCCGTGATCGAGATTCACGACGTCAGAGAGATAGGTGCAGGTCAGCGCCGCGAAGACGAAGGCCTGCAGGAAGGCGACGATCAACTCGAGCGCGCTCAGCGCCACCACCGTGGCCAGCGACAGGGCCGAGCCGACGAAGCCCAGGTAGGCGAAGCCGCCCTGCATGGCGAACACCGCCATGGCGACGACGAAGCTGCCGAACATGTAGAGCACCACGTGCCCGCCGATCATGTTGCCGAACAACCGCATCGAGAGGGTGATCGGTCGGACCATGAACGAGATGAACTCGATCGGCACCACCATCAGCAGCATCACCCAGTGCACGCCGCTGGGCACGAAGAGCTTGAAGAAGCCGAAGCCGTTCCGGATGAAGCCGACCACGATCACCATGCCGAAGGTGACCACCGCCAGGGTGATGGTCACCGCCAGCTGCGAGGTGACGGTGAACGAGCCGGGCACGATGCCCCAGATGTTGAGGAGCGCGATAAGGCAGAAGAGGGCGAAGACGTAGGGCAGGAAGGGGCGGCCGCGGTCGCCGATCATCGGACCGGTCATGGTCTTGTCGACCAGGTCGTAGAGGATTTCGCCGAAGGCCTGCAGGCGGCCCGGCACCGTCTTGCCCTGGGCCGAGGCGACGAAGAAGACGCAGATCAAGAGGGCGGCGCCCATCATGGTCGCCACGGAATTGGTGATGGAGAGGTCGACCGAGAGCCCGCCGACGTTGAACGGCGCGAAGCTCACGAGCTTGTGGACCATGAACTGCTCCATGGGTCGGATCTCGGCCATCAGCCCTTCAGTCTCCCTTCCGCGCCGCGCGAGTCATGCGATCGGCCGATTTCATCGCGGCATAGGCCGACGCCGCCGTTCCCAGCAACAGGCCCACCACCACGCCGAACGGCGTGGTGTGCGCGAAGTAGTCCACAGCCCATCCGAGCCCCAGCCCCCCGAGAACCCCGCCGATCACCTCGCCCAGGAGGCGATAGCCCTGGCCCACGCCGCTTTCCGCCGAAGCATCGGCGGGCGCCTTGGACGCACGCTGGCCGTCGAACGCGTCGAGCCGCTGGTCGAGGCGTTTCAGCGCCTCGTGGCTCTCGTCGTCCGGCTGCGGCATGTACGGCTGGGGCCTTGCGAGTAAGGTCGCGAGCCCCGGCGTCCCTGCCGCGGCCCGGCCAGGTCGGCGCGGAACCTATAGACGCCGCCGCCGGGCGTCAAGGCTGGGCGGACGCGGTGTATGTGGCTGATATCATTGATGGATTGGCGTAACAAGGATCGTTTGCAAACGAAGCTTGGGCTCGCGGAGCGGTGGCTGGCCGATTTGCGACGACACGCCGCGCCCGGCCTGAGGGTTGCCCCCTCGTTTGGGGTGAGAGAGCAGCCCTCAGTGCGCCTCGTCCCAGTTCGAGGCGGCGCGGGCATCGACCACCAGCGGCACCGAGAGCGCCACCACCGGCAGGGCCGAGCGCTCCATCACCTCGCGGGCGACGGCGGCGGCGGCTTCGGCCTCGGCTTCGGGCGCTTCGAAGATCAGTTCGTCGTGCACCTGCAGCAGCATGCGGGTCTTCAGGCCCGCGTCGGCGAGGGCGGCCGGCATGCGGATCATGGCCCGGCGCATCACATCGGCCGCGGCGCTCTGGATCGGGGCGTTGATCGCGGCGCGCTCGGCGAACTGGCGGTCGTGCACCGACTTCGAATTGTATGACGGCACGTGGATCTTCCGGCCGAAGAGGGAGGTGACGAAGCCCTGGGTGCGCACGGTGTGGCGCATCCGGTCCATGTAGCCGCGGATGCCCGGGAAGCGCTCGAAGTAGGTCTTGATGTAGGCCCCAGCCTCGTCCTGCGGGATCGACAGCTGGGCGGCGAGGCCAAAGGCCGAGATGCCGTAGATGATGCCGAAGTTGATCGCCTTGGCCCGCCGCCGCGTCTCCGCCGGCATGCCCTCGACCGGCACCCCGAACATCTCCGAGGCGGTCGAGGCGTGGATGTCCAGCCCCTGCAGGAAGGCGCTCTTCAGCTGCGGGATGTCGCCGATGTGGGCGAGGAGCCTGAGCTCGATCTGGCTGTAATCGGCGCTGATCAGGACATGGCCGGGCGCGGCGATGAAGGCCTTGCGGATCTTGCGGCCTTCCTCGGTGCGCACCGGGATGTTCTGCAGATTGGGGTCGTTGGACGACAGGCGCCCGGTCGTGGTCGAGGCCAGGGCGTACGAGGTGTGGATGCGGCCGGTGGCCGGCGAGACCGCGCTGCCCAGGGTGTCGGTGTAGGTGCCCTTGAGCTTGGAGAGCTGGCGCCAATCCAGCAGCACGCGCGGCAGGGCGTGGCCCTGGCCGGCCAGCTGCTCCATGACGCTGGCGTCGGTGGACCAGACCCCCGTCGCGGTCTTCTTGCCGCCCGGCAGGCCCAGTTCGCCGAAGAGCACGTCGCCGATCTGCTTGGGGCTGCCGAGGTTGAACGGCCGGCCGACCAGGGTCTGGGCCTCGGCCTCCAGGTCGGCCATGCGCAGCGAGAAGTCGTTGGAAAGCTCGCGCAGCCGGTCCGGGTCGATGCGGATGCCGGCGTTCTCCATGTCGGCCAGCACGGCCGGCATCGGCCGCTCCAGCGTCGCGTAGACAGTCAGCAGGTGCTCGCGGGTCAGCCGGGGGCGCAGCAGCCGCCAGAGGCGGATGGTGATGTCGGCGTCCTCGGCGGCATAGGCCGTGGCCTCGATGAGGCCCACGTGGCGGTAGGGCTTGGCGGCCTTGCCCGTGCCGGTCACCTGCTTGAGGCTGATCGGCTGGTGGCCGAGCCAGAGCTGCGCCAGCTCGTCCATGCCGTGGTTATGCAGGCCGCCCTCGAGCACGTAGGACATCAGCATGGTGTCGTCGATCGGGGCGACCGCGATGCCATGCCGGGCCAGCACCGCGACATCGTACTTGGCGTTGTGGCCCAGCTTCAGGACCG
>DATAVF010000243.1:0-12894 GCA_036267835.1 Caulobacteraceae bacterium | reverse complement strand
CTTTTTCATTGTTGGCTGAATATAGCAGAGCCAAACGTGGGAATGTTGCACGTTTTCACTGACGCCGAGCGGAACGCCCCAAGGTCCGAAGCCGGCCGCTGGTTCTCCACCGGTTCATTTGGCGGTCCAGCTAAGCCCGGTCTTCCGGAGATCGGCTGGGCGATGGCCTACGGGCCCGGATATGCGGTCGACGTCGACGTCGACCGCATCACGGGCGCAGGCTTCAAAGTCAGTTCGATCGGCGGCGCCCAGGTGGTGCAGGTCACCGACAAGCTGGCCGATGTCGTCGACGACTATGCGTATTTCTCACAACGGCGCGCCCAACTGAAGTCGTTGTTCCGGCCCGACCTCTTCTGGATCAAATGAGCTTCGCGGCGTCGCATCGGATTGTGACCGCAGCGGACGCCATCGAATCCGGAGACTATCCCGCCCGCGCCTGGCCCATAAACCCGCGCGGCGGCTCCGCGGTGCTCCAGCGCTGGCGTTCGGCCTCGGCGGCCTTGCGCCACTGGCTGCGCAATATGTCGCGCCGGGCCGGATAACGCTCCTCGGTGAATTCGGCCTCGAACACCCGGTCGGTGCGGAAGTGGCGGAAGGCTTCGCGCAGCTCGCACCATGCGGCCAGCAGCCGCACGCTCTCGTAATAGGCGATCGCGACCGGCCAGACGGTGCGCCGGGTCTCGCGCTCGTTCTCGTCGCGATAGGTGAGCTGGATCTTGGTCTGGCTGCGGATCGCCGCCCGCACCTTGGCCACGTCCAGGCTGTCCGGCAGCACGCGGCCGGGGCGGTCGGGCGTGGTCAGGGCGCCGTCGAGCAGGAAGGGGCGCAGGTGGGCCGGGATCACCGCGCCGATCTTGGCCACCAGGTCGTTCGCGGCCCGCGCCAGCGCCGGATCGCCGCGCCCTGCCACCCAGCGGGCGCCCAGCACCGCGGCCTCGATCTCGTCCGGCGTCAGCATCAGCGGCGGCATGTCGAAGCCGGACTCCAGCATGTAGCCGATGCCCGCCTCGCCGCGCACCGGCACCCGCTGGGCGATCAGCTCGGCGATGTCGCGATAGACGGTGCGCAGCGACGTCTCCAGCTCCTCGGCCATGGTCGCGGCGGTCATGGGCGCACGGGCCCGGCGCAGGATCTGGATGATGGCGAACAGCCGTTCGGTGCGTCTCATGGCGGACATGGTGCGGGCTCCCAACTGACAGCAGGGTGACAGCAGTGATCGCCGGCGCCAAGGCCGTCGGCGCTCGGCTGTATGTCCTGGACAGACAGACAACTTCGTTTGGTCCAGAATTCGTACGCGCCAGATGTTTCAGGCGCAGAGTGCGGCGCTTTTGCCGCAGCGTTGTTGCGTCGCGGGTCCACTACCAAACTCTAGTGACGCGCGGGAGTTGCGGGTTGGGCTAACTGCGTTTCGTGAACGATGACTTGGGGCTGAATCCTTCGCCGGCGGAAGGAAACGTCGCGCGGGCCAGTGAAGACTGGCCCGGACTGTGGTTTTCACAGGACGCGATTGCACGCCTGGTCGTCGGCCGCGACCTGTCGGTTCTGCAGGCGAACGCCCAGGCCGAGCGTCTGCTCGACGGCGCTGGGCCTATCAGCATCCGCGAGGGCGCCATTACCTGTCGCGACCGCCGCACGGCTGGCGAGGTCGCCAATGTGGTGACCGGCGCCGGCGCGAAGTCGCGTTTCACCGTCATTGGCGCGGCCATCCTGGTCGAGGCCTCGTCGCTGGGCGAGCCGGACCGGGGCCCGGTCGCCCTGACCCTGCGCGATCTGAACGCGCCGGTCGAAATCGAATGCGCCGAGCTGGAGCCGGTCTTCGGCGTCACGCCGGGCGAGCACCAGGTGATCGTTCAACTGCTCAATGGCTATTCGAGCCGCGAGATCGCCGAGACCTTCGGCAAGTCGATCCTGACGGTGCGCACCCACGTCAAACGCGCCTACGGCAAGATCGGCGTGAAGACCCGCGGCCAGCTGTTCGCCCGGCTGCTGCCCTACCTCGCCATCCGCTAGATCAGCGCCAGACCCATCTTCGCCGTGATCAGCGGCAGGAAGATGGTCACCTCCGTCAACAGGATCGCATAGAGACAGGCCAGCACCGGCCGGCCTTCCTTGAAGTTGATCACCACGCCGGCCAGCAACGGTCCCGAGATCGGCCCAGCCAGGAAGAATGGCGCAAGTCGCTTGAGGCGGGGGCCGACGGTGATGCCGATCGCGGTCATGGATTTATGCAACCAGCTTGCGGCGGATATGTCCAGAAAATTTAATGCTTTGTTAACCATACCTCGCTGACTTCATGTGAATTGTCAGCTGGGGCCGCTCGGATTCCGAGCGCGGAATGCCACCCAGTTCACCCATCAACCGAGGCGGCGAACGTCGAAACGGCGGCCGTAGATCACGACTTCGCGTCCCACATCGGCCGCGTCGAAATAGGTGACGGCATGGCGGCGGCCGGCGCGGTCGAAGCTCAGCGCCAGGGCGCCGCCCGCGACGCGCCGAGCGAACACCCAGCCGAAGTCAGGCCCGGGCTCGCCGCACTCCGTCCAGGGCGGGTCGTCGCGGCTGTGGGGAACGCCGGCGGTAACGGATGATGGCATCGGGCCTCCAACATGGGAGGCTCGCATCGCTACGAATGGTAATGTTCACGGTCAAGATGTGCGGTACTATTGGCGCCGGAGCGGCGTGCGTCGAGACGCCTGCCGATTCGCCTAGCGCAGCTTTTGATAGGGCCGAAAGGTCTTGAGGATCTCCAGGGCCTGGCCGCGGCGCTCCTTGGGAATGGCCGCGAAGGTCTCGTGAACTTCCGGACTCACGTCGTGGGGATCGTGATCCAGCACATACCCCGCCGTGGTGCCGAGGGCCGCGGCCAGGATGCCGACCTTTTTCGTCGAGTGGTCGTTCGCCTGCTCCATCTCGACGATGCTCTGCGCACTGAGGCCGGACTTCTTGGCCAGGTCGGCGACCGTGAGGCCGCGATACTCGCGCCAAGCCCTGAGAAAGTGCGTCGGTCTCTCGGGATCCTCGCCTTCCTCTTCGCTCGGCTCCGCCTCTGGGGTCAGCCAGGGTTCGCCGTCGTCGTCGAGCAGCCACTCCCAGCGCACTCGAAATTCCCGAGCGAAGAGTCGGGCGTGTTTGTAGTCGAGGGCGATGAACTTGGCTGAGTCCGGGCCGCGCTCATAGCAGCGGTAGGTGCCGTCCTTCATGCCGAGCGCCTCGGCGGCGCCGTTGGCGCTCTCGTAGCGTCGGCTGCGGGCCCATTTCACCCGGTCCCAGGTCTCCAGGTCCCGCCAGCTGTTGTCAGCCATGCCTTGGCTCCGCTTGATCCGTCGTTTCGCGACGTTACCACATTTCACGTCACGATGTGTAACGATACCATTGACGACGCACATTACCACAGGTAGCCATCATGTATGCCAGTTTTTTCGCCTCAATCCGGCCTTCGCAGCGCGCCTTCCCTGCCGATGCGGTCATCCGCCTGGACGCCGGAGCGGGAGGCGCGGGCCGTGCGGCTCTATCTGCGCGAGGGGTTCACCGCGTCCGAGGTCGCCGACGCCCTGGGCGGGGGCCTGACCCGCGGCGCGGTGATCGGCAAGATCCGCCGGCTTGGCTTCATGAAGCGCGAAAGGTCGCCGCAACCAGAGGCGGATCCGGCGTGTGCGATGGCCTCCCGGCCGCGTTGCTTTTCGGCCACGCCTCGGGTCGAGCGCCGGCTGCCGCCGCAACGTCCACCGCAGCCGCTGCCGCCGCTGCGCGAGGTGGGGCCGACCGGCGCGCCAACGCCGCTGGCGCTGCTGTCGCCCGCCGCTTGCCGCTGGCCGATCGATGATCCCGGGCCGGGGATGATGCACGCCGCGCTCTTCTGCGCCGGCCCCGCCACCCACGGCCCATATTGCGCCGCGCATGCCGCGCTCTCGTCCGCCCGGCCCGCCAAATGAGCGAGGCGCCGGACGACCTGGCCCAGGAAGCCATCGCCGAGGCGCTGCGGCGGGCGTCGCACCAGCCGTCGGCCTGCGCCGCCCTGATGCGGCTGTCGGGCCAGGCGCTGGCCCGGCTGACCAGTCATGACCAGGCCTGCCGCCTGCATGCCGAACTCGCCCGCCGCCACGCCCAGCGCGCCGCCCGCTGCTGGCGGCCTTGAGGAGACCCGCTTTTGCTGAACATCCGCCGCCGCGCCGCCGCCGCCGATCCCGAGACGCTGACCCGCGAAGACCTGCGCCGGCTGGGCAAGTCGGAGCGCAAGCTGGCCAGCCCCGATGCGTCGCAAGCCGCCGCCGGCCGCCGCGAGATCCAGGACCTGGAGCGTCGCCACGCCCAGCGCATCGAGGGCCAGAGCCTGGCCGCGCGCCTCGCCGAGACCTCGTCGCTCGCCCTGTCGCGGGGCGAAGAGGTGCGGTCCGAGACCGTGCGCACCGCCGAGCCGATGTTCGACGAGCACGGCGCCCGCGTGGTCAAGGACGGAGCGCCGCTCTATCGGCGCGAGACGGTGACCCGGGTGCGGATCGCCAGCCGCGGCGGGCTGCAGCTTGCCTTCGATCGCGGCGACCTCGATGGCGGACCCAGCAAGGGCGAGCGCCTGCTCGACGCCGGGCGAAGCTACCGCTGGGCCTTCGAGGCGGCGACCGGCCTGACGACGCCGGAGCGCAATCTGTCGCCGATCTCGTCGCGCTCGCCGCTCCGGGCCAGCGCCGGGCCGCAGGACCGGGTCTTCGTCGCCGGCGAGATGCTGCGCACTTGCCGCGCCGCCCTCACGCCGCGCCAATGCAGCGTGCTGGACCGGGTCTGCGGTCTCGACATGACCATCCGGGCGACGGCGCTGGCGCTGGGCGCCGATCCGCGCAGCATCCGCAAGGCGCTGGTCGAGGGGCTGACCCGGGCCGCCGCCGCCCGCGCCGCCGCCGGCGCGCCGTCACCAGCGGAGTAGCCGCCCCCCCACCAGGGCCCCGATCGCCGGCCAGATCAGCATGGCGCTGGTGTACCAGATGGCGGTGAAGGCGGCGCCGGTCTCCTGGCAGAAGAGGCCGTAGACGGTGGCCCCGAGGCCGCTGGCGAGCAGGCCCGCGGCGATGCCGGCGAGGTGCGGGCGGGTCGGCGCCATGCGGCGCAGCATCCAGACGATGGCGGCGAAGGCCGGGGCCGAGATCAGGGTGATGCTGAGCGCGCAGATCTGCGACGAGTGGCCCATCATGTCGGCATGCCAGCCGGCCATCGGCATCGAGGCGAGTTCGGCGACGGCCAGGGCGACGATCGCCGCCACCGCCAGCGCCAGAACCATCCAGCCGACGCGGCCGCGGCCGCCGGGCCGACCCAGCCGCTCGATCAGGGCGACGCCGGCCACGGCGAAGGCGATAGAGTAGCCAGCCTTCATCCAGAAGGGGCCGGTGCGCATGGCCTGGTGCAGGTCGGGGCGCATGCCCCAGCCGCCCAGCATCATCACCAGGAATGAGCCGACGAGCGAGGCCACGATGGCCAGCGCCAGCAAACGCAGCATGCTGCTGGAGCTGCGCCGGTCGCCAGCCAATTGGGCGATGAGGTCATCCGTTTGCATCACGGAACCTCTTGGCCAGGGCGTTCACGGCCCGGTGCACGGCCACCTTCACCGCCGACTGCGAGAGCCCGGTCCTGGCCGACGTCTCCTCGATCGAGCGGCCCTCGACCTTGACGTCCATCACCAGCCGGCGCTGGCGCTCCGGCAACGCCTCGAGCAACCGGGCCAGGTCGCGGCGGGCCTCGGCCGCGTCGAAGTCCCCAGGGGCGATCAGCTGGCCGGCGTCCTCCAGCGCCGTCTCGCCGCGGCGGCGGTTGCGGCGGAAGTGGTCGGCCAGCCGGTAGCGGGCGATGGCGTAGACCCAGGGCGTCAGCGGCTGATGCGCATCGTAGGTGTGGCGCTTGGTGTGGACCGCGATCAGGGTCTCCTGCACCAGGTCCTCGACCTCGGCGGCGTCCTGGCCGAGGCGGCGGGCGAAGTAGCGGCGCAGCGGCGGGGCGAGCGCGGTGAGCAGGGCATTGGACGCGGCCGCATCGCCGTCCAGCGCCAGCAGCATCAGCGCCTTCAGCCGCAGCTCGACATCGCTCACCTGGCGCAAGCCCCTCCGGACCACGGGCCGCGCCGCCCCGGCAGGCGACAGGGCCGGATCGTAGGTGGCGACCAATGACATTGCGCTTGCCCCCTGTCAGCAGGCGAAACGGCGGCGGCGCCGCCGCTCAGCCCTTGGCCGCGGCGAGGATCGGCCCGCCATGCGGCGCCTGGACCAGGATCACGGTGACCAGCTGCGGCTCGGTGGGCGGGGGCAGGCGCAGCGCCGTGGCGGCGCCGGTGTAAGCGCCGAGGCGGGTCAGTTCGCGGACGATGTTGCGGTGCGGCAGGGTCTTGCCGCTGTTCTCGCCGGCGCGGATCGGCACCTGCAGCACCCGCGGATCGTAGCGCACCAGCCAGACGTCCGCCGGCGGCGTAGGGGAGGGCGCGGCGGCTATGGAGGCGACGGCCGGGGCCAGGGTGATGGCCGGCGCGGGGTCGTGGCTCGCGCCCTGGCTCAGCAGCCGGGCGAAGTCGCCGGGGTCCGCACCCACCCCGTCATGCCGGCCATCGACCACGACCTGCGGCGTGAAGACCCCATCGCCGTGGTGCAGGCCGCGGGCATAGTCGACCTGGCGGGCGGTGAAGGCGGGGTGGGCGAAGGTGTCCTTCCAGCCGAGGTTGTCCCAGTAGGTGACGGCGAAGTTCAGGGCGATCACGTCGGGGCGGTCGGCCACGGTGGAGAGGTTGGCGTTGGCCGGCGGGCAGGACGAGCAGCCCTGGCTCTCGTAGAGCTCGACCACCACGGGCCGCGCCGCCGCCTGGCAGCTGGCGAGCGCCAAGCCGAAGGCGAAGACGGCGCAGAGTCGCAAGGCAAGGGCGGTCATGACTCCTGAATTCGCTCCGGCGCGAGGGCAGGTTACGCCGAGACAGCGGAAAAGTGGTCATGGCCGGAGTTTCCGCTTGCCGAATCGCCACGAATATGTTGTTACTTTGGGTGTCGCGGCAATAGCGATTGAGCCCGGCCCCCAAGCTAGTCGCGTTGGGGAGCCCAGCCGATGACACCGATCCGCTCCTACGATCCGGACTTTGCCGAGCGCGTCGTCGCGCAGGGCCGCAGCGGCCTCAGCCGCGCCGAGATCGCCTCGGCGCTCTGTGCTTCGCTGTCGGACTTCGAGGCCTGGGCGACGCAGCACCCGGCCTTCGCCGCGGCGCTAGCCGACGCCGACACCGAGGCCCGCGCCTGGTGGGAAGCCCAGCCGCGGCTGGCGATGCAGACTGGCGCGACGTTCCGCGCCGCCGCCTGGGCGAAGGTCATGGCCCAGCGTTACGGGAGGTCCTCCGATCGCCCGCGCCAGGACACCAGGGAGCAGAAAGCCCGCGGCAAAGTCACCGCCCGCCTCGACATCCCCGACAACGGCCGCCGCCGCCGACCCATTCGAACCAGAACCGAAGGCTGACGAAGCGGTCTTCACCGCCCAGGAGGGGCCGCAAAGCAGGTTCCTCGAGTCGGGCGCCGACATCGCCATCTACGGCGGCGCGGCCGGCGGCGGAAAGACCTGGGCGTTGCTGCTGGATGCGCTGCGCCACCATGAGGATCCAGACTTCTCGGCGGTGATCTTCCGCCGCACCACCGTCCAGGTGCGCAATCCCGGTGGCCTTTGGGACGAGACCTTCAAGCTCTGTCCCGCCCTGGGGGGCGAGCCATTCAGCGCGACGCTCGAGTGGCGCTTTCCCTCCGGCGCGCGGGTGCGCTTCGCCCATCTGGAGCACGAGAAGACCGTGCTCGACTGGCAGGGCGCGCAGTTGCCGCTGATCTGTTTCGACGAACTGACCCATTTCACCGCCGCGCAATTCTGGAGCATGACCGCCCGCAGCCGCTCGGTCGGCGGGGTCACGCCCTACATCCGCGCCACCTGCAATCCCGATGCGGACAGCTGGGTGGCCGAGCTGGTGGCCTGGTGGATCAACCCGGAGACCGGGCTGGCGATCCGCCGCCGCTCCGGGAGGCTGCGCTGGTTCGTCCGGGTCGGCGACCGGCTGCGGTGGGCGGACAAGCCGGAAGACCTGCGCCGTCAGTACCCGGAGCTTCAGCCGCGCACGCTGACCTTCGTCGACGCCCGCCTGGACGACAACAAGGCGCTGACCAAAGCCGATCCCGAATATCGCGCCGGTCTGATGGCGCTGCCGCGGGTGGAGCGTGAGCGCCTGCTGCACGGCAACTGGAAGATCCGAGCCGCCGCCGGCCTGCTCTTCAACCGCGCTTGGTGCCAAGTGGTGGACGCCGTCCCCGCCGGCCTCGTGGTCAAGCGCGGCTGGGACCTGGCGGCGACGCCGAAGACCGAGACCAACGATCCGGACTGGACCGCGGGAACCAAGCTCGGCCGCAGCGCCGACGGGAGGTACTACGTGCTCGATCACCGCCGCACCCGCACGACGCCGGCCGGCGTCGAACGCTTCCTCGCCAACACCGCGGCCGACGACGGCCCCGAGGTGGAGATCGCCCTGCCGCAGGACCCCGGCCAGGCCGGCAAGTCCCAGGCCGCCGCCCTGGTCCGCGCCCTCGAAGGTTACGCCGTCCGCGCCACCCCCGAGAGCGGCGACAAGGTCACCCGCTTCGGCCCCTTCAGCGCCCAGGCCGAAGCCGGCAACGTCTACGTCCTCCGCGCCCCCTGGAACGACAGCTGGTTCTCCTCGCTCGAAGGCTTTCCAACGGCGGCGCACGATGACGACGCGGACGCGACGAGCCGCGCGTTCGGCGCTCACCAGTCGCGGATCGTAAGCGGGGGGTTCCTGGAGATGGCGCGGGAAGATTTGGCAGCGTCGCCCGCAGGAAAGAGACTCTAATGCCCCCCACCGGCGGTATTCGCACCTCTATGTCCTGGCAGGCGACCTACCCGCTCGGGCAGGCGGTCACCAATGCCATGTTCTCCCCTGGCCAGCCGCTCACGCCGCCCGACCAGGAGCCGGTGCGGGTCTGGGACTTTCCGGTTGGGGTCAATGCGAACATCACGCCCCGGTCGTCCGAGGCGTTCGGGTTTGCGCACCTGCGGGCGTTCGCCAATGTCGAGCTGGTGCGGCTGGCGATCGAGACGCGCAAGGATCAGCTGGAGGCGCTGCACTGGCGCTTCACGCCGCGGACCGGCATCTCCGAGACGCCCGCCCTGCAGGCTCGCGCCGCGCGGTTGACCCAGTTCTGGCGGCGCCCGGATGGCGTGCACGCCTTCGCCACTTGGCTGAGGCTGGCGCTGGAGGACCTGCTGGCCATCGATGCGCCGGCGTTCGAGAAGCGCCGCGACCGGGCAGGGCGCCTGATCGGGCTGGATGTGGTCCCCGGCGACACGCTGAAGCTGTTGGTCGACGAGACCGGCCGCACCCCGGCGCCGCCCAGTCCGGCCTACCAGCAGATCATCAAGGGCCGGGTCTGGGCCGACCTCACCACCGACGACCTGCTCTATGCGCCGCGCAACCGCCGCCCCAACCATTTGCTGGGCTTCTCGCCGGTCGAGCAGATCGTCGTCACCCTGCAGACGGTGATCAATCGCCAGGCCGCGCAGCTGGCCTATTTTACCGAAGGTAACGCGCCCCAGGGCTTCCTCACCGCGCCCGAGGGCTGGGGCCCAAGCCAGATTCGCGAACTGCAGCTCTGGCTGAACACCCAGCTCTCCGGCCAGCCGTCCGAACGCGCCAAGCTGATCTGGATCCCGTCCGGCGCCACCTACCAGGCGTTGAAAGACCCGCCGCTGAAGGATGACTTCGACGAGTGGCTGGCCCGCATCGTCGCCTTCGCCTTCTCGCTGCCGCCGACGCCCTACGTGCGCCAGATGAACCGGGCCACCGCCGGCGAGGACCAGGATCGCAGCCTCGAAGAGGGCCTGGCGCCGCTGAAGCTCTGGGTGAAGCGGCTGATCGAAGGGGTCAACGAGGACGAGTTCGGCGAAACCGATCTCGATTTCGCCTGGCTGGACTCGGTGCAGATCGACCAGGCAGCGCAGTCGCAGATGGACGACCGCGACCTGCGCAACGGCTCGCTCTCGGTCAACGAGGTCCGCTTCCGGCGCGGGCTGGGCCCGGTCGAGGGCGGGGACACGCCCCGCATCTACGGCCCCGCCGAGCCGCTGAACGCGCCGCCCGCCGCCGCGCCCGCCACTCACTGATCACGTCACCACGGAGCCCGTCCGCATGCGCCTCTTCGGCGAACTGACCAAGATCGAAGACCAGCCTGACGGCACGCTGAAGGTCTATGGCGTCGCCTCGACCGGGGCGCGCGATGACGCCGGCGAGATCGTGCTGCCGCAGGCGATGAAGGCGGCGCTGCCCGACTATGCCCGCTATCCGGCGCTGCGCGAGATGCACCAGCCAACGGCCGCGGGGCGCACGCTCGAAGCCACGGTCGACGACGACGGGGTGACCCGGATCGTGGCCCACGTGGTCGATCCGGTCGCCATCGCCAAGGTAAAGTCGCGCACCTACTCGGGCTTCTCGATCGGCGGCAAGGTGCTGTCGCGCGACAAGGCCGACGCCACGGTGATCACGAAGATCCGGCTCTCCGAGATCAGCCTGGTCGACCGGCCGGCCAACCCCGAGGCGGTGATCGACCTCTGGAAGGCGGACGCTGCGCCGGTCGGCAACGAGTCGGTGAAGGGGCGCGCGGCGGTGATGGCCAAGGCGGCCGGCCGGCCGGGCAGCTGGAAGGACTACGTCGCCAAGGCCCGCGCCGCGCTGATGGCCGAGCAGCCGGCCCCGGACGACGACGACGAGGACCCCTCCGGCCTGACTGACGACACCCAGACTGCAGCGAACGACAACTGGCCGGAGGCTGACGACGCAGGCGATGCGCCTGACGACGCTTCGGTCGATGACCCGGCCGGGTCCGACGACCCCGGGGACATCGCCGCGCGGTTGGCGGCGCTCGCCCAATCGGACCCGGACGCCCTGCAATCGCTGCACGACGCCCTGGCGGCGCTGGGCGCACGCTGCGATCCGGACAACTGCCCTGACGCCGCCAAGGCCAGCCTTGCCGATGACCTCGCTAAGGCCCTGCCGCGCGTCGAGGCGTTGGAGCGGCGGCTGGCGGCGCAGGACGCGCGCATCGAGCGGCTCGCCGCTACGCCCCTGCCGCCCCGCACCGCCGCCAGCCCGCACGCCCGCGCCGTCGGCAAGGCGGACGACGCCGATCCGGGCGGCGAAAGCCACGACCTCAGCGCCGCCGAGGCCCAGAAGGCCTTCGCCGCCCTGACCTCCGACGAACGCGCCTTCCTGCTGATGAAGGCCTCGCTGCGCCAGCCGATCCCGCTGGGCTGACCTAAGCCCGCCAACCCGTTCCCCACGGCCCTGCGAACGCGTGGGCCGCGCTCTCCCGTGCAAGGAGCATTGCTCATGAACCACGCCCTTTCGCCCGACGACCTCAAAAAGTCGTTCGTCAACGCCATGTCCCGCCCCTCCGAGGACATCGCCCGCACCATCCTGGCCCAGGCCGGCGTCGATCCGGACCGGCTGGAGAAGACCATCTCCACCGCCACCGGCCTCGTCGCCTTCGACCTGCAGGCGCCGGCCAAGAACCTCTATCCGGCCGCGACCCCGCTGCGGAACCGCGTGCCCCGCGTCTCCGGCGGCACGGGCACGGCCACCAACTGGCGCCAGGTCTCGTCCCTCGTCGGCTCCGGCTACGACGCCATCGGCTGGGTGGCCGAAGGCCAGCGCGCCGGCCAGATGAGCTACGTCACCGCCAACAAGTCCGCGTCCTACGTGACCCTGGGCGAAGAGGACTCGGTCACCTTCGAGGCGATCAACGCCGCGGTGGGCTTCGAGGACATCCAGGCCACCATGGCCATGCGGCTGCTGCAGAAGACCATGCTGAAGGAGGAGATGGCCATCCTGGCCGGCAACACCTCGCTGGCGCTCGGCACGCCCGCCACGGCCTCGCTCGCCGCCGCCGGCTCGGGCGCCACCCTGCCGGCCGCGACCTACTCGGTGATCGTCGTGGCCCTCACCCTCGAGGGCTATCGCAACTCCTCGCTGGCCGGCGGCATCGCCACTTCGAAGACGGTGACCGGCGCCGACGGCAAGACCTTCGCCATCAACGGCGGCTCCTCCGCCAAGTCGACCGCCGCCACCCAAGCGGTGACGCTGGGCCAGACGCTCTCGGCGACTGTCGCGGCCAGCCAGGGGGCCGTGGCCTACGCCTGGTTCGTCGGAACCTCGGGCTCGGAGACGCTGCAGGCAATCACCACCATCAACTCCGCCACCTTCGCCGCGCCGCTCGCCGGCTCTCAGCAGGCGGCCACGGCAGTCACCGCCGACTGCTCGACCAACAGTCTCGGCTACGACGGCCTGCTGACCACGGCGCTGAAATCCGGCAACAACGCCTACGTCAAGGCGCTGGCCACCGGGACGGCCGGCGCCGGCACCGCCCTGACCGCCTCCGGCCGCGGCTCGGTCAATGAGATCGACCAGATGCTGGAGACCATGTGGGACACCTACCAGGTCTCGCCCACGGTGCTGTTCGTCAACAGCCAGGAGCTGAAGAACGTCACTAACAAGGTGCTGTCGTCCGGCTCCGGCCCGCTGCTGCAGTACCGCCAGGACCCGTCCGGCGGCGGCTACCAGCTCGACGCCGGCGGCATGATCGCCACCTACTACAACCCCTTCCTGCTCGACGGCGGCATGCGCATCCCGGTGAAGATCCACCCGTTCGTGCCGCCCGGCACCATCCTCGCCTACGCCGAGACCCTGCCGGCCCAGTACCAGTCGAGCGAGGTCCCCAACGTCGCCGAGGTGAAGTGCCGCCAGGACTACTACGCCATCGACTGGCCCCCGGTGACCCGCCAGCGCCAGAAGGGCGTCTACGTAGAGCAGGTGCTGGCGGTCTACGCCCCCTTCGC
>DATAVF010000242.1:0-9013 GCA_036267835.1 Caulobacteraceae bacterium | reverse complement strand
AGGC
The DNA here is from genome assembly GCA_036267835.1 of Caulobacteraceae bacterium. Lineage (GTDB taxonomy): Bacteria > Pseudomonadota > Alphaproteobacteria > Caulobacterales > Caulobacteraceae > Acaudatibacter. The sequence continues at coordinate 9,009 of DATAVF010000242.1, read as the reverse complement.
CGAGGCTCAGGTAGCCGAAATCGGAGCCGCCGTACTCTTCGGGGATGATCACCCCGGTCCAGCCCATTTCCGCCATCTCGTTGAAGGCGGCCGGGTCGTAGCCCAGCGGCTGCCCGCTATCGCGCATCTTGCGGAAGGCGGACACCGGGCTCTTTTCCTGCGTCCAGGTTCGCGCCGCGTCGCGGAGCATTGATTGTTCTTCGGTCAAAACGGCCATTGGTCTCGTCCCTTAGTTTGTTGATGGACCGAGCGGATCGGGCAGGCCCAGGATCCGCTTGGAAATGATGTTGCTTTGAATTTCCTGCGAGCCGCCGAAGATGGTCGTGGCCTTGCCGCCCAACCATCCGCGCACGGACGAAAGTTCGTCGGGCTTGAAATCGTCGCCCTCCCAGCCGAGCCCCTGGACGCCCATGAGCTCGACGATCAGTTCGGCCCGATCCTGGCCGACCTTGGTGCCGGCGTTCTTCATGATCGAGGTGGCGGCGCTGGGCCCCTGGTTGGAGCGCGACTCCGCCATCATCCGGAAGGCCGTCAGCTGGAACGCCTTGGCGTCCATCTCGTGGTTGATGATGCGCGAGCGCAGATCGCTATCGTCGATCCGGCCCTTGTCATCGACGCCGACGTAGGTCTTGGCCAGCGAAGCGGGCGAGCCGCCGACGCCGAACATGCTGCCTCCGCCGCCACCGCCGCCGCCGCCACCGCCGCTGATGCCGCTGCGTTCGTGCTGCAGGAGCCGCTTGGCGATGGTCCAGCCGCCGTTGAGCGGGCCGACGAGGTTTTCCTTCGGCACCTTCACGTCGGTGAAGAAGGTCTCGCAGAAGGGCGAGGCGCCGGCGATCAGGCCGATCGGCCGCACTTCCACGCCCGGATCGTGCATGTCGATCAGCAGGAAGCTGATGCCCTCATGCTTCTTGGTGTTGTCGGTGCGGACCAGGCAGAAGCACATGTCCGCCCACTGACCACCCGAGGTCCAGATCTTGGAACCGTTGACCAGGAAGTGGTCGCCCTTGTCCTCGGCCTTGGTCTGCAAGCTGGCGAGGTCGGAGCCGGCGCCCGGCTCGGAGAAGCCCTGGCACCAGCGCACTTCCTGCTTGGCGATGGCGCGGATGTGCTTCTGCTTCTGCTCTTCGTTGCCGTATTCGAGCAGGGTCGGGCCGAACATCATGGTGCCCATGCCGCCAACCGGGTTCCAGGCGCCGACGCGGCCCATCTCCTGCTGCAGCACGCGCGCTTCGGCGCCCGAAAGGCCGCCGCCGCCGTAGGCCGCGGGCCAGGTCGGCACGCCCCAGCCCTTCTCGCCCATGGCGAGGGTCCAGGCCTTGACGTCGGCGCCGGTGTCGCTCTCGCCTTCGACGTACATCATGCCGCCCTTGCCCTTCAGCGAGGCGGGGAAGTTCGCCTCGAGCCAGGACCTGGCGTCGGCGCGGAAGGCGTCGATATCGCCCCCGAAATCAGCCATTTGCGTTCAATCTCCTCGTGGTGGCCGAGCCCGCGGGCCAAGCCAGATTATCGACGTTTAGGTGGAATGGGTGGTGTCGGGAAGTCCCAGGATGCGCTTGGCGATGATGTTGTTCTGCACTTCCTGCGAGCCGCCGGCGATGGTGCCTGACTTGGAGCGCAGCATCACCCGCATGGCGCTGATCTCGTCGGGCCGGAACTCTTCGCCGCCCCAGCCGATGCCCTGCTGACCCAGGATCTCGACCGCCAGCTCGGCGCGTTCCTTGCGCAGCATGGTGCCGGCGTTCTTCATGATCGACGACGTGGCGCTGGGGCCGCGGTTGGACTTGGCCTCCAGCGCGATCCGCTCGCCGGTGAGGGCGTGGGCCTTGGCGTCCATCAGGTGGGAGGTGAGGCGCGAGCGCAGATCGCCGTCCGCGAGGCGTCCGGCTTCGTCGACGCCGATGTAGGTGCGGGCCAGCACGTCGATCGGCGGGCCGGCAAGCACGCCCGGCCCGCCCGCGCCGGCGCGGGCCGGTGAGCCGATGCCCTGGCGCTCGAACTGCAACAGGCGCTTGGCGATGGTCCAGCCGCCATTCAGCGGGCCGACCAGATTGGCCTTGGGCGCCGTCGCGTCGGTGAAGAAGGTTTCGCAGAACGGCGTGGTGTCATTGATCAGCCGGATCGGGCGCGCCTCGACGCCCGGCTGATGCATGTCGATCATCAGGAAGCTGATGCCCTCGTGCTTCTTGGCCTTGGGGTCGGTGCGCACCAGGCAAAAGCACATGTCGGCGAACTGGGCCCCGCTGGTCCAGATCTTCTGTCCGTTGATCAGGAAGTGGTCGCCCTTGTCCTCGGCCTTGGTCTGCAAGGACGCGAGGTCGGAGCCCGAGCCCGGCTCGGAGAAGCCCTGGCACCAGCGCACTTCGCCGCGGGCGATGCGCGGGATGTGTTCCTGGATTTGGGCGTCATTGCCGTACTCGAGCAGGGTGGGCCCGAACATGCCGACGCCCATGCCGCCGATCGGGTTCGAGGCGCCGATGCGCTCCATCTCGTCGCGCAGGATGCGCGCCTCGGCCGCGGTGAGGCCGCCGCCGCCGTATTCGGACGGCCAGGTCGGCACGCCCCAGCCCTTGGCCCCCATGCGCTGGCGCCAGAGCTCAGTATCTGCCGTAGGTTCGGCAGCGGCGCCGGGATCGGCAGGCGCGCTGTCGGCGCGAAGCGATGGGGGAAAGTTCGCTTCCAGCCAAGTCCGCGCTTCCTTGCGGAACGGCTCCAGCTCGCCACCAAAATCAGCCATGAGAGCCTCCGTGCTCCCCTCCCCCTTGAGGGGAGGGGTTGGGGGTGGGGGTCTGCCGGCCGGCTGGCCGAAGCGGAGAGAGCCCCCCACCCGGCCGCTTCGCGGCCAGCCTCCCCTCAAGGGGGAGGGTAGGTGACGTGGCGGTCATCATGCCTGCCGCCCGCCCGGCGTGTTGGCGTTGGCGTGGGGCTGGTCGGGCAGGTTCAGGATGCGCTTGGAGATGATGTTGTTCTGCACCTCGTAGGAGCCACCGGCGATGGTGCCGGCCTTGCCGCCCAGCCAGGTGCGGATGGCGCCCACCTCTTCGGCGTTGAAGTCGTCGCCGCCCCAGCCGAGGCCCTGGTGGCCCATCAGCTCCACCGCCAGCTCGGAGCGGTCGACGCGGACCTTGGAGCCGACGTTCTTCAGCACCGACGACACCGCGCTGGGGCCGCGGTTGTTACGGTCTTCCAGCGCCGCGCGGCGGCCGGTGAGGGCGAAGGCCTTGGCCTCCATCAGGTGCTGGGTCAGGCGCGAGCGCAGGTCGGCGTCGGCCAGGCGGCCGTCGTCATCCAGGCCGACGTACTCGCGCGCCATATCCTTGAGGTCGGCGAGCGGCGTGGTCGCGCCGCCGCTGGCCGCGCCGGAGATGCCCTGGCGCTCGTGCTGCAAGAGGCGCTTGGCGACGGTCCAGCCGCCGTTCAGCGGGCCCATCAGGTTTTCCTTCGGCACCTTCACGTCGGTGAAGAAGGTTTCGCAGAACGGGGTGAAGTCGTTGATCAGCCGGATCGGCCGCGCCTCGACGCCCGGCGACTTCATGTCGATCAAGAGGAAGCTGATGCCTTCGTGCTTCTTGGCATTGGGGTCGGTGCGGACGAGGCAGAAGCACCAGTCGGCGTACTGGGCGCCGGAGGTCCAGATCTTCTGGCCGTTGACCAGGAAGTGGTCGCCCTTGTCCTCGGCCTTGGTCTGCAAGGACGCGAGGTCGGAGCCGGAGCCCGGCTCGGAGTAGCCCTGGCACCAGCGCAGCTCGGCCTTCACGATCGGTGGCACGTGCCGCTGCAACTGCGCGTCGTTGCCGTATTCGAGCAGGGTGGGGCCGAACATGATGACGCCCATGCCGCCGATCGGATTGGCGGCGCCGATGCGCTGCATCTCCTCACTGAGCACCCGCGCCTCGGCCGCCGAGAGGCCGCCGCCGCCGAGGTGGGCCGGCCAGGTCGGCACGCCCCAGCCCTTGTCGCCCATGCGCTGGCGCCAGACCTCGGCGTCGCCGGTCGGCTTGGCGCCGCTCATCATCGCCTCGGTGACCTTTTCCGGATGCCCGCGCAGCGAGGCCGGCAGGTTTTCCTCCAGCCACGTGCGCGCCTCAGCGCGGAAGCCATCCACCACCTGATCGCCGCCGAAGTCGGCCATGTCGCGTCCTTCCCTAGCTCATCTCCTCCCCCGAACGGGGGAGGGGGACCGCGAGGCGGTGGAGGGGGCCTCCGGCCGCGTGCGGTCCTCGTTGTATCTCCCTTGCGCCGCTGGCCCCCTCCGGCGCTGACGCGCCACCTCCCCCGTTCGGGGGAGAGGATGAGGGGGCGCGGGCTTACGTCGACTGCGTCGTGTCGGGCAGGCCCAGGATGCGCTTGGAGATGATGTTGCTCTGCACTTCCTGGGAACCGCCGAAGATGGTGGTGGCCTTGCCGCCGAGCCAGCCGCGCACCGCACTGCGCTCTTCCGGCGTGAAGGTGTCGCCGTCCCAGCCGAGGCCTTGGGCGCCCATGATCTCCAGCGTCAGCTCGGCGCGTTCCTGGCCGATCCAGGTGCCGGAGTTCTTCATCACCGAGGTGGTGGCGCTGGGGTTGAGGTTGCCGCGGGCTTCCGCCAGCGCCCGCTGAATGGTGAGCGCGTGAGCCTTGGCGTTGATCATGTGGGTCGCCAGGCGCGAGCGCAGGTCAGAGTCGGCCAGCCGGCCTTGATCGTCGACGCCCACGTACTTCTTGGCGATGTCGGAGATGCTGACCGCGCCGCCGCCCATCATGCGCGCGCCGCCCTGGCCGGAACGTTCGTGCTGCAGCAGGCGCTTGCCGATGGTCCAGCCGCCATTGAAGGGCCCGACCATGTCGTTCTTCTCGACCCGGGCGCCCGTGAAGAAGGTCTCGCACTGGCCGGAGGCGCCGGAGATCATCTTGATCGGCCGCGCCTCGACCTTGCCGGGCTGGCGCATGTTGATCAGCACGAAGGAGATGCCCTCGTGCTTCTTGGCCTTCGGGTCGGAGCGGACGAGGCAGAAGCACCAGTCGGCGAACTGGGCCCCGGAGGTCCAGATCTTCTGACCGTTGACCTCCCAGTGGTCGCCGCGGTCTTCGAGCTTGGTCTGCAGCGAGGCCAGATCGGAGCCGGCGTTGGGCTCGGAATAGCCCTGGCACCAGCGCAGCTCGCCCTTGATGATCGACGGCAGGTGGCGGGCCTTCTGGTCGTCGGTGCCGTATTCGAGCAGGGTCGCGCCGAACATGCCGGGGCCCATGCCCTGGATCGGGTTGGTGACGCCCATGCGCGCCATTTCCTGCTGCAGCACCCGCGCCTCGGCGTTGGAGAGGCCGCCGCCGCCGTATTCCTTCGGCCAGGTGGGCGTGCCCCAGCCTTTGGCGCCGATGCGCTGGCGCCAGGTCTCGGCATCGTTGGTGGGCTTATAGCCGCCCTCCATCTGTTCCATGGTCATGTCGGGCGCCTTGCGCACCGACTGCGGAACGTTCTCTTCGAGCCAGGTGCGCGCTTCCTTGCGGAAGGCGTCCAGGTCGGTCGCGCCAAAATCAGCCATTCGAATATCTCCCAACTTCAATGCGTCGTTTCGGCGGCAAAAAAGCCGCCCGCTTGTTCACTTTGGCCGTTCATCACTTGGGGTCTGGCAATCCTAGCACACGCTTGGACACCACGTTCAGATTGATCTCCGACGAGCCGCCCTCGATCGAGTTGGCCTTGGCCCGCAGCCAGCTGCGCACGCTGGCCAGCTCTTCCTTGTCGAAGCCCTCGCCGTCCCAGCCAAGGCCGCTCTGGCCCAGGCTTTCGATGACCAGTTCGGTGCGCTCCTGGGCGATCTTGGCCCCGGCGTACTTCATGATCGAGCTGGCGGCCGAAGGCCCCTGGTTGGACTTGGCCTCGTCGCCGGCGCGCCGCACGGTCAGCTGGAAGGCCTTGTTCTCCATCTTGTGATCGATCAGCCGTCGGCGCAGGTCCGCGTCGGCGAGCCGGCCGGTCTCATCCAGGCCGACGTACTTCTTCGCATACTCCTCGACCGGCAGGACCGCCGCCGCCCCGCCGATGTTGCCGCCGCCGAGGCCGGTGGCGATGCCATCGCGCTCGAACTGCAGCAGGCGCTTGCCGACGGTCCAGCCGCCATTGAGCGGGCCCCACTGGTTCTCCTTCGGCACCTTCACGTCGGTGAAGAAGGTCTCGCAGAACGGGCTGGTGCCGTTGATCAGCAGGATCGGCCGCACCTCGACGCCCGGCGAGTGCATGTCGATCATCAGGAACGAGATGCCCTCGTGCTTCTTCGCCTTCGGGTCGGTGCGCACCAGGCAGTAGCACATGTCGGCGAACTGGGCGCCGGAGGTCCAGATCTTCGAGCCGTTGACGAGATAGTGGTCGCCCTTGTCCTCGGCGCGGGTCTGCAAGCTGGCGAGGTCGGAGCCGGCGCCCGGTTCGGAATAGCCCTGGCACCACCAGACGTCGCCACGGGCGATGCCCGGGATGTGTTTCTGCTTCTGCTCCTCGGTGCCGTACTCGAGGAAGGTCGGGCCGAACATCGAGACGCCCATGCCGCCGATCGGGTTGCGGGCGCCGATCTTGGTCATCTCTTCGGCCAGCACGCGCGCCTCGGTGCGGCCGAGGCCGCCGCCGCCGTAGGCCTTCGGCCAGGTCGGCACGCCCCAGCCCTTGTCGCCGATGCGTTCGCGCCAGAGCTTGGCCTCGGCCCCCTCGGTCGCGCCGCCGGTCATCTTGGCCATCTGGGCGGCGTAGTTGCCGGCCAGGCTCTTCGGGAAGTTCTCTTCCAGCCAGGAGCGGGCTTCCAACCGGAAGCCCTCGGCGTCGCCGCCAAAATCCGCCATCTCTCACTCACTCCCCGAACGACTTTTCAAACGACTAATAGGCGCCCCTGACCACCGCGCAACCCATCATTGGTGCGCCCGTCACTTCGGGCGGATCACTTAGGGTCCGGCAGACCCAGCACCCGCTTCGACACCACGTTGAGGTTCACCTCCGACGTGCCGCCCTCGATGGAATTGGCCTTGGCGCGCAGCCAGCCGTGCACGGCGGTCAGCTCGCCGTCGCTGAAGGCGTCGCCTTCCCAGCCGAGACCCTGCGCGCCCATCGCCTCGACCATCAGCTCCGAACGCTCCTGGGCGAAGGCCGCGGCGGCGTACTTGATGATCGAGGTCGCGGCGCTGGGGCCATTGCTGGCGCGCGATTCCGCCGCGACGCGGGCGATGGTCAGGCCGAACGACTGGAAGTCCATCTTGTTGCGGGTGATGCGCCCGCGCAGGTCGGCGTCCGCCACCGCGCCGGTCTCGTCCACGCCGACATAGCGCTTGGCGATATTGCCGAGATCGCCCGCCGCGCCGCCGGCGCCGCCCCCGCCGCCGAAGCCGCCGGAGATGTTCTGGCGCTCGTATTGCAGCAGGCGCTTGGCGATTTCCCAGCCGTGGTTCAGCCGGCCGACGAGGTTTTCCTTCGGGATTTTCACGTCGGTGAAGAAGGTCTCGCAAAACGGGCTCTCGCCGGAGATCAGCTGGATCGGCCGCGTCTCGACGCCCGGCGTGCGCATGTCGATCAGTACGAAGGAAATGCCCTCGTGCTTCTTGGCGGCCGGATCGGTGCGCACCAGGCAGAAGCACCAGTCGGCGCGGTCGGCGTAGCTGGTCCAGATCTTCTGGCCATTGATCAGCCAGTGGTCGCCCTTGTCCTCGCAGCGGGTCTGCAAGGAAGCGAGGTCGGACCCGGCGCCCGGCTCGGAATAGCCCTGGCACCAGCGGATCTCGCCGCCGATGATCTTGGGCAGGTATTCCTGCTTCTGCGCCTCGTTGGCGAACTCCAGCAGCACCGGGCCCAGCATCCAGATGCCGAACGAGACCAGCGGCGGGCGCCCGCGCCCCAGCTCGGCCTCGACGATGCGCGCCTTGTCGGGCGAAAGCCCGCCGCCGCCGTATTCCTTCGGCCAGGCCGGCGCGGTCCAGCCCTTCGCGGCGGCGCGCTTCATCCAGACGATCTGGGGGTCGTCGGAGCCGGCGAAGGCCCTGCCGCCCCACATGGCTTCGGGGCGCCCCGCAGCGGGGTCCTTCAGCTCGGCCGGATAGTTCGCCGCGATCCAGGCGCGGACCTCGGTCCGGAATGCCTCCAGATCGCCGCCGAAATCCGCCATGCCGCCGCTCCAAACGCTTGTTTGACGGCTAACTTACCCGCCGCCGCGCCCGGCGCAATGCTTCAGCCGCCGCGCGGCGCGGTCACGGCGTCGATGAAGGCGGCGACGTCGCGCATCACCGGCGCGATCCCCTGCAGCGGCGGGGCAAGCGCGGCGACCACCAGCGGGTGGTCGAGCTTCGGGTAGTGGATGATCTGCACCTGGCTGCCGACCGCGCGCAGTTTGGCGGCCATGCGGTCGGTGTTACCGGGGCTGACGATGAGGTCGCGGTCGCCGGTGGCCAGCAGCATCGGGGGAGCGGGGCCGCGCACCTGGTTGATCGGCTGGGTGTCGGCGCGGTCCGCCTCAGGGCCGAAGATGCGCTGCAGCTCGGGCGTGCGCAGCGGCAGGAAGTCGTAGGGGCCGGAGAGGCCGACCGCGGCGGCGAGCACGCGCCGGTCCAGGCCCGCGACCGCCAGCCAGCGGCCATCGACCGCCAGCTCGATGGCGTTGTAGGCCCCGGCCGAGGCCCATCACCACCAGCTTGCCGGGATCGCCGCCATGCTCGGCCGCGTGGTCGCGCGCCCACTTCACCGCGAAGCCGCAGTCCATCAGGAACGCCGGCCAGGCGACCTGGGGGAAGAGCCGGTAGTTGGCCACCACCGCCAGATAGCCGCGCCGCGCCAGGGCCTCGCCGACGAAGGCGTAGTTGGCCTTCGAGCCGCTGTCCCAGCTGCCGCCGTAGAAGAACACCACCACCGGCCGGCCCGGAGCGGCGCCCGGCGGCGCGTAGACATCGAGGCGCTGGCGCGGGTCGCGGCCGTAGGCGATGTCGCGCGTCACCGTGACGGCCGCGCTGGCGCTGAGCGCGTTCAGCGTGCCGAACACCGCGCAGCCGGTCAGCGCGGCG
>DATAVF010000241.1:0-2028 GCA_036267835.1 Caulobacteraceae bacterium | reverse complement strand
TTGAACCCCGCGCTCCCCTGGCCCAGAACGGTCGCTCGTTGAGTACGGAGGCCCCAGCATGTTCGGCATCATCGCGTGCGGCGCTTACGCCCCCCGGCTGCGCCTGCAGCGGCAGGCGGTGGCGGCCGCGCATGCGTGGTTTGCGCCCGGCCTGCGGGGGCTCGCCAAGGGCGAGCGGGCGATGGCGGGGTGGGACGAAGACGCGGTGACGATGGCGCTCGAGGCGGCGCGCGATTGCCTGAGCGGGCTGGACCGCGCCCGCGTCGGCCGGGTGGTGCTGGCCTCGACCAGCCACCCGTTCGTCGATCGCCAGAATGCCGGCATCGTCAAGGAGGCGCTGAACCTGCCGGACGCGGTGGCCACGCTCGACGTCGGCGGCAGCCAGCGGGCCGGGACCTCGGCGCTGATCGATGCGCTGCAGGCGGCCAGAGGCGGGGCCGGCGAGGTGCTGTGCCTGGCGTCGGAGAAGCGCCGCGCCCAGCCGGCGTCGGAGCTGGAGCTGGTCACCGGCGATGCCGCCGCGGCCATCCTGGTCGGCGAGGCGGGCAAGGTCGGGGCCGAATTCCTCGGCTCGCACAGCGTCGCCATCGACTTCGTCGACCACTTCCGCGCCGAGGGCAGCGAGTTCGATTACGGCTGGGAAGCCCGCTGGGTGCGCGACGAGGGCTATTCGAAGATCGCGCCGGCCGCGATCAAGGCCGCGCTGGCGAAGCTGGGCGTCGCGGCGGCCGACGTCGGCGCCTTCCTGATGGGCGCGCCGATGCGGGGCGTGAACGAGGCGGTGGCCAAGGCGTCCGGCATCCCCGAGGGCGCGGTGCGCGAGCCGCTGGCCGGCGTGCTGGGCGAGGCCGGCGCCGCGCAGCCGCTGATTCTGCTGGCCCAGGCGCTCGAGACCGCCAAGGCCGGCGAGATCCTGGTGGTGGTCGGCTTCGGCCAGGGCTGCGACGTGCTGGTGTTCCGCGCCACCGCGCACGCCGGCGCGGCGGTGCGCGGGCTCGGCGTCAGCGGCTGGCTGGCGCGGCGCAAGCCCGAGCCCAACTATATGAAATACCTCTGCTTCAACGGTCATCTCGACGTCGAGCGCGGCATGCGCGCCGAGTTCGACCAGAAGGCCGCGCTGACCGCCCTCTACCGCTCGCGCAAGGCGGTGATGGCCCTGGTGGGCGGCAAATGCACGAAGACCGGCACGGTGCAGTTCCCCAAGTCCGAGATCAGCGTCAACCAGAACGACCGGGCCATCGGCACGCAGGAAGACTACCCGCTGGCCGACCGGCTGGCCCGCATCCTCACCCACACCGCCGACAGCCTGACCTATTCCCCCGACCCGCCCAGCTACTATGGCGCGGTCGAGTTCGAGGAAGGCGGGCGGATGACGGTGGAGTTCACCGACGTGGAGGCCGACGACGTGCTGGTCGGCGCCGCCGTGCGGATGATGTTCCGCATCAAGGCCGTCGACGACAAACGGGGTTTCACCAAGTATTTCTGGAAGGCGACGCCGGACTATCTGCCGGCCGCCCAGCCGGCCATGGCCGCGCAATAGGGAGATTAGCGATGGCGAGCGGGATCAAGGACAGGGTGGCGATCCTCGGCATGGGCTGCGCCAAGTTCGGCGAGCGCTGGGACGCCGACGCCGAGACGCTGATGGTCGAGGCGTTCCAGGAATGCATCGCCGACGCCGGCATCGACGTCTCCGAGATCGGCGCGGCCTGGCTTGGCGTCGGGTTCGATGCGCAGAACATCGGGCCCAGCGGCATCCCGCTCTCGATGGCCCTGCGCCTGCCCAACATCGCCGTCACCAAGGTGGAGAACTACTGTGCATCGGGCACCGAATCGTTCCGCGGCGCCGTCTACGCGGTGGCGAGCGGGGCCTGCGACATCGCGCTGGCGATGGGCGTCGAGAAGCTGAAGGACACCGGCTACGGCGGCCTGCCGGTGCGCACCCGCGGCACCTCGTACGACATGGTCAATGTCACTGGCTCCGCGCCCGGATTCTTCGCCCAGCTGGCCTCGGCCTACCAGGCCAAGCAC
>DATAVF010000240.1:0-2648 GCA_036267835.1 Caulobacteraceae bacterium | reverse complement strand
GCGGCGCGCTCGGACTCGTCAAGTAGCCACCCCCTTCAATCCCTGCCTGCTTGGGTCCCGACGTGCGTCGGGATGAGCGGGCTTTGGGGTGGGTCAGAGGCCGGTGAGGTGCTCGGTCGCGTTCACGCCAAGCACCTTCACGCCCGTCCCCTCGATCTCGAACTCGCTGATCCCGCAAGGCGACAGCTCCACCCGCCGGTGCGCCACGATTGGCATTTCCAGCGCCTCGCCGAGGATCGCCCGCGCCACCGCGTCATGGGTCACCAGCACCACGCACGCGTCGCCAAACTCCCCGCATACCAGTCGCAACGCGTCCGCCGCCCGCCCCGCCAGGTCCTGCAGCGACTCGCCGCCCGGAAACCGCACCGTCTGCGGCGCCGTCATCCATGCCTCGAACAGCGCCGCATCGTCGGCCCGCGCTTCGTCGTGGGTCATCCAGCTCCACGCGCCGTAGTCGAGGTCGTTCAGACTCTCCAACACCCGAGCCGGCGCCCCGGACGCTTCGGCGATCGCGCGGCCGGTGGCGATGCAACGCCCCATCGGACTGGTCAGCACCGCCGCGGGCCGCCATCCCGCAGTGATCCGCGCCGCGACCGCCGCCGCCTGCCGCTCCCCCAAGGCGTCGAGCGCCAGCTCGGTCCGCCCCCGAAACCTCGGCGGATCGATGCCATCGACGTGGCCGTGCCGGACAAGCAGGATGCGGGTCACGCCGCCCCGCTCGCTGCCAGCGCCGTGGCCAGTTCGCCCAGCACCTTGGCGATCGCCGGGTGCTGGGTCGCGCGGCCGTCGTAGGCGGTGAGCTTGGGGCTGGCGGCCAGCAGGTCGGGGGCGCCCAGCATCGGGCCCAGCGCCTTCACGCCGAAGAGGGCGGGGGCGAGGACGCAGTCGGCCTGGCTGAAGGTCGGGCCGGCGGCGTAGCCGTCGGACGGGACGAAGCGCTCGAGCCGGGCGAGGCCCGCGGTCAGCCGCTCCACGGCGGTGTCGCGGGCCGTGGGCACGCCTTCGCCCATGTCGTGGAAGAACTGCACCAACGGCGTCAGCACCGCGCCCTCGGCCAGGCGCAGCACCAGGGCGACCCGGGCGCGGCCTTCGGGGTCCGCCGGGCGCAGCGGCGCGGCGGGAAACTTCTCGTCGAGATAGGCCACGATCACGGCCGATTCCGGCAGCGGCGAGCCGTCGTCCAGCATCAGGCAGGGCACCGTGCCCGTGCCGGAAAGCGCGCGGTACTCGTCGCTGCGCATGCCGCCAGGCGGCGGAACGATCTCGATATCGAGGCCCTTGGCGTAGATCGCCGCGCGCACCGGGGCGCACCAGGGGGACTGGTCTTCGGAGTAGAGGATCATGGGACTGCGCCTCGCGGGATGGAGGCGGCCAGCATAGCCGATCGCGCCAAGGCCTGTCCGAAGCGACGTAGGCGGAGGAACGGCGCGCCTTTTGCGTTATTCATCTTGATGGGTGATTCCCATCCGAGAGGGCCCGTATGCGCTGGTTCCAGGCGCTGTTGCCGCGCGAGAAGAGCTTCTTCGATCAGTTCGAGGCCCATGCCCGGCTGCTGGTGAAGGGCGCCGAGGCCCTGCGCGAGGTGCTGAACGGCGGCGCCGGCGTGGCCGCGGCCTGCGCCGCGATCGTCACCCACGAGGCCGCGGCCGACGACGTGACGCGCGATATCATGCTGGCCGTGCGCCGCACCTTCATCACCCCGTTCGACCGCGGCGACATCCGCGATCTGGCCACCTCGCTCGATGACGCCATCGACCAGATGCAGAAGACCGCCAAGTCGATCACCCTGTTCGAAGTCAGCGAGTTCCAGCCGCAGATGCGCGAACTGGGCGACCTCGCCATCCAGGCCGCCTACCTGACCCTCGAGGCCACCGAGCTCTTGCGCGACATGCGCCGCAACGCCGCCCGCCTGGGCGACATCGCCGAGGCCGTCACCCGCATCGAGAACCGCTCCGACGAGGTCTACGACGCCGGTCTGAAGGTGCTCTTCGCCCGCGGCCAGACCAGCCCGATGGACTACATCGTCGGCGCCGACATCCTCGACCACCTGGAAAAGGTGCTCGACCGCTTCGAGGACGTGTCCAACGGCATCAGCGGCATCCTGCTGGAACACCTCTAAGCGATGGACGCCGCGGCCCTGACCCTCTGGGCGCTGATCGCCGTCGCGCTGGTGTTCGACTTCCTGAACGGCCTGCACGATGCGGCCAACTCGATCGCCACCATCGTCTCCACCCGGGTGCTCAGGCCGCGCTACGCGGTGATCTGGGCGGCGTTCTTCAACTTCGTGGCCTTCCTGTTCTTCGGCCTGCACGTCGCCAAGACGGTGGGCTCGGGCATCGTGGCGGTGGAGCTGGTGACTGACCGGCTGATCTTCGGGGCGCTGATGGGCGCCATCGCCTGGAACATCATCACCTGGCTGGCCGGCATCCCGTCGTCTTCATCGCACGCCCTGGTCGGCGGGCTGGTGGGGGCGGGGCTGGCCAAGGCGGGGCCCAAGGCGATCGTGTTCGACGGCGTCGCCAAGACCGCGGCCGGCATCGTCGCCTCGCCGGCGATGGGTTTCGCGCTCGCCTTGGTCCTGGTGCTGGCGGTATCGTGGATCTTCGTGCGGACGCGGCCGGCGGCGGTCGACCGCTTCTTCCGCTCGG
>DATAVF010000239.1:0-16414 GCA_036267835.1 Caulobacteraceae bacterium | reverse complement strand
AAGCGCGGGATCAGCGTCAGGCAGAGCACGACGTTGACGATCGCCGGCACGGCCATGGCGAGCAGCATCAGGCCGGTGCGGCGGCCCAGCATGAAGGCCTGGTGGGTGTAGCCGTTGGTCAGGCCGAGGAAGAGGGCGCTGAGGGCGATCCAGGGCGTCACCTGCGCCGCGCCGGCCCGGAGCGCCGGCCCGATCATCACCTCGGCCAGCGGCCTGGAGACCAGCGCCAGGCCGAGGGCAGCGGGCAGGGCGAGGGCCAGCATGAAACCCGCCTGTTCGCGCGCCGACTTGGCCAGGCCCGCTTCGCCGCCGCGCTCGAAGGCCATGATCAGCGCCGGCCCGCCTGCGGCGCCCAGCCAGAGGAAGAGCACGTCGAGGGTGCGGTTCGAGAGGGTGTAGCCTGCCTGGTAGACGCCGACGGCGCTGTCGCCGAGGAAGCCCGCGAGAATGAAGCGGTCCGTCGTGGCCAGTGAGAGGGCCAGGATCAACGACAGTGACACCGGCACGCCGTAGCCGATGTACGACGCGGCCTTGCCGCGCTCGAAGACGCCGCCGGCGCCGCGCCGGATCTCGGAGGGTAGCAGGAACACCAGCACGATCGCCGCCGCCGCTCCCAGGCCCGCGATCGGCGCCGCGCCGCCCAGCCCGGCCACGATCAGCCCGGCGCCGATGGCGAAGCCGCCGATGGTCTGAGCCATGTCCATCAGCACCGCGCCGCGCACGTCGCCGGCCGCGCGCCGCCGCTCCTGTGTCAGCTTGGCGAGGCTGCGCCCGAGGATGGCCGCGAGGCCCGCGACGACGGCGATCTTCACCGTTCCGCCGCCTTGCCAGACGAAAAGGATCAGCGCCGCCACCACCAGGAAGCCGGCCGCGGCGATGGCCCAGCAGCGGTAGAGGGTGGCGAAATGGTCCTGCAGCCGCCCGGCCTCGGCCTCCGGCGAGTAGAAGCGCGCCATCGCCGCCTCCATCCAGGTGAAGGTGAGGGTGTGCGCGAGGTTCATGCCCGCGAACGCCAGGGCGTAGACCCCGTAGTCGGCCGGCGAGAGCCAGCGCGTGAAGACCACGATCGAGAACAGCCCGACCACGCCCTGCACGATGTTCATCGGCAGGTAGCCGACAACGCCGCGCCAGAACATCAGCGCACCGTCTTCTCGTCGCCGATCAGGCAGGGGATGGTGCAGGCCATGATCACAAGATCGAGCATCAGTGATTGACGTTCGATGTACTCGATATCGAGCGCCACCCGCTGGCGCACCAGCTCGGGCGTGTCGACCGGGCCGCGCGAGCCCTTGATGGCGGCCCAGCCGGTCATGCCGGGCTTCATGCGGTTGCGGTGAGCGTACTCGGCCACCAGCTTGGCGCTTTCGGTGGTGCCGGTCTTCATGCCGACCGCGTGGGGGCGCGGACCCACCAGCGACATCTCTCCCTTCAGCACGTTGAAGAGTTGCGGCAGCTCATCGAGGCTGGTGCGCCGGATGATGCGGCCGACGCGGGTCACCCTGTCGTCGTCGTACTTGATCTGGCGCGTGCCGCCCGAGGCGTCGGCGCCGTGGCGCATGGACCGGAACTTCCAGACCAGGATCACCTCGCTGTTGAAGCCGTGGCGGCGCTGGCGGAAGAACACCGGGCCGGGGCTGTCGAGCTTGATGGCGATGGCGATGATGGCCATCAGCGGCGCGGCGATGAACATCGCCAGGCTTCCGACGACTAGGTCCTGCACGCGCTTGACCATCGCGCGGCGTTCGTCGCTGGGCTCGCCGGAGACCGGCGCGAGGGGCGCCTCGGTGATCCGCGACAGGGCGGCGGCTCTACCGGCCGGGCCCTGTTCGATGAACAGCATCACCTGGTTCGGCAGCACTTCGAGGCGCTCGATCAGCTGGCGCACCCGGGCCTGGGCGTTCTGCGGCACCGTGATCACCACCCGGTCGACGTAGGGCATGATGCGGTGATCGAGCAGGGCGGCGGTGTCGCCCAGCACCGGCACGCCGGCGATGTCGGAGGGGATGCGGCCGATGCGGTCGTCGAACACGCCCAGCACAGCGGCCTCGCGGCTCTGCATGGCGGCGGCGATCAGGCGCTCGGCGTTGGCCGTGGCGCCGACGATGACGATGTTGGGAGTCAGCCGCCCGGTCGCGCGCCAGCGGCGCACCAGCGCCCACCAGATGGCGTGCAGGGCGTAGAAGGCGGCGAAGCTGGCCAGGAACCAGACGCCGAAGGGCTTGGGCGCGATCACCGCCGGGCGGAAGCCCAGCAGCAGCAGCTCCAGCGCCAGGGCCGCCAGGCCGAAGCCCGCCGCGACCCGCACCAGGTGCCGACCCAGGCCCTCGTGCTGCGCCAGGGCGTAGGCGCGCAAGGTGGAAAGGCTCCAAAGCACGATCAGGGCGCCGACGGCGAACGGGGCCAGCGACGCCGAGCTGAGTTCGCCCGCGGCCATCCAGGCCGCAGCCACCGCGATCGCCGCCAGCGCGGCGGTATCGGCGGCGCGGAAGATCACCCCCAGCATCCAGCCGGTCAGCCGCGAGCGCGTCGGCGTCAGAGAAACGGGGCGCATCGGCCCGCGCCGGTCGCTGGACGCGACCTCAGCGGCAGGCAGGCGGGCCACCACAGCCGGTTCATTTTGAACCGGGCGCGGCGGCAGCGTCCATTCAGGCGTATCGGCCTGGGACGGTTCGAGGTGGCGACCGAGGGCGAGTGGCATGGCAGCCACTACCCTAGCAAGACCCGCGCCTCCAACTGGTTAAGACGCCCCAGCCTCGCGCCGGATTGCGCCGCAGTCGCGGAACGGCTAATCGACGCTTCCTTCAAGGTGACGTGGCCGAGTGGCTGAAGGCGGCGGTTTGCTAAACCGTTGTACGGTGTAAAGCCGTACCGTGAGTTCGAATCTCACCGTCACCGCCATCCAGTCCGAAATCCGGCGCCCCGGGCGTCGCCTGAGCCGGCAAGGTAGCCGAAGCGCCGGCCGTCCAGGCGAAGGGCGTCCGGGCAGCCGACTGGACAGGCTTGCTGCCGCCTCGGAGGCGCCTAGAGCCCGGCCAGGGTCAGGTGCGCGCCTGCCAAGGCGGCGGCGTTGGCGGTGGCGAGCACGCGGTCGGCCAGCGCGCGCCAGGCCACCGCCGGCGGCCAATCGGGGATCGTCGATGAACCGTGGACGTGCCCGGCCATGGTGCGCGACACGACCTGCACACCCGCATCCGCCAGCCGGGCGGCATAGGCCTCGCATTCGTCGCGGCGGGGATCGAACTCGGCGTTGAGGAAGTAGGCGGGCGCGGTGCCGGTCAGGTCGGGGGCGAAGAGCGGCGAGGCATAGGGATGCGCGCGCTGGGCCAGGGGCAGGTAGAGGTCGATCAGCTGCAGGTCGCGCTCGCGGGTGGTGTCGTGGCCTGCTTGCGGATGTCGCCAGGCATGGGTCGACTTGGTCAGGTCCGTCCCGGCGATCTCAAGCAGCTGCAGGGCGATGGCCGGCCCGCCGCGATCGCGGGCCATCAGGGCCGTGACTGCCGCGAAGTTGCCGCCCGACGACGCGCCGCCGACGGTGACGGCCTGCGGCGCCAGCCCGAACTCGCCCGCGCGCTCCACCAGCCTGACGAGCGCCGCGTAGGTGTCCTCGACGCCGGCCGGGAAGGGGTGCTCGGGGGCCAGCCGGTACTCGACCGACGCCACCACGCAGCCGGCCGCCTTGGCGCGGCGCGACAGGAAGCCGTCGGACTCGCCGGACATCGCCGAGCCCAGGATGAACGCCCCGCCATGGCAATAGAGGTGCAGCGGCAGCGGCCCGTCGCCCGCCGGGCGGTAGAGCCGCACCGGGATGCCCGCGATCTCGACATCCTGTGTCGTCACGCCCTCCGCCAGGGTGCGGTCCTTGGCGTTGGCCGAGAAGCCCTGGCGGATCGCCGCCAGGTTCTCCAGCTGGAAGGGCCGCGACTGGCCGGCGCGGAACCGCTCCAGCAACTTCTGGATCACCGGATCGAAGCCATCGTCACTCATCAGGCGCGTCCCACCACCGCGTACATCGGGTCGCACATCCGGCCGTAGGACAGGGCGTGGACTTCCACGTCCTTGAACCCGGCCGCCTGCATGTAGAGTTCCACCAGCGTCGCATGGCCGTCGTCGTTCAAGCGCAGCCAGACGGCCACCGCCTTGGTCGGGAAGCAGCGGTTGGAAAAGCTGACTACCAGCGGGGCGCCCGGCTTCAGCACCCGTGCGAGGTCGGTGAATACTTCGACCGGCCGCTGCAGGTATTGCACGCCGACGCAGATCGTCGCCGCGTCGAGGCTGCCGGTTTCCAGCGGCAGCACCGGATCGACGTTGAGATCCTGCAGGAAATGGCGGGAGAGGCGCGGGTTGGCGGCCAGCTCCTCGGTGTTCATGCCGTGGCCAATCACCTCGGCGTAGGCGATCTCGGCGGGCAGGTGGCTAACCCAACTGCTCATCAGGTCGAGGATAACGCCGCCGGCCGGCAGCGCCTGGCGGTAGAAGCCGGTCAGCGCGGCGATGGCGCCGTCGTCGATATGGGTGGTCAGGCGCGCCTCGGCGTAGAAGGCGCCGTCGCGGCCGGGGTCCTCTTTTTCGAAGGCCCAGGGCGGCAGGTCGCTGAGGCTGAAGGCGGCAGGTGACATAAGGTTAACGCTTGGCACGCCCAGGGCGCTTGCGA
This sequence comes from Caulobacteraceae bacterium, assembly GCA_036267835.1. Taxonomy (GTDB): domain Bacteria; phylum Pseudomonadota; class Alphaproteobacteria; order Caulobacterales; family Caulobacteraceae; genus Acaudatibacter. The sequence goes on along the minus strand of DATAVF010000239.1, from coordinate 11,763 downwards.
CAAGCCTGGGTATGACGGTATCGATTACGGCCAGTTGGGGAGACGGTCGTTGTCGCTGGAAGACGATCTGGAGACCGACCTCGCGTCGCTGAGGCGCGAGCTTCTCGACTGGATTCTCACTGAAATTCGCAGCGGGCGCGACCGCGAGAGTCTGGCCGGCAGCCCGCTGGCGCAGGATCTGGCTGAAGTGGTGCGCGGCGGGGTGCAGGGCGCGGTCGACCTGTCGGTGAAGCGCATCGAGGACCAGCGCGCCTCCGTGCTGGTGGAGGCGCTGGCGCCGATCTTCGCGCAGCTCGCGGAGGAACTGGCGCAGCGGGGCGAGGGGGCCGACGCGCGGCTGGTCAGCCTGGAGCGGTCGATCGCCGAGGTGCGCCAGGCACTCGCGGCGGCGCCGCGCGGAGGCGCCCGCAACGGCGACCGCACCGACGAGATCCTGCGTGAGATCCGCAATCTGGGTGGCGGCGGCGGTGAAGCGGCGCCGGCGCGCGTCGTGCAGCCTCGCATGGCCGCGTCGGCCGAGCCGCTGGCCATGAGCCGCAACCGGCAGGCGATCGGCGCCGGGGTGGGCATTGTGCTGCTGCTGCTGGCCGGGGGCGCCGGCTGGGTGCTGCACAGCCCCGGCAACGCGGCCCCGCTGGCGCCGGAGGCAGACGTCGCCGACCAGGCGCACCAGTTGCAGACCGAGCTCAGCGACCTCAGCAATGCGACGCCCGCGGCCGGCTCGGCCAATGCGCCGAAGGTCGATCCGCAGACCATCGCCGGCGACGTCGCCGACATCGCTGCGGCGATGGAGCAGGCGGCCAACGCCACCACGCCCGTCGATCTGCACAAGGCGCACCAGGCGGCCAACGACGCGATCTCGCAACTGAAAGCCGTGCTGGACTTCGACAATCCGGGCAAGCACCCGGCGGCCAACGCGCTCGACGCGCCGCCGCCCACCTCGCCCCCAGCGCACGCGCCGCCGCCGATCGCGCACAGCCACGCGCCGGCGGCGCATAAGCCTGCCTCGACGCCTGCTCCGGCGACCGCCGCGGGCGGCGCGCCAGCGCCGCCGGCAGGCGCGGGGGGCGGGCATTGAGCGCGGCCTCGCTGACCCTGCCGAGTTTCCTGATCGGGCCGCAGGCGGGCGGGCGCAGCTACGGCCTGCTGCGCGCCCCGACTCTGGTCGCCCGCAGCGCCGCCGCCAGCGACCGGCTGGGCGATCTGGCGCTCTCCTTGCACCGCTGGTCGCGCAGCGGCGAGGCGGGGCTGGTCTGCTTCCTGCCGCTCGACGAGGGTCTCTGGGCCCTGATCCGCGCCGCGGGCCTTGGCGCCTCCGAGCTGGGTTCCGTGGCCCTGGCGCGGGGCGTGATCCTGCGGGAGGAAGATCTCGAAGCGATCGACTGGGCCGCGCACCACCTGATGGCCGGCCTCGAGGCGCCGACCTACGCCCTGGCCGGCGCGCCCGCCAACGCGATGGAGACCGTCAGCCTCGCCAGGCCCTCGCCGACCCGCGCCGACGCCAGCGGCATCGGCCAGCTCGCCTATTCGCTCGCCCACACCGACCGCCTGATCGAAACGGCATCGGACGGCGAGGCGGAAAGCCTCCTCTACGCCATCCTCGACGAGGCGCCGCGCAATGCGTCGGAGGGCTGGAGCGCCGGCGGGCTGCTGCACCGCAACGGCCGCTTCGATCCGGCCGCGACCTTCCGGCTGGTAGTGGTCTCGCAAGCCGTCGCGGGCCTCGCCCCGGCGTTCCCGCGCCACATGCCGGCGCGGCTGGCCGATGACCGGCTGTCGTCGGCCGACATCGCCGATCCGAAGTCGTGGGCCGCCTGGCAGGCGCTGTTCGGCGTGAAGGCCGCCGAGTACCGCATCGACGCAGAGAGTGACGCGCGCCTCGCCGCCCTGCGCTGGCGCCCGGAGTTCCGCGACCTCAGCCCCGAGGAGGTGGTGCGTCGGCAGACGGTGGAAGCGAGCCAGGGCCTCGATCCGGTCAAGCCGATCGCCATCCTGCACCGCCTCGCGCTGGCCGCCGGCAAGCTCGCCGATCCCGAGATCGCCCGCGACGCTCGCCGGGGCCTGGCGCTGGCCTTCGGCGACATCGTGCGCCCCGACGCGGTCACCGCCGCCGGGCAGATCGAGGGCTACCTCACCTACGTGCACCCCTATCTCGAGGGCGCCTTGCCGGCCCAGCCGGCCCTGCTGGCGCTCGACACCGGGGCGCTCGCCCACCTGCCACCCGCCACCGTTGAGGCGCTGACCACCGAGGGTATCTCGCGGGGCCTTTTCGACCGCGCCCTGACCTTCCTGACCAGCGGCGGCCGGCTCAGCGATGCGGCGGCCGTCGCCATGCTGGGCGCCCTGGTCCGCGCCCCGCCGGCGCGCGAGACGCCTGCCTATCGCCCGCTGCTGCTGCGCTTGGTGGAGCAGACGCTGTCGATCGCGTCGAAGCCGGCCCGCGCCGCGTCCCTGGCCGCGATCGAGGCGGCGGACCTGGCCGCCGCGCCGCTCGACGCCGACCGCATCTGCGCCGCGCTCTGGACCATGCTCGCCGCCATCCCGGCGAAGGACGCGGACTATCCCCGCGCCGTTACGCTCGCCCGGCGCCTGGCGCTGACCGCGCGCGCCGCCCTGGCCGCGCCGGCGACCCGTCCGCCCCCTGCGCGTTTGATCCAGTGGGCCGTGCGCCGCGCCGGCGCCCAGGCCCGTGCGAGGGCCGCATGAAGCGCTGCCTGGATTGCGGCAACCTCGCCGACGATGACGCCAAGTACTGCGACGTCTGCGGCAAGGAGACCTTCGAGCCGGTCGGGGAGGCGTCCGACGCGGTCGTCGTCCCGCTGGAGCCCGAGCTCGCGCCGGAACTGGTCACCGAGACCCTGCCCGCGGTGATCGAGCCGCCGGCCGCGCCACCCGCGACGCCGCCGGCCGTTATCGTGACCATGGCGCAGCCGATGCCGGAGCCGGCCGAGCCGTTGCCGCCGTTGTTGCAGGAAGCTCCGTCGCCCGGGCCCCCCGCCCTGCCTGCGCCGGAGCCAGTGGCCCAGCCTGAGCCCGCCGTGCCCGAGCCGATCGAAGCCGCCGCGCCGGCGCCGGCCGCCGAGGCCGAGGCGCCGCCCCGTTCGCGCCTGAACCTCTGGGCGACCGAGGTGCACGAGCCGGACGAGCAAGAGCTCGAGATCACCGCCGAGGACATCGCCAAGGTCAAGGCCGACAAGTGGTTCACCATCGGCCTCGTCGGCTTCCCGACCGCCGGCAAGACCTGGTTCCTGAACCGGGTGAAGGAGCGCTACTCCAGCGGCCTCGCCGCCTACACAGTCGCCCCGCCCAAGGTGCCGCAGCTCGATCAGGTGAAGGGCTCGACCGTCATCACCCTGCACAGCTTCGCCCTGCCGCAGCATGTGGGCAAACGGCGTGAGGGCAGGGGGCTGCGCAGCTTCGCGGTGCTCGATATTCCAGGTGAGGCCATGGCCCGCGCGGTCGACCGGCTGGGCTCGCGCTACGACATCGCGCTGGGCGCCGACATCGTGCTGGAGGCCTTCAACGCCTGCGACGCGCTGATCATCATGATGCCGGTGGATGAGCTGTTGTTTTCCCATGAACTGGCCGACCGCGAGAAGGTGGCCTGGTTGCGCGCCAACGGCAGCGGCGTCCTCCTGGAACTCGACGGCGAGCGTCAGGCGGCGACGGTGGAGCTGGAAGCGCTCGACAAGAAAGCTCGCCCTGGCCGCGCCCTCTCTAAAGTGGACGCCGCGCGCCGCGAGACTTTGGTCGCCGACATTGCCGCCAAGAATGCCGAGTGGCGCGAGTGGATGACCGCCCAGAGCGCCGTCAACGTCGACAAGTTCTGCGACAACCTGGGCAAGTTCGCCAACGTGATCCACCTGTTGCAAAGCAGCAATGCGCTGGACATAGCCGACATAAGAATAAGTGAAATCATCCGTGGGGTAGCAAAGCAGACAGAAGCAACAACGACGCCGGTATTGTTCGCTCTTTCAAAGATGGATGCTTTGTCATCTTTGCCAAGTGACTATGCGGCGCGCCTGGAGGCGAAAGGCATCGACGAAGACGCCCTTTCCCGCGTCGGCGACAAGCCGGGCAGGAGCGTGCAGGAACTGGCGCCGGGCGTCGCCAAACACCTCACCCAGCATTTCAAGTGGCTGAAGTTCGAGTGCGTGACGGCCTTTGCCGGCCAGAAGCAGGGCGACCTGCGCATCGACTACGAGCGGAACCACTACGGCGTGGATGCGATCATCGAATGGATCAATCGGATCGAGGCCTTCACCTCGGGCACGCCGCGTACGGTTCGGGACGTCGAATGGGCGCGCCGAGTCGGACCGGCTTGATCTTCGCGGCCCTGTTCCACGGCCTCGCCGCGGTGTGGCGCGCCGTGAGCGCCGCGTGGCGGGTGACCTTTGGCGTGGTCGAGACGCCGCTGGTGCGGCTGTTCGTGCGCGCCGGCCCCGGCTGGACGACCGCGTGGATGGTGGGCGTAGCGCTGGTGCTGGCGCTGGTCTCGCTGTTCTTTGTCGGCTTCCTGCGGCTGCCCGCGGCCAGCGACAGCGCCCCGCAGAAGCTCGGGCTGCGGCCGGTCTACCTGGCCGAGCAGGCGCAGATGCGGGCCGACGCGCCGGTCTTCGCCACCGGCCTACGCGCCAACGCAGTGCGCGCCTGGGCGCATATCCCCGAGACCGGCGCGCTGGCGCTGACCCGCGGCGACATCCGCCTGCCGCTGGAGCGGCTGCTGCCGGACATCAACGACGTCGCCGGACAGTGGGCCGCCGGCGGCGCGACCTCGCGCGCCGCCGCCCAGCTGGTCGCCGAGCTGAAGAAGGCGGACGACCGCCAGCGCCAGCGCGACGGCTCTGCCGACCGGGTGGCGATCGAGTACCACACCGGCCTGGCCGACCTCTTCAACGGCGACCGCCAGGACGCCGAGAAGCGCATGCAGACTGTGGTGCAGCTGATCGAGGCGCGCGTGGGGCCGCTCGAAGATGCGCAGCAGGGCGCCCCGACGCCGCCCCGCCAGGCCGACCTGGCGCGGCTCTATAGCGCCGAGATCGCCGCCGACTATGCGCTGGGCCTGGCGCAGCTCAGCGATCCCGGCAAACAGAGCGACGCGACCGCCTCGCTGAACGCGGCGCTGTCGCTGGCGGGTGCGCACCAGGATCTGGTCGCGGCGCCCGCCGACCGGCTGTCGACCAAGCTCTTCACCCTCGATCCGGCCACCAGCGTGGTGAAGCTCGACACCGCCGACATCTACGCCGACCTGCTGGCCGCCACGATCGCCGCCGCCGCCCAGGGAGACAAGCAGGCCAGCGGCGAGCTCGCCTTCCTGGTCAGCGACCTGCAGGGCAAGTCGATGAGCGGCCGGCCGAAGCTGGCGGTGAACCTGGAGATCGCCGCCCTCTTGGCCGGCAAGACCGATGCGGTCGGCGCCTTCACCCCCGATGCGTCGGCCGACGATCCGGCCATCCCCCAGGTGACGGCTGAGGTGCACGCCGCCGCCAGCAGCAACGAGGCGGTGCTCGACCTGCACAGCTACTGGAGCGTCGTCCACAGCTGGCGCACGGACCTGGCCAACGGCGACGCGGCCGACATCCGCAAGCAGCTGGCGCAGCAGCCGAAGGAGCTGGCGCCCGAGCGCGCCTGGCTGGGCGAGGTGCTCAACGACGCCTACGACGACCTGAAGTCGCCGGGCGAGCGGGCCCGCTTCATCCAGCAATACGGCGACCTGCTACAGGGCGTCAGCATCTTCCGCAGCCTGGAAGCCAACATGCCGCTGGCCCGCTATGTCGGCCTGCCGGGCTGGCTGGCGACCGGGGTCACCTTCGCCCTGGCGGCGCTGCTCTGGCTGATCTTCGCCCACGCCATCCTGGTGTCCTTACGCACCCGCGAGCCGTGGCGGGTGATCTACGGCTCGGGCTACGCCGCCGACTACCGGGCCCACAGGCCGGAGGCCGAGGCGTGAGCCTGGCGCTCGTCGCCGCCGTCCTCCTGCTGCTCCTGGCCCTGGCGCCCGTTAGCGCGGGCGTCTTCCGCCGCAACCTGCGCCATGTGCGCACAGCGATGGTGCTGGCCGCAGCGCCGCTGCTGATCATCCTGGCGGTCTGGGGCGCCGCAGCGGGCGGGCGCTTCGGCGACGTGAAGATGTCGGTGCTGGAAGTGGCGCTGGGCCGCTCGGTGCTGCAGACCGAGGGCCTCTCGATCGGCGGGACCAACCGCGATGACGTGATCACCCCCGGCCAACCCGCCGGCATGCTGCACATTCTGCGGGGCGATGACGGCCGCATCGTGGTGCGGGCGCTTCTGGCCGGCACGCCCGCGACCGAAGACCACCTCGGCCTGATCGAACTGGCCGGCAAGGACGGCAGCCGTTTCCTGGGCGCGCAGCCTTTCGGCCCCGGCGACGAAGTCTGTCTCGCCGATTGTGCGTCACCGGCCTCGTCTCGCTACCGGCTCTCGGCCGACAAGACGCGGCTGGAAGTGGTCGGCCATCCCGAGATGGAGCTGCCGACGCTGTGGTCGCGCAAGGCGCTGGGGCTCAGCGGGCTGATCTTCTGGAAGGCGACCGCGCGCATCTACCCGATGCGCGACTTTGCCCGGGCGCAGGCGCCCGGCGCCGAGGTCGATCAGGATCCGTGCAAGCGCCGCTGGCTCTGCAAGGCCGATGCGCCGGTGCGCAGCTTCCTGTTCCACGATGGCTCAAGCGCACTCTGGCTGGTGATGCTCGACCCCGGCGCCCAGCTGACCACCGGCGGCCACACCATCACGGCGCCGGCCGAAGCGGATGTCGCCGCCTGGCCCGCCGCCCTGACCTCCGCAGAGGTCAAGTTGCACCTCTGGCGGCTCGATATGACCGGCCCGGAGGTCGATCTCGCCGATGAGGACGAGCGCGCCAGCCGCATCGACGGCGGCCGCGCCTTGACCATCGCCCTCTCGCCCGACGCGGTCAGCACACGGCTCGATCCCGCGCCCTACCGGGCCATCGAGGCGTCGGACCTGACGCCCGTAGCCGGAATCGCCACCCTGCCCGTCGTGGGACCATCGCCGGACGGCTCGTCGCCAGTGGCCACGGCCGCGATCGCGCCGGGCGTCGGCGGCGAGGCCGGCTCGGCGGTCAGCCTGGCGCTCGCCCTGCCCACGGGCCAATCGGCCGACACCTTCGAAGCGCTGGGCGGCGCGGCGCCGCGGCTGCTGCGCTTCGGCAGCGACTTCGACGTCGGCGCCATCGTGCACGGGGAGGGGGCAAAGCTGGTCATGCGCCTCGACCGGCTTTCGATCCCCTGGCCGATGATCCTCGTCTCGCTGGTGTGGGCCGCGGTGCTGGGCCTGGCTCTGCGCAATGCCTTCCTGGAAGACCGCCGCGCGCTGATGCTGTTCGGCGCGCTGCAGTTGCTGTTGGCTCTGCGCTGGCTCATCGCCATCGACGGCGCCCACCTCGATTTCGCCGCCGACTGGCCGCAGCTGATGCGCGAGTCGGCCCTCGCCTACGTCGCCTCGCCGGCGCTGCTGGCCGTCGGCTACGCGGCCCTGCGTCCGGCAGCGGCGATCGGCCGAGGCGAGCGCGCTTGGGAGGCGCCGCTGGCCATTGCAATCTTCATGGCGGCCATGCTGGCCGCCTTCACCCCGCCGGCCGACCTCGCCACCGCGGCGCGCGAGGCGGCGCTGCCGGTGATCTGCATTGCGGCGGCGATCGGCAGCATCGTGCTGGGCGTCGTCCGCCGGCCCCGTGTCGCCGCCACGTCCGATACGGCAATCGTCACACAGGGGCCGCTGCAATGGCTTTCGGGACGGGCGACGCTCTGCGCCGGCTTCGTGCTGGTGGTCGTCCTGGCCCGGGTCGTCGCGGCGCTGGGCGGGTTCAAGGAGCGGCTGGCCGGGATCCCGATCAGCCTGGTCTACCTGCCGCTCGCATTGGCCGGGCTGGCGGCCTTCATCTACGCGACCCGCGAGCGCCGCAGCGCCGGCGGGGCGATTGTCTTCGGCCTGCTGCTGCTGGCGGCCTTCGTCGTCGCGCCGGGCAGCGTCAGCGACTGGGGCTTCTGCATCTTCGGCTTCGCCGCCGCCTTCTGGGTGCTGCCGCGCGGCGTCGCGCTGTGGCGGGCCAAGGCGCCGCTCTCGGGCAGCCTCTGGATCGCGCCGTCGGCGGTTATCGCCCTGGCAGCCGCGGCGATCTGCGTCGCCCCGCTCTTCGGCTCGGCGCGCCTGACCGACGCGGTCGCCCACGGCGCCGACCTCAGCGACGCGCAGGCCGTGGCCCTGCTCGACCAGCTGACCATCCGCGATCCCAACGCCATGCGCGTCTGGGCCATCACCGACCCCGGCCGCATCGACGCGTCGGGGGCAGACCTCGCCGAGCAGCACCGCGCCTGGTCAGCCAGCCTCACCGACTATACCGGCAGCCTGGAGGGCAAGGGCCTGCTCGCCCAGTCGCGCCTGCCCGCCGCGCTGACCGCCGACCACATGGACGACAACGTCTCGGCCGTGCACCTGATGGCCCCGTTCGGCCGGCTGGGCGCGGCGGCCATGCTCCTGCTGCTGTTCGCCCAAGCCAGGTGGGCCGCGCCTCAGCCCGCGTCCGGACAGCCTGCCAGCGCCCGAACCACGCTCGGCCTGCTGGCGCTCTGGACCGTGTTCGCGGCCGCCGCCTACATGGTGCTGGATAACCTGCAGCTGCTGCCCTTCACCGGCAAGAACATCTACTTCCTCTCGCCCGCCTCTACCGGCGACCTCTGGGAAGGAACGGTGATGTTCGGCCTCGGCCTCTTCGCCGTGACGGAGCGCACGCCATGAAGCGCTGGAACCTGCCGCGCCTGCTGCTGGGCTGGTCGCCGGTGATCGCCATCGTCGCCGCCCTGATCGGCGCCCCGGCCCTGACCCAGGCGCTGCACCGCGCCGCCCCGCCGAGATCCTACGTCGAGGCCAGCGGCTATGGCGCGGTGATCTCGGGCCTGCTGGCCCCGCGCGGCTGGCTGGTCGGCTACATCGACGAGGCGTCCGACAATGCGCCGACCCAGGTGGTCGCCATCGACGCCAAAGCGCCGCCGCAGCTGCTAGGCTTCTATGCCCACTCCTACCTGGCCCAGGACATCCGGGCCAACAACCCGGCGCTCTGGCTCTTCAACGACGGCCGCCTGATCGGCAGCGACCCCAGCGCCCACCGCCTGCCGCGCCCCTTCGCAGACGAGCGCGCCTGGCGCGGCGACCTCAGCTTCGCCGTCTCGGCCATGGCCATGCCGGTGCTGCAGGGCGACGGCGGCGTCGAGCTGGACCTGCAGCCGCCACCCGTTTTCGCGCCCGACATGCCGCCGCCCACCGTCGCGGCGGTCGATCTCTTCGCCGCCGGGCCCCACGCCGCCCAGGCCAACATCGTCGATGTCAGCTACCACGGCCAGACGGTGGCCAGCTTCCAAGTGGTCGGCCAGTCGGTGGTGGTGAAGGCCGAGGCGGATCCGGACGTCACCACCGTGGTCGCCGGCCAGGTGGTCTCGCCGCGGGCCGAGGGCGCGGCCTATCTGGCGCTGTCGCCCGGCCAGCAGGTGCTGTTCCGCACCGCCCAGGGCGAGCGCATGCTGCGGCTGATTGGCAAGGGCGTGGTGCTCTCGCAATACCTGCCCTTCGCCATGCCCAACCGCACCTTCTCGCCGGAGCTTTCGACCTTCTCCCACCCGCTGGTCGACAGCCTCAACGACTGGATGGCCGAGGACCCCAACGTCGCCGACGGCCTCGAGCACCTGCCGATCGTCACCACCATCGACGAGCCGCTGAACGCCGCCGTGCAGGCGGCCCTCGACGACCAGGTCAAGAAAGTGGCCGTGCAGGTGAACGACAGCAGCTTCCGCGCCGCCGCCACGGTGATCGACGCTCAGACCGGCGACATCCTGGCGCTCGGGGACTCCAGCGGCGACACCGGCGCGGGTCAGAACCAGAACTTCGTGCGCCTGCCGATCGGCTCGGCCGCCAAGATCCCGTTCAGCGCCGCCATCCTCAACTGGCGCCCGGACCTGGCCAGCCTCAACATCACCGGAGCAATGGCGCCGACCTTCTCGACCCTGCTCGGCGTCGACCTCTGCTCGCCGACCTCCTGCGATCCGGCGCTCCGGGCCAAGCGCGCCTTCCACGAAGAAGCCGTGGGGCTGGGGCACGTCGATTTCTGCAACTTCATCGAGCACTCGAGCAACAAGTTCGGCACGTCGCTCTTGCTGCTGGCCAGCTCGCCCGATCCGACCGCCGCGGGGACCATCCCGGCCAGGGAGACCTATTCGCTGGACGGCGTCTCCCACACCACCTTGCCGCCGCTGATGTTCCCGGTGAAGGGCAGCGACGATAGCGGGACGTTGGTGGGCGCGCCGCCGGTGCTGTCGTCGCGGCTGGGCTGGATCGGCCAGCTGTCGGACCTCTTCGACCTGCCGCTGGTCGAGCGCACCTCGGGGGTGGGCGACGCGCCGGGCAGCGACCTCGGCGACTACAACCTCAGCGTCTGGTCGGCGCTGATCGGCGATCACACCGTGGGGCTGAACGGCTTCAAGCAGGTCTCGCCGGAGCGCGAGAGCTTCGCCCTCAACACCGTGGCCGACATCCGCAACGACTACCTGACCTTGATCCTGGGCGGCGGCCGCTCGCGCTGGACCACGGTGAAGCTGGCCGAGGCCTTCGCCCGCGTCGTCATGGACCGGCGCGTCGAGGCGCGGCTTTATGACCCGAAGGGCGCGGTCACCGACCCGCGCCCGCTGATGCGGCCCGAGGCGCGTAACCCGCTGCTGCAGGCGCTGCAGACGGTGCCGGCGCACGGCACCGCGATGCTGATCGAGCCGTCGGTCGCGGCCCTGCAGGCCCAGGCCGGGGCCGGCGAGGAGATCCGCATCTATGCCAAGACCGGCACGCCGACGATCCAGGAGGTGCGCCGCTCGCCCCTGAACGAGGCGATCGACTTCCTGATCCACCAGGGCAAGGTGGTGATGGGGCCGGGCCAGCGGCTGATGGTGGCCGGCGCCGACCGCAGCCACGACCCGGTGCGGATCCTCTCGGCCGACCGGGCCATCGATGCGCGCCTGGCAGGGCTCGGCGTTTCGGCGGCGGCGGTGGTGGACGGGCTGGGGCGCCAGTCCGGCTATGCGCACAGCACCCTGGCCCAGGGCCTGCTCGGCCTCGACCCGGACATCAGCTGGACCCACGACGGCGGCGTCTTCGCCTTCGTCATCGGCCGCTACCGGGTCGGCGCGCCGGCCGAGCAGCCCGAGCGGGCCTTCGCCGTGGCCATCAATGTTCAGCAGCGCCAGGAGGGCGGCGCCAATCCGGCGCTGCTGGCCTCCAAGGCGCTGCTCGACGGGGCGCTCGGCAGGATGCTGCTGCAAGGCGAGCCGCCGAACGCCGGCAAGGCCGCGCCCTTCGTCCCGCCCAGCTGCCCGGTCGGGGCCTGAGATGGCGCTGCGCAACCGCCCGACCCGGCGCTTCCGTCTCGGCGGCCGCTTCGGCGCCTTCGCCGCAGCCCTGGCCTGGCGCCTGCCGGTGGTCGCGGCCCTGGTCGGCGGCGCCGTCGTTCTGATTGCGACCCGCTCCGGCGGCGCGGGCGACAGCGGCGCGGCCGCCGCCGACACCCAGACCCCGCACATGATCAGCGTCACCATCGAGCCGAAGGACTGGCCCTCCGGCCAGCCCCCCACCTTCCGCCGCCTGCTCAGCTATTACGGCCTCGAAAGCACCCTGCTCTCCGCCACCCTCGCCGCCAACATGCGCGGCGACCAATGCCCCAGCCCCAACGCCCCCATCCCGAGCGGCGCC
>DATAVF010000238.1:0-3067 GCA_036267835.1 Caulobacteraceae bacterium | reverse complement strand
AATATGTCAACATGATTGACCCATCCGGCCAGGAAGCGCTGCGCGACGCCGTCGAGCTGATGTACTTCGCCTACCGCGCCTTCACCGACCGCGCCGACCGCATCCTGGAGCGCCGCGGCCTGGGCCGGGTGCACCACCGGGTGCTCTACTTCATCGGACGCAATCCGGGCGTTTCGGTCAGCGGGCTGCTGGAGGTGCTGGCGGTGAGCAAGCAGGCGCTGAACGCGCCGCTGCGCCAGCTGCAGGAGATGAACCTGGTCGCCGTCGCGCTGGGCGGCCCCGACCGCCGGGTCAAGCCGCTGCGCCTCACCGAGCGCGGCCGCCAGCTCGAGGCCGAGCTTTCCGGCGCCCAGATGGGCCAGCTGGCGGCGGCCTTCGCCGCGGCAGGGGCCAGCGAGGCGGCCGGCTGGCGCGCCGTGATGGCCGAACTGGCGCGCGACGCCACCTCAAGCGAACGTGCGGGGAAAAGGACAAGCTGAGCCGGTAAAAGGCGCGGCCGGGGCGTGCGCCGGCGCAGTCTGGCGGACCATGAGCGAGCTTCTCGAGGCCTACATCACCGGCGTTGGCGCGGTGTTGCCGGGGCCGCCGGTCTCTAACGGCGAGATGGAAGACTACCTCGGCCGGGTCGCGGGCCGCGACAGCCTGCTGGGCCGCCGGGCGCTGCGCTGGAACGGGGTGAAGAGCCGCCACTATGCCCTCGCCCCCGGCGGCGCGCCCCACACCTCCAACGCCGAGATGTGCGCCGGCGGTCAGCGCGGCGCTGGACGCCGCGGCGCTGGAGCGCTCGGACCTGACCCTGCTGGCCGCCGCCACCACCCAGGGCGACCTGCTGGCGCCCGGCCACGCGGCCACGGTGCATGGCGCGCTGGGCGGCGGGGCGCTGGAGATCGCCAGCTTCCAGTCGGTGTGCGGCTCGTCGCTGATGGCCGCCAAAGCCGCCTGGCAGGGGGTGCGCACCGGCGAGCACGCCGTGGCGGCGGCCTGCGCCGGGGAGTTTTCCTCGCGCTGGTTCCAGCCGTGCTTCTACGAGGGCACGCGCCTGGTCGACGCCAAGGGGCGGCTCGCCGCCGAGGCCGACTATCTGCGCTTCACCCTCAGTGACGGGGCGGGCGCCGTGGTGATGGAGCCGCGGCCGCGGCCCGGCGGCCTCAGCCTGAAGGTCGAGTTCATCGACCTGGTGTCGCTGGCCGGCCAGTACGATCCCTGCATGTGGGCCGGCGCGGCGCTCGAGACCCGCACCGACCCGCGCACGGCCTGGAGCCACGCGGGGCCGCTCGCCGCCCACGCCGCCGGCGCGATCGCCCTCCTGCAGGACTTCACCCTCTTGAAGCGGATCATCCGCGCCTGGGTCGGGGTCTACCTGCAGAAGGTCGAGGCCGGCCGCATCCGCCCGGCGACGGTCGACCACCTGCTCTGCCACTACTCGGCCCAGTCGCTGCGCGAAGAGATCGTGTCGCTGCTGGAGAAGACCCAAGGGATGATCCCGGAGGAGAAATGGTTCTCCAACCTGCCGTGGGTGGGCAATGTGGGCTCGGCCTCGATCTGGGTGATGCTGGAGGAGTTCCTCCGCGCCGGCCGGCTGAAGGCGGGTGAGACCGTGCTCGCCGTGGTGCCCGAGAGCGGGCGGGCGTTCGTGGGGCTGATGCTGATGACGGCGGTGGCGGCGTGAGCGACTGCCCAACCACGGACTGCGATGTTGCAGCGGTGCTGCGCCGCCTCGCCATCGTCTTCACCAGCTTCGAGGGCCGGCTGGAGGCCGCGCCGCTGATCCGCAAGCTGACCCGCGGCCGCTTCGAGCTGGCGGACTATCGGGCCTTCCTGGTGGGCCTGCGCCAGCAGGTGAAGGACGGCGCCCTCTGGATGTCGCGCGCCGCGTCCAACGTCGACGATGCCCACCTCGAGCTGCGTTCCCTGCTGATGCGCCACGCCGTCACCGAGCACCGCGACTTCCGCCTGCTCGACGCGGACTACGTGGCCACGGGCGGCGCCCTGGCCGAGATCACCGGCGCCGAGAAGAACGTCGGCTCCGAGGCGCTGTCGGCCTGGATGTTCCACCAGGCTTCGCAGGCCAACCCCTTCGGCCTGCTGGGCGCGATGTGGATCATCGAGGGGCTGGGCCAGGTCAAGGCGGCCGAGTGGGGCGCGACGGTGCGGGACCGCCTCGCCCTGCCCGATGAGGCCGTGCGCTTCCTGCTCTATCACGGCGAGAACGACGTGGAGCACATCGCCGAGTTCCAGAAGATGCTGGCCATGGTGCTGCCCGACCCGGCCGTGGCGCAGCGCATCGTGCGCACCGCCGAAGTCACCGCCCGGCTCTACGCCCTGCAGATCGAGGAGATCGCGGCGTGAGCGAGGCGATCCCCAGCACGATTCCCGGCTACGATCCCCGCAACCCCGACCCGTGGCTGGCGCTGCAGCTCGACCAGAGCCTGCCGATCATGGCCGAGGCCAAGGCAGCGCTGCTGAAGGGCAACCGCTCGGTCTCGCGCCGCTGGCTCTACCCGGCGATCCGGCCCGGCGTGTTCGCCTTCTTCCTGCTGGTCAAGCTGATGCGGGTGATCTCGCCGCGCCACCCCAACCTCAACGGGACCCTGCACCGGCTGATCCACTGGGGCCTGCGCACCTTCTGCACGCCGGAGGCCAATTCGCTGATCCTGCGCCACTTCCACATCGGCACCGAGCTGCTGGCCTTCATCAAGGCCAACGCCGGCGACGTGGTGGTGGAGACCGTCCCCCTGAAGCCCCACACGCTGAAGGACCTGGAGGACAACGTCTTCCTGCAGCACGACCTCAACGTCTACAACTTCATCATCCAGTTGAACGCCAGCTTGCGGGCCCAGAACCGCGACCTGGAGCCGCTGGCCCACCCGGACTTCTCAGCCATCTCCGAGGGCCACTTCGACCTCGCGCCGCTGCCGACCGGCCCGCTGAACTTCGTCGACGTGCAGACCGCGGTCGAAACCTACACCCCTCTCTACGCCCTCTGCCTCCCCCGCGACGACTTCATCCGCGCCGCCAACTCCCTCCAGCTCGACGAGGTGATGGCCATCTACATCGGCAAGATCCT
>DATAVF010000237.1:0-25165 GCA_036267835.1 Caulobacteraceae bacterium | reverse complement strand
ATCGGCGCCGCAAGTGTCGCCTCGGCCACGCTGATCACCGCCCTCTTCGCCCTGACCACGGCGCTGCGGCCCCACCCCTGGTACGACGCGCGCTATGCGGTGCCCCTGGCCGGCATCCTGCTGGGCAACATCCTCAACGCCACCAGCCTGTCGCTCGACAGCATCCTCGGCGGCATGGCGCTGCAGAAGGCGGCGGTGGAGGCGCGGCTGACGCTGGGCCACAGCTTCTGGCAGGCAGCGACCCCCTTCGTGCGCGACGCCATCCGCCGCGGCCTGGTGCCGATCATCAACCAGATGTCGGCGGCCGGCATCGTCACCCTGCCCGGCATCATGACCGGCCAGATCCTGGCCGGCCTCGATCCGCTGGAGGCGGTGAAGTACCAGATTCTGCTGATGTTCCTGCTGGCGGGCGGCGCCGGACTGGCCGCGGCCGGCGCAGCCTACCTTGCCGCCTGGCGCCTGACCGACCCGCGCCAACGCTTGCGCCTCGATAGGCTCGCGGCGCCGCAGCGACGTCGGTGATGCGCTGCTTTTCACTCCTCCCACGCGGAGCGCTAAGGCGTGCACACATCCAGAGAAGTTTCGTAAAATCAAAGATTTATGGCATCTTCACTCAATGCCCTTCTCCCGCGAGGGGAGAAGGGACGAAAGACGCCTGCTCAGTGAGATGTGTGCATGCCTAAGCGCTCCGCGGGGAGGAGTGGCTTTAGGGCAGTTGCGACAGCACGCTTTCGACCTGAGCCGCTTGCGGCTGCTTGCCATCCACCCGGATCACCGGCTCTTCAGCCGCAGGGGGTTGTAGGTCGGCGAACTGGCTGGCGAGGAGGCTGGGCGGGAAGAAGTGGCCCTCGCGGTGTTTCAGGCGTTCGGCGATGGTCGCCTCGTCGATCTCCTGGAGGACGAAGCGCACCTGTGGGCGGCCGCCGTCGAGCTGATCGCGGTAGGCGCGCTTCAGGGCCGAGCAGGTGATGACGCCGGACTGGCCCTCCGCGATCTGGCCATCGATCCAGCGGCCGATGGCGGCGAGCCAGGGGGCGCGGTCTTCGTCGGTGAGCGGGTGGCCGGCCTTCATCTTGGCGACGTTGGAGGCCGGGTGCAGGTCGTCGCCCTCCTTGAAGGTCCAGCCCAGCCGTTCGGCCAGCAGCTTGCCCAGCGTCGTCTTGCCGGCGCCCGAGACGCCCATCGCCACCAGCACGGTCGTCATGCCCCGCCCTCCCCGGCCAGGCGCGGCAGCACCAGGGTGCGGACCGCGAAGGCGAAGCCGTCCTCGGTGTTGGCGCGGCTGACCGCCTGAGCCTGCGCCTTCACCGCCGCCGGCGACTGCCCCATGGCGATGGCAAAGCCGGCGACGCGGAACATGGCCACGTCATTGGTCATGTCGCCCAGCACCACCGTGTGGGCGAGGTCGTAGCCGATGCGCTGGCCCAGCAACTTCACCGCCTCGCCCTTGTTGGCGAGCCGATGGGTGAGGTCGAGGTAGTAGGGCTGCGAGCGCTCGATGTTGGCCTGGCCGGCCAGCAGGGGGCGCAGCTCGGCTTCGAGCGCGTCCAGCTCGGCGGAATCCTCCGAGACCGCCACCAACTTGTCGATGCGCTCGATGACGGCGTCGAAGCCCGCCACCACGGTCGGATCGAAGCCCACGGTATGGCGCTCGCGCTCGACGTGGGGGGCGCTCGCATCGCGCAGCAGCCAGGCGTTGTCGGCGAAGACGAAGGCGTCGACGCCGCGCCGATCCAGCGCCGCCAGCGCCTGGCGCGCCGCGTCGGCGGGCAGGTAGCGCGCCTCGATCACCTGCATGTCCGGCCCGACCAGGCTGCCGCCGTTGAAAGCGGCGAACGGCAGGGTGACGCCCATCGCCTGCACCACTCGCGCCATGCCGCGCGGCGGACGGGCAGAGACCAGGGTGTAGGGCACACCGGCGGCGCGCAGCTCGGCGGCGGCTTCCAGGGCGGCGGGCGTCAGGGTCTTGTCGGGCGTCACCAGCGTGCCGTCGACGTCGGAGACGAAGAGGCCCCGTGCGGCCGGCGCGCTCAAACGCTTCCCGCCCCCTCGATGTGGCCACCGAAGCCGAAGCGCATGGCCGACAGCAGCCGCTCGCCGAAGGTGTGCTCCTGGCGCGAGCGGAAGCGGGCGAAGAGCGCCGCGGCCAGCACATCGGCCGGCACCGCCTCCTCGATCGCCGCCTCGACCGTCCAGCGGCCCTCGCCGCTGTCATCCACTTCGCCGGAATACTTGGCCAGCTTGGGATCGCCGGCCAGCGCCGAGGCGGAAAGGTCGAGCAGCCACGACGAGATCACGCTGCCGCGCCGCCAGACCTCGGAGATGTCGGTCATGTTCAGCTCGAAGCGCTCGTCCTCGGGCAGCTTCTCCGAGGCCTTGCCCTGCAAGATATCGAAGCCCTCGGCGTAGGCCTGCATCAGGCCGTACTCGATGCCGTTGTGGACCATCTTGACGAAGTGGCCGGCCCCCGCCGGGCCGGCGTGGATATAGCCGAACTCGGCGCGTGGATCGGCGTCTTTGGCGCGCTTGGTACGGGAGATCGTGCCCAGGCCCGGGGCCATGGTCTTGAGGATCGGGTCGATGTGATCGACCGCGGCCTTCTCGCCGCCGACCATCATGCAGAAGCCGCGCTCCAGCCCCCACACCCCGCCAGAAGTGCCCACATCGATATACGTCACGCCCTTTTCAGCCAGCGCCTTCGCCCGGCGGATATCGTCGCGGTAGAAGGTGTTGCCGCCGTCGATCAGGATGTCGCCCTTGGCGAGCAGGCCGCCGAGCTCGGTGACCGTGTCCTCGGTGGGCTTGCCGGCCGGCAGCATCACCCAGACCGTGCGCGGCGCCTCCAGCTTGGAGACCAGGTCGGCGAGGTCCTTGGCCGCGGTGGCGCCGTCGTCGGCCACCTTGCTCACGGCGCCGGCGTCGCGGTCCCAGACCACGCAACTATGCCCGCCGCGCATCAGCCGTCGGGAGATGCCGGCGCCCATCCTGCCCATGCCGACCACGCCGAGCTGCATGCGGAGTTCCTCTTCAGTTGTGGCGGGGCTCAGGCCGCGCCGGCCATCTGCTTGCTCTTGCTCGCGACCGCGGCCAGCAGCTTGTCGAACGCCTCCGAGAACTGCTTGACGCCATCGACCACCAGCGCGTCCGTGACCCCATCGAGATCGAGCCCCAGGCCTTGCGCCTCCGCCAGGGCGTACTCGGCCTCGGCCACGCCCTCGGTCAGCGACGGGCTGACATGGCCATGGTCGCGGACGGCGTCGATGGTCGCCGGCGGCAGGGTGTCCACCGTGTCCTTGCCGATCAGGGAGTCGGCGTAGAGGGTGTCCGGATAGGCCGGATCCTTGACGCCCGTGGAAGCCCACAGCAGCCGCTGCGGCGACGCGCCGGCCTCGGCCAGCGGCTTCCAGCGCGGCTCGTCGAGGCGTTCGAGGTAGCGCTGGTAGGCGCGCTTGGCGTTGGCGATGGCGATCTTGCCGCGCACCCGGCTCAGCCGCTCGGCTTCCTGGCCGTGGGCGCCGGCCTTGAGCCGCGCGTCGATGGCGGCGTCGATCTTGGTGTCGATGCGGCTGACGAAGAAGCTGGCGACGCCGTGGACGCGGGTGACGTCGCCGCCGGCCGCCTTCAGCGCTTCCAACCCGGCGACATGCGCCTCGGCCACGTCGAGGTAGGCATCGACGCCGAACAGCAGGGTGACATTGACGTTGATCGCCTCGCTGATCAGCTGGCGGATGGCCGCCACGCCCGGCTGGGTGCCGGGCACCTTGATCATCAGGTTGGGCCGACCGACCGCCTTCCACAGCCGCCGGGCGTCATCGATGGTGCCCTGGGTATCCATGGCCAGCGCCGGTGACACCTCGAGGCTGACGTAGCCGTCGCGGCCATTCAGCCGGTCGTAGGTCGGGCGGAAGATGTCGGCGGCGTCCTGGATGTCGGCGATGGCGATGCGTTCGTAGAGCGCCTCGACGCTGTCGCCGGGCTGCATGAGCTTCTTGATGCGCGCGTCATAGTCGTCGCCGTGGCCGATCGCCTTTTCGAAGATCGACGGGTTCGACGTCAGACCCTTGATCCCATCCTGGTCGATCAGGCGTTGCAGCTCGCCGTCCTCGAGGATCTTGCGGTGCAGGTAGTCGAGCCAGACGGCCTGGCCGGCGGCTTCGAGATCGCGGAGCGGGTTGGTCATCGCGTGGCCTCCAGTTGGGCGAGGGCCGCATCGCGGACGTGGTCCACGGTGAAGCCGAAGCGGGTCATCACATCCTTGATCGGGGCGGAGGCGCCGAACCGATGCATGGCGATGACCTCGCCCTTATGGCCCACATATCGATCCCAGCCGAGGGGCGAAGCGGCCTCGACCGCGACGCGGGCGGTGATGGCGGCCGGCAGCACGGCCTCGCGGTAGGCCGGCGGCTGCGCCTCGAAGAGCTCGAACGAGGGCATGGAGACGACCCGGGCCCGCACCCCCTCCGTCGCCAGCTGCTTTTGCGCCTCGACGCAGAGTCCGACCTCGCTGCCGGTGGCCATCAGGATCACCTGCGGCGCGCCGCCTTCGGGTTCGAACAGCACATAAGCGCCCTTGGCGACGCCGTCGGCGGGGGCATAGCGGCTGCGGTCGAGCGTCGGCATGGCCTGGCGTGACAGCACCAGGCAGGCGGGGGTGCGCAGCTTCAGGATGGCGCGCCAGGCCTCGACCGTCTCGTTGGCGTCGCCCGGGCGCAGCACGGTGAGGCCAGGCATGGCGCGCAATCCGGCCAGCTGTTCGATCGGCTGGTGGGTCGGGCCGTCCTGGCCGAGGCCGATCGAGTCGTGGCTGAAGATGAAGATCGTCGGGATCTCCATCAGCGCCGCCAGCCGGATGGCCGGGCGCATGTAGTCGCTGAACACCAGGAAGGTGCCGGTGTAGGCGCGCGGGCCGGTCAGCACGAGGCCGTTGGCGCTGGCCCCCATCACGTGCTCGCGCACCCCGAAGTGCAGGTTGCGGCCGAAGTAGTCCTCCGGTTCGAAGTCGCCCGCGCCGTCGAAGTCGAGGTGGGTCTTGGTCGAGGGCGACAGGTCGGCCGAGCCGCCCATCAGCCACGGGATCAGTGGCCCGACCGCGTTCATCACCTTGCCCGAGGCCTCGCGGGTGGCGATGCCCTTGGCGTCGGCCGGGAAGGTCGGCAGCTTGGCCTCCCAGCCGTCGGGCAGGGTGTGGCCCCACATGCCGCGCAGGGTGGCGGCTTCGTCCGGAAAGGCCTGGGCGTAGGCGGCGAAGGCCTTGTCCCAGTCGGCGTGCAGCTGGCGGCCGCGGGCGCCCAGGCCCTCGTCCATCCGCGCCTGCACGCCGTCGGGCACCAGGAACTGCGCGTCTTCGGGCCAGCCATAGGCGCGCTTGGTCAGCTTCACCTCATCCTCGCCCAGCGGATCGGAGTGGGCCTTGGAGGTGCCGGCCTTGTGCGGCGAGCCGTAGCCAATGACGCTGCGCACGCTGATCAGAGTCGGGCGATCGGTCGTCGCCTTGAACGCCTCGATCGCCTTCGCCACCGCCTCGCAGTCGTTCGCGTCCTCGATGACGTGCGTCGCCCAGCCATAGCCCTCGAAGCGCTTGGGCACGTCCTCGGTAAAGGCCAGCTCGGTCGAGCCCTCGATCGAGATGTGGTTGTCGTCGTAGATCCAGCAGAGGTTGGAGAGCTTCAAGTGGCCGGCCAGCGAGGCCGCCTCGCCCGAGACGCCCTCCATCAGGTCGCCATCGCTGCAGATCACATAGACGTTGTGGTCGAAAATCGTGTGCCCCGGCTTGTTGAACCGCGCCGCCAGCCACCGCTCCGCGATCGCCATGCCGATGCTGGTCGCGACGCCCTGGCCGAGCGGGCCGGTCGTGGTCTCGACGCCGGTGGTGACTCCATACTCCGGATGGCCGGGGGTGACGCTGCCCAGGGTGCGGAATGACTTGATGTCGTCGAGGCTGACCGCCGGCCGGCCCGTCGGCTTGCCGTCGGCGTCCGTCGCCTGCACGCCAGCCAGGAACAGCAGGCCATAGAGCAGCATCGACGCATGGCCGTTGGAGAGCACGAAGCGGTCGCGGTTCGGCCAGTGCGGCGCGCCCGGGTCGTAGCGCAGGAACCGGCGCCAGAGGGTGTAGGCGACCGGCGCGAAGCCCATCGGGGCGCCGGCGTGGCCCGAATCGGCCTTCTGCACCGCGTCGATGGCGAGGGTGCGCAGGGTATTGATGGCCTGGGTGTCGATATCCCCAGCCGGCGCCGCATCCGCGGAACCAGCCGTTCCGAGCTGAACGTCTTGCGGTGACACACCCATCTCCTAACAGCGTCGCCCCTGCACACACCGCGGGGTCTGCCCAGCCTATAGCGGCAACGGCAGGGCGGCGCGTAGGTTCCGCCGGGGTTCCGCCGAATCAGGCCGCCGGTGCGCTCGCCAGGCGACTGGACCTGCGCCGGCCCTTGGCGGCTGTCGCGGCCCGCGCATCCTCCTCGGTCCACGGCTGCAGGGTGAAGCGGAACACCGCGCCGCAGTCGTCGCCGGCCTCGACCCAGATGCGGCCGCCGTGCTGCTCGATGATCGACCGCGAGATCGAGAGCCCGAGCCCCATCCCGTCCCGCTTGGTGGTGAAGAACGGATCGAACAATCGCTCGGCCTGGCCCACGGCGAGCCCGACGCCGAAGTCCTGCACGCAGACCAGCACCTCGCCTTCGTCGGTGATCGAGGTGATGAGCTTGAGGACGCAGGGCTGGCCGGGCGGCGCCTGCCTCATTGCATCGATGGCGTTGAGGATGAGGTTGAGGATCACCTGCTGCAGCTGCACCCGGTCGCCGCGCACCGGCGGCAGGCCGGGCGCCAGGCTGACCTCGGCCATCACCCCGGCGTGCGAGCGCTCCCGCTCGGTGAACTGCAGCGCCTCCTCGGCCGCGTCATTGATGTCGACCGCCGAGAGCGCGGGCGCGTTCTCGCTGAGGATCTGGCGGATGCGGCGCACCACGTCGCTGGCCCGGTTGGCGTCGCGGACGATGCGGCCGATGGCGGTGCGGGCGCGGTCGATATTGGGCGCGTCGCCCTCCAGCCAGCGCGTGGCGGCGGCGCTGCCCGCCACCACCGCCGCAATCGGCTGGTTGATCTCGTGGGCGATGGCGGCAGCCAGTTCGCCGACCGACAGGAACCGCACCACCCGCGCCCGCTCCGCCTCGGCGACCGCCCGCGCCTCGGCCGCGGCGGTGGCTTGCGCGGCCGCCTCCTCCTGTAACCGCGCCCGCTCCAGGAGGCCGAGGCGGAAGGCGTCGATGGCCTGCGCGATGCGCCCGCTCTCGTTCTGGTCGGCCAGGTGCGGCACCTCAAGCTGGGTCTCGCCGGCCATCAGTCGCCCCACCGTCACCTGCAGGGCGGCTGTGCGGCCGGCGATGCCGCCGGCGATCGTCACCGCCAGCGAGCCGGCGAGGCCGGAAAACGCCAGCACCAGGGCGAGGTTGAGCACCAACTCTCCGGTCAGCCGCCGCACGCGGGCGACGAGGAGGCGCTGCAACTGCTGGTTCGCCGCTTGCCAGGCAGCGTCCAACTGAGTCCGCAAAGCCTCGATGTCCGGGCTGACGCTATCGCCGGGCGCCCCGGCGATCAGCGCGTCACGGTGCGCAATCACGGCGGTTGCGAGCCGGTCCAGTTCGGCCGCGTCGTCGCCCATCGCCCGCCGCAGACGGCCAGACGCATCCGCCTGGAAGGAGGTCTCGAAGTCCTTCCCGGTGGCCGCCGCCGAGCCGTTGAGCATCTGCACGGCCTCGGCGATGCGCACCGATCGGGCGGGGTCGGAAGACGGCAGCGCGGTCGCGGCTTCAAGGTCGCTGGTCGCCTGCAGCATGGGCGGCAGGCGGAATGCGACCGGCACCATCAAGTAGAAAGACTGCAGGTCCGGATCGAGGGTCAGGTTCGAGCCGTCGGAGATGGCGGTCGTCAGCGCCTTGCCGGCGGCGAGACGCCCCGCGGCATCGCGACTGGCGGCGAAGGCCCCGGAGGCCGCGCCTGTGCCGAATGCCGGATCATACTTGACGCGGGCGGCGTCAAACGCCGCCGCGGCTGTCGGCGTCGCGCCGCCTTGCAGCACCGGCCAGACGCTGGCTTCGTACGCCTCCCCGGCGATCTCTTTCTGGGCGAAAGAGATGTCCTTCCAGGACTGGCGGATGAAGAGCCCGGTCAAGAGCGCGATCGGCACGAAGAACACCAGCGACAGCGCCAGCATCCTGGCGCCCATCGACAGCCGTCCGTTGATGAAGGCGACGCCCGGCAGGGTCATCTCGAGAGTTTGGCGCCGGAGCGCGCGGCGCGCCACCTGGCGGCGACCTGGAGCGCGGGTCAGGCCGCGGCGGACAGCGCGCCGATGGCGCGGAACAGTTCCGCCACGTCGATCGGCTTGGCCACCACCCCGTCCATCCCGGCGGCGCGGTAGCTCTCGATCTGGTGGGTCATGGCGTTGGCGGTCAGGGCCACGATCGGGGTGCGGGCGCGGCCGCTTGCCAGCTCCTCCTCGCGAATGAGGCGCACGGCGCTGGGGCCATCCATCACCGGCATCTGGATGTCCATCAGGATCAGGTCCCAGTCGCCGCAGCGCCAGGCGCTCACCGCCTGCGCCCCGTTCTCGACGATTACCGGCGCCAGCCCGACCTGTTCCAAGAGGGTGCGCAGCACCAGCTGGTTCACGCTGTTGTCCTCGGCGGCGAGGATGCGCACGCCCCCCTCCGGCAGCACGGCCTCGAAACCGGCCGCCTCGAACCAGGTAGCCGGGTCGGCCTCGGCCCGCGCCAGCGGGATCTCGACCGTGAAGCTGCTGCCGACGCCGCGCTGGCTGACCGCCGAGACGGTCCCGCCCATGGCCGCGCAGAGCTCCTTGCAGATGGCCAGCCCCAGGCCGGCGCCGCCGAAGCGGCGCGTCGTGGAACTGTCGGCCTGCACGAACTTCTCGAACAGTTGCGGCAGCCGGTCCGCCGCAATGCCGGGCCCGGTGTCGGACACCACGCAGCAGAGCCCGGCGTCGCAGGCCCGCAACGTCAGGGCGACCCGGCCCGTCTCGGTGAACTTGATCGCGTTGGCGACGAGGTTGCACAGCACCTGGCGCAGCCGGCTGGCGTCGCCGCGAAAGCAGCCGCGGGCGCTCTCGGCGATCTCCAGCTCGAGCGCTATGCCCTTGCGCCGCGCCGCGGCAGGAAGGTCGCGTGGATCTCCTGGGCCAGGCCCGCCGCGTCGAAGTCGGCGATCTCCAGCTCCAGCTTGCCGGCTTCGATCTTCGAGAGGTCGAGCATGTCATCCAGCAGGTCGCGCAGCGCCGCGCCGGACCGCTGGATGACGCGCAGCCGGTCCAACTGAGCGCGGGGCAGCCGTCATGCTGGCGGGAATTTGGCGCGGCTCACGGCTAAGATTGGGTTAAGACTGGGAATTAAAGACTCTAATCCCCGCGACCTTCACTGCGTCAGGTATACATAAGTATAGACCTTTTCACCCCTTTCCGCCGGCCCGGGGCCGCTTTTCCGCCGGTTATGGGCAAACCGATTATGTGCAGACGCACTTTTAACATTGACTCCCGCTGCGCGGGCGCTTAAGGGTCGCTGCGTCACGTCGGGCAAGGCATCCGTCTCCCGGTCGCGATTCCCCGCGTTCTGGATGGAGCCAATGCTCAAGCGAAACCTTGCCCCGGCCGCGGCGAACGATTCGGCCGCCGAGCGGACGATGGATCTTCGCTGCTCGGCCCTCATCGGCCGGACCATATTTCAGGCGTCCGCCACCCTGGCGCAGATGTCGCGCGAACCGGCGCTGCTGGCGCTGGAAGGCGAGGCGGAACACCTGACGGTGATGGACTTTGCCGCCGCCGAGCGGGCGCTCGGCTCGCTGCTGCTGCTGCAGGGCGTCCTGGAAGGCGCCCTGGCCGATGCGCGGATGAGCCGGATCGTCGGCGCCGCGCTGGTGCGAGCGGCCGATACCCTGCCAGGCGACTCGGAGCCGAGCGCCTAAGGCTTAAAGTTCGGGCCCGCGCGGAACCAGCGTCTGTATCGTTCCGCGTCTGCCCCTGCCCGCGGCGCCGCCTGCAAGCCCCCCAGGCTGGCGGCGCCGCGGGCAACCAATCGTAATTAAAGTGCAATTCGGAATATCCAGACCGCGCTTGCGCGCACCCGCGATCCCGGCGATACCGGGATATGCCAAGGCGCTCGGAGTCGGACATAGCTCTAGATCCTGCCGGCGAGTTCCCGCTCCCACCGGAGATTTACTTCCTTCATCTGGCGCTGGTTGTCGCCCGGCGCAGTGAGACCCGTCTCGAGCATGCGCTGAAGGCGACCGGCGTTGGCCTCGCCGGCTGGCGCGCCCTGAGGGTGGTGTACCGCTTCGGGCCCGCAACCATGGGCGAACTCGCCGACTACTCCCTCACCGACCGCACCACGCTGACGCGGATTGTCGATGATCTGGTCGAGGCAGGCCTGATGAAGCGGAGCAAGCCGCCGGACGATCGGCGCAAAGTGGTCATGGATCTCACCGCAGCCGGCCGCCGCGCAGCGCAGAAAGGCCTGGACATCGTCTCGCGCGAGCTGTTCGACCTGATGCGCGACCTGCCCGAGGGCGAGCTCCGCGCCGCCGACCGGCTGCAGCAGGAGGTCGTCACCCGGCTTGGAGAGAACGAGCAGCAGGTCGACCGCCTCCTCTGGCGCGGTGACCTGAGGCTGAAGACGTAGCGCCCTCCCTGCCCCTGGCTCAGGGGAACCGCTAGGCCCGCATCGCCACGCGACGCGGCGCCGTCTCGCCCAGTTCGAAGCGCGAAACCTGGCGGGCCATGGCTTCGGCCTCGTTGGAGAGGGCGCGGCTGGCGGCGGTGGCTTCCTCGACCATGGCGGCGTTCTGCTGGGTCACCTGGTCCATCTGGTTGATGGCGGTGTTGACCTGCATCAGGCCGGACGCCTGTTCCTGGGCCGATGCCGCGATGTCGGTGACGACGCCGCTGATTTCGGTCACCTGGCCGGCGATGCGCTGCAGCACCTTGCCGGTCTCGCCGACCAGGCCGACCCCGCGGTCCACCTGCTGCGAGGAGGCCATGATCAGGTCCTTGATCTCCTTGGCGGCCGCCGCCGAGCGCTGGGCCAGAGCCCGCACCTCGGAGGCCACCACGGCGAAGCCACGCCCCGCATCCCCGGCCCGCGCGGCTTCGACGCCGGCGTTCAGCGCCAGGAGGTTGGTCTGGAAGGCGATCTCGTCGATCACCCCGATGATCTGGCTGATCTTCTGCGCCGAGCCCTCGATTTCGCTCATGGCGGCGACGGCGTCGCGCACCACGGCGCCCGACTGCTCGGCGTCGGCGCGCGCCGCGCCGACCGCGTCCCGCGCCCGACCAGCCCCATCGGCGGTGCGGCGGACGGTGGCGGTGATCTCGTCGAGCGCGGCGGCGGTCTCTTCGAGGCTGGCCGCCTGCTGCTCGGTGCGGCGCGAGAGGTCATCCGACGCCTGGCTGATCTCCGACGAGCCGCTGCGGATCGCCACGGCATTGGCGGCGACGAGGCGGATCGCCTCCTGCAGCTGGCCCATCGCCGCATTGAAGTCGGTCCGCAGCTTCTCGTAAGCCGGGGCGAACGGGCGTTCCAGGCGGCTGGTCAGCACCCCGGCGGAGAGCCGCTCCAGACCGGCGGCGAGGTCGGACACCACCGCGGCCTGCTCTTCGGCAATACGGGCTCGCTCCTGCTCGGCCCGTTCGCGCTCCTGCTGCGCCAGGCTGCGCTGCTGGGCGGCCTCGGCCTCGAGCCGGCGGTTCTCGATCGCGGCGTCCTTGAAGGTCTGCACCGCGCCGGCCATCTGGCCGACCTCGTCCCTGCGCCCGGTGGACGGCGTCACCGTTTCCAGGTCGCCGGCGGCGAGACGGTTCATTGAGGCGGTCATGCCCCGCACCGGCGCGGCGATGCCGCGGCTGAGCAGCCAGCCCATCAGGACCGACAGCGCCACCGACACGGCGCTGCCGCCGAAAAGCGTGAGCGTCGCGCTCTCGAAGGCGCCGGCCTGGGCCGCCGTCCGCGCCTTCATCAGCGCCTGCTCGGGATCGGTGATCGACTTCAGCAGCTCCCGAGCGTGGGTCAGGCGGCCCGAGGTGGGCAGGCTGGCCAGGGCCTGCTGCAAGCTCGCCGGGTCGCGGCGCATCGCCATCTGGGCGTTCTCCTCGCCCATCACCTTGGCCGCCTCTTGCTTCAGCTCCGCGAGCGCCTGGTGCTGCTCGGCGTTGCCGGCCAGGGCGTCCAGTTCCTGCCAGCCCTTGTCGAAATCGCTGGCGAAGCCGCTGACCCGCTTGGGAAAGCTCTCGTCGCCGCTGGCGACGTAGCCGCGCACCGCGTTCTGCTGCTCGACCAGGGCCGACAGGGCCGCGCCGGCCGCCGCAAGCTTGCCCTGGCTCTCGTCGTTAGCCGCGGTCGCGCCGTGGATGGCGGCCAGCGCCAGGTAGAGGGCAAGGCTCATCACCAGCACGATCGAGACCACGCCGGCGAAACCGGCGGCGAGTTTGCGGGAGATGGTCAGGTTGTCGAAGAACATCGGGGGCCTCAGGCAGGTAGGCCCGCCAGATTCTCACCCTTTGCCGAAGATTTGGTAAATAATGGGAATTCGGCGTCAGGCGCCGGGCCATTCGCCGGCCACGACCAGCAGCACCCGCGCGCCGGCCGGGTCCGCCGTGACGAGGGCATGGCCCGCCCGGCCGTCGAAGTAGACCCCGTCGCCGGCCGCCAGCTCGAGCGGCGTGTAGAACTGGTTGTGCAGCACCACCTTGCCGGAAAGCACCGTGAGGTGGGCCTCGGCGCTGAAGCTGACCAACGGCCCGTGCTCGGCGAGGCTGGTCACAACGACCTCGAGGGTCAGCGGCGTCAGGCTGCGGTCCGCCAGCTCGGCGGCGCCCAGGCGGGCGGCATGCGGGCCGACGCGGAGCGCCCCGCCCTCCCCGGCCCGGATCACCGAGCGGCGTCCCGAGGCGAGCGAAGCGGTCTCGGCTTCGCGCGCCACCAGGCCCTGCAGGTCGACGTCGAGCGCGCGGCAGATCCGCATCAGGTTCTCGTACTTCAGCGCATTCTGGCCAAGCTCGACCCGCGACAGGGTGGAAAGCGGGATGCCGGTCTCGAGGCTCAGTTCGGCCAGGGTCCGGCCCTTGGCCAGTCTCAGCTTGCGGATCGCCGCGCCGGTGCGTTCGGTGTCCGTCATGGCGCCGGCGAATCCATCCTCCCTGGCAACCTAGCGGATTCAGCCCTGCTTGCGGAACCACGTCGGCGGGGCGCCGTAGGTCAGCCGGAACCAGCGCGAAAAGGGGCTGGGCCCGGAGAAGCCCGCCGCCTGGGCGATGGCCGCGATCGGCTCGCCGCCGGTCAGCCGGGCGTCGACGATTTCCTGGCGCGCCGCCTGGACCAGATCGGTGAAGCTGAGGCCCGCGTCGAGCAGCCGCCGGTGCACGGTGCGCCGGTCGACGCCGAGCCGCCGCGCGATCACGTCGAGCGAACAGACGCCGTGCGGCAGCAGCGCGTCGATCAGCGCGCGCACCTCGTCCGGAAACGACGTCGCCGGAACCGGCGCGCGCCGCTGCAGATAGTCGGCCACCAGGCGCGCCAGGCCGATGTTGGCGGTCGGCAACGGCCGCGCCAGGTCGGCGGCGTCGAATTCCAGCGCGTCGAACAGCTGGTCGAAGACGACCGGGCCGAAGAGCTGCCGATAGGGCGCTTCGTTGACCGGCGACGGACAGGCGAACAGCGTCGTGGTCGGGCGCCAGTCTTCGCCGAGCAGCCCCTGGATCGCGCGCAGGGCGAAGCCCACCGCCATCTCCGAGGCGCGGGAACTGCGATCGCCAGGGCCGGCGCGGCAGTTCAGGCGGATGGTCGCGACGTCGCCGACCTCTTCCAGCACCGCGCGCATCTTGCGCCGGGCGTCGCCGGAATAGCGGCAGAGCACGATCAGCGCATCGCGCACGGTGGGCTGCGAACGCGCCAGCACCCCCACCGGGCCGGCGGACGCCAGGCTGATCGCCCGCACCACGCCGAGAGCGAAGTCGGGCTGGCGCGAGGCCCGCGCCGAGGCGTCGAGCAGACCCAGGAAGCGGGCGTGGGAGACGAACAGGTTCTCGGCGTCGAGCGCCTCCGTCGGCAGGCCGGCGCGGCGCAGCTGACGGAACGGCTCCAGCTCGGCCTGCCGCGCCGCGTCGATGTAGGCGACCAGGAAGGCGCCGGGCACCAGCGCTGCGTCGCGCGTCGACGGCCCCCGCGGCGGGTCCTCGGGCAAGCTGGACATTGTAACGGCGCATCTCCTTGCCGGTCCCGCGGTCGTTCGCGCGCCGCCTCGGCGCACCCGACTCCCGCTAGGCGCGTGGCGACCGCGCGGCTCCCGCTGCGGCCAAGCCCTTAGTTACCCATCAAGCTTCATTGGGTCAAGCAATAAGTGCGTTTGCATCTTTCCATATTTCACCATACGAAATACCGAATCCGCGGTTCTGAGTTCCTGGCCGTCCGATTCCAGCCTGTATTCCGCCCGAGTTCCGTCACCGGTGCGGCGGGCCTATAAGGCTCTTGATGAACTCCAAGCCAGGCGCCGTGCTGGTGGTCGATGACGACGCGTCGGTGCGCGAGTCGTTGCAGGACCTACTCGAAGCGACCGGCCTCGCCGTGCAGACCTTCGGCTCGGTGCAGGCCTTCCTGGATGCGCCGCGCCCTGAAGGGCCGTGCTGTCTGGTGCTCGACGTGCGGCTGCCGGGCCGCGGCGGGCTCGACCTCCAGGACGAACTGGCCCGCTCCGACACGCCCCTGCCGATCGTCTTCATCACCGGCCACGGCGACATCCCGATGTCGGTGCGGGCGATGAAGCGTGGGGCGGTCGAATTCCTGCCCAAGCCGTTTCGCGAGCAGGACCTGCTCGACGCCATAAACGTCGGTCTGGAGCAGGACCGGCTGCGCCTGCAAGAGGCCCAGGTCGACGCCGAGCTGCGCCGCAAGCTCGATGGCCTCACCGCCCGCGAGCGCCAGGTGCTGGTGCAAGTCGCCGCCGGCAAGGCCAACAAGGTGATCGCCCGCGACCTCGGCGTCACCGAAATTACCGTGAAGGTGCACCGCGGCCAGGTGATGCGGAAGACCGGCGCCGGCTCGGTGGCCGACCTCGTGCGCATGGTCGACCGGCTCGGCCTCACGGTTCCGGACTGAGCCGCGCGGGCTAGACCTATACAAAGGTATAGGTCGCCGCAGAGCTTCAGCTCAATTGTGACGGTCGGATGACACCGGTATCTGAGTGGCTCGCTCTAGGCTCGCCCGGATGACCCGATCATGCCCAACCAACGCCAGTTCTTTTCCCAGTTCTCGACGCGTCAGCACGAAGTTCTGGTCTGCGTGCTGGCCGGCGACAGCAATCCGCAGATCGCTGAATACCTCGAACTATCAATCTCGTCGGTGAAGCGCTACGTCACCCAACTGCTGAAGGCCGCGGGCGCCAGCCGCCGCGACGAAGTGCGCCAGCGCTGGGCGCTCTGAGCCGGCGCCGCCGCATTTACTTCAGCGCAGCCGCTCGGCGGCTTCGACCAGGCTGAGCGCCCGCACCGGCCTCGGCAGGGTGCGGTAGCCCCCAGAAGCGCAAGGCCGCACACCATCCCTGTCGGTCACCACATAGAGATGCGCGCCCCTGGCAGCGCCTTGGCCCAACAGGCCCGGCAGGCGTGACCAGAAAGCGCGATCGAGGTCGAGCGCTGAAGCATCGACGATGACCAGGCCGAAACTGCCCCGCTCCAGCGCCAGCAGCGCCTGAGCAGCGCTGGTAGCGATGTCGACGCGCAGGCCCAGCGCCTGGAGCAAGATTTCGCAGAAGCGGTTCTGGCCGACATCGGTCCCCACGACCAGCGCGCTCTGGCGCCGGGCGCAGGGCTTGGCGGGCGGCCGCGCGGCGTCGGCGAAGTGGCGAACCAGACGCAACGCCCGGCCCAAGCGGCGCTGAGGGCCCAGAGCCTCGATGTGTCGGAAGCTGATCGGGCGTACGCGGCCGAACTGACCGGCCATGTCGAATACAGTCGCCACGCGATTGTCCTAGCGGATGCGAAGAGGGATGGAGGCAAGGCGCGCCGACCACATCGGTGGCGGCGGCCTTGCGAGCTTCACCATACCGGCCAAACTCCAGCGGTCAAGCAATATTTGCAAATGCATCTATTTGGACCGCGCTTACCCTGAAGGACCCACCCACTCGTCGGCCGGATCGCTATAACGCCGGTTGCAAAACCGGCGGCTCGCGGCATGTTGCGCCGATCGCCCGACGCGAGTGGGACTTCGCCAGCCGTGCAACTCTACCGAATTGCAGGTCTCAGGGTGGCGTGCGACCTGGAGCTGGCCGGATTCGCGCCGGTCTCGCCCGATGATTGGCAGGCCGATGTCGTGGTTCGCGGCGCGCCGACTCCCTGCGTCCTGGATGGCGCCGAGGCGGGCGGCCCCACCTGGGCGATGCGGCCGGGCCGTTTCCTTTTGCACGTGCCGGGGATCGCCCGCTTCCTGCTCCGGGACGGCGCGGCGATCGACTACGAGGCCGAGACCGACGCCGCGCCCGGCGATCTGGCCGCCTTCCTGATCGGAGCCGCGTTCGGCATCCTGCTGCATCAGCGCGGCCTGGTCACCGTGCAGGCGAGCAGCGTCCGCGTGGATGGCAAGGCCGCATTGTTCCTGGGCCCGTCCGGCGCCGGCAAGTCGACGCTGGCGGCGGGGCTGGCGCGGCGCGGGCGCCAGTTCCTGGGCGACGACTTCTGCGTCATCAGCCTGGACGCCGGCGGCGCGCCGCGCGTTCAGCCCGACGGCGGCCGGCTGAAACTGTGGGCCGAGGCGATCGACGCGCTGGGCCTCGCCCACCAGTGCGCCGGACCGGTGCGCAGCCGGCTGCAGAAGTTCCACGTCGGTCCGCCCGCTGAGGCCACCGAGGCGTTGCCGCTGGGGCCCGCCTATGCGTTGCGCGACGCCCGAGCGCCCCGCAAAGCCGGTATCCAGCGGCCCAACGTCGTCGACGCCGCGCTGCTGATCCGCAGCAACGCCTATCGGCCGGGCGTGGTCAGGCGGCTGGCGCAGGCGCGGGCCTACTTCGAGATCGCGACAGCGGTCGGCAACGGCTCGGGCGCCTTCAATCTGGCGCGCGACCTCGACCTCAGCCGGATCGACGAGACGCTCGACGCGCTGGAAGCCCACTGGGCCGGTGCGGCGCCGTGAGCTTCGTCTGGCTGGCCTCCTACCCCAAGTCGGGCAACACCTGGTTCCGGATGCTGGCCGCCAACCTGTTGGCCGAGGACCAACCGATCGACATAAACCTCACGCCCGAACGCGGCGGCATCGCCAGCGCCCGCGGCGAATTCGAAGCCGTCACCCTGCTCGACTCTGGCCTGCTGACCCACGAGGAGGCCGACAGCCTGCGGCCGCGCGTCTACGCCGCCCTGAACGCCGGGCGCGCAGAGGAGGATGAGAACGACGGCGCGGCGACGCGGCTGCTCAAGGTCCACGACGCCTACCTGCCGGCCCCCGGCGGCGAGCCACTGCTGGGCGGCCCGGGCGCCGGCAAGGGCGCCATCGTCGTCGTCCGCGATCCGCGCGACGTGGCCCCGTCGCTGGCCAACCACCGCAACTCCAGCGTCGATGACGCCATCGCCTTCATGGCTGACCGGGGCGCCGCCTTCGCCTCGTCCCGCCGCGCCCAAGCCTTGCAGCTGCGCCAGCGCCTGCTCGACTGGAGCGGCCACATCGCCAGCTGGCTGGACCAGACCGACCTGCCCGTCCACCTTGTCCGCTACGAGGACCTCGGCGCCCGGCCGGCGGAGGTGTTCCGCGCCGCCATGGCCTTCGCAGACCGCCCGGTAACGCAAGGCGACGCCGAGAAGGCCGTGGACTTCGCCAGCTTCGGCCGCCTGCGCGCCCAGGAGACCGAATACGGCTTTGCGGAATGGCGTCGGCCCGGTGACGGGCGCTTCTTCTTCCGCAGCGGCGAAAGCGGCGGCTGGCGGCGTGAGTTGACGGCGGACCAGGTCCGACGCATCGAGGCGGCGCACGGGCCGATGATGGCGCGGCTCGGCTATCCGCTGGCCGCCGAGCCTGCGGGCTCGGGTCTGCAGGCGAGTGGAGAGGTGCGATGATCAAGCGAAGCCAGGGCTGGCTCGCGGCCCAGGTCGGCGATGAGCTGGTGATGATGAGCGCCGAGTCGGGCTCCTACATCGGCCTCAACAACGTCGGCGCGCGGGTCCGGGAGCTCCTCGAGGCGCCGGCCGATTTCTCCCAGATCTGCGCGACCCTGACTGGCGAGTTCGATGTCTCGGAGGACACCTGCCGCGCCGAGGTCGAGAGCTTCCTGGCCGACCTGGAAAAGCGCGGCGCGATCACGCGCTCGGCTTGACGGGCGCCTGCGCCGGCGGCGTGTAGTTCACCGGCGACGGGTAGGGCGGACCCGGGGCGAAGTCCTTGTAGGTCTCGTCGCCGATCCGGAAGGCGAGGGCCACCAGATCGAGCATGCGCAGCTTGTGCACCATTTCCTTCGGCATGGCCGAGCGGGGTCGCACGTTGTCGTAGAGCGCCGCGAAGTGGGCTTCCACGGCCTCCAGCCGCGGGTCGATCTCGTACCGGTCGGAGGGGCCGAGCGCGCGCTCGTAATTGGAGCAGCCGCGTTTGATGATCATGCCGACGTCCGGGCCAAGGTGCTCGTGGGCGTCCAGCAGGGGGCGCAGAGCCTGGTAGGCCTGACGCGCCGCGTCCAGGCCGTCGAAATAGAGCCAGGTCGCATAGAGGCAGGCGTTGTGGGGATTGTCGGCCTCAGGCCCGCTCTTGGTCGCATGGGGCGTCGCTTCGGCGATGGCCTTGGCGGCCATCAGGGCGCGCAGGCTGCGGGTGGCGATGCGGATCTTGAAGCAGTTGCGGCAACCGAACGGCACGGCGGCCCGCGCATAGACCTGCTCGAACATGAAGCGATTGAGGAAGTCGCAGGCCAGCCGTGTTGCGCCGCGCTTGCCGATGTAGCCGCCGCTGCGTTTGACCTCGTCGTCGAAGGCCGGGCCGCGCCGCAGCGAGAGCCGCCCATCTTCGCGGTGGATCACGAAACCGCGCTCGATAGCCCGCGCCAGGTTCGCACCGACCGGCAGGCTGCCGGCCTTGTCGAACTCCGGCGCGGCGGCGGTCGGCGGCACGTCGGGCGGCTCCGGGCAACTACTCACGTCAAGTTAGAACTGGCCAATAGGGCTGTCGAGCGTTGTATGATTCCCGCGAAAGCTGTACAAATTGACCCCTGCATTGGGAGGGCGCACATGGATTCAGCCGATCGCAAGCGCACCGGCGCACTGGGGACCGCGGTCGACCCGGCGGGGTCCGGCAAGCGGCCATGGACGTCGCCCAAGGTGATCCTGTCCGATCCGATGTCCTCCGCGCGGCAGGACAACAAGGGTATCAGCAACATTCCCGACCAGAAGTTCTCCAGCACCAGCACCAGCTGATCGCCGCGGCGGGCGCCTGAAACCCGGGCCGAAAAGGGGTCGCGTGTCAGGCATATGTGGTGTCGTACGGTTCGATGGGCTGGACGCGGTGGCGGGCGATGTCGAACGCCAGTTGCGGGCCTTGGCCCGGCTCGGACCGGACGGGGCCTACGCGAGCCACGCGGGGTCGGCCGCCTTCGGCTTCCGCCAGCTCAGGATCGTTCACGAAGACGCGTTCGACGCCCAGCCGCTGAGCGACGGCGGCCTGCTGCTGGTCGCCGACGTGCGCCTCGACAATCGCGAGACGCTGGCCGCAGCGTTGGCATGGGACGGCGCACTGGACCGGACCCCCGACAGCGCGCTGGTGCTGGCCGCCTACCGACGCTGGGGCGCGGACTGCCCGACCCACCTCATCGGCGACTTTGCCTTCGCCCTGTGGGACGCCGGCGCACGCCGCTTGCTGTTGGCGCGCGACCACATGGGCCAGCGCCATCTTTTCTATCACCGCGGGACGGGCTTCCTGGCCTTCGCCACCGAGACCAAGGGGATCTGGGCGCTTCCCGACGCGCCGCAGTCGCTGTCGGAAGCCGGCATCGCCCGCCGGCTGCTGGCCGACGCCAGCGGCGAAGCGGTCAATCTGTTCGAGGGCATCGAGGCCCTTCCCGGCGGAACCAGCCTCAGCCTGGACGCCGACGGGACCGTCACCTGCTGTCGCTACTGGCGACCGGCCGCTGATCCGGCGCACCTGGGGCGCAACGAAGCCTACTATCGCCGCGCCTATCGCGACGTGCTGGCGGAGGCGGTGGCCTGCCGGCTTCGCCGCGCACAGCGCCCGGCCGCCCTGCTGCTCAGCGGCGGCTACGACAGCGCCGCGATCGCCGCCCTCGCCGCCCCCGCCCTGGGCGGACGCAAGCTCACCGCCGTCGCATCGGTGCTGCCCGAGGATCGCGACGCCGAACCCAGCGCCCGGCGCTGGGTCGCCGCCTGCGCCGCCCACATGCCCCACCTCGACGTGCGCAATGTCACCCTGGCGGGCGACGTTCTCTCCAGCGCGGCCCGGCTGAGCCAGGCCGTAGATGGGCCGGCCAGCCCCAACGTCTTCGCGCTGGAGGAAGTGTGCCGCGCCGCGGCGACCCGCGGAGCGCGAGTGGCGGTGGATGGGTACGGCGGCGACTACACCCTGAACCCGCGCAGTGGCCGGCCCCTGGCGCGGTTGCTGCTCGCCGGCCGCATCGGCCGGTTCTGGACGGAGCTGCGCGCCCACCAGCGCTGGCGGGGCGAACCACTCTGGACCACGATCCGGCGCGAGGTGCTGCCGGCGCTGGCCCCGCGGCAGCTGGCCCGGGCCTGGGCGCGATATCGGTCCGGCCTCCCCGCCGCGGGGGTCATCCATCCGCTGCAGCCGTCCTTCGTCCGCGCCGCGACCGAGGCCGGCCTGACGCCGCCGGGCCAGCGGCGGCGGCCGCGCGCCACCCAGTTGCGCGCCATCCTGCTCGACATCCTGCTGGCGGCGCAGGACCAGCCGACCCTGGGCGGGCTGGCGTTCGCCGCGCACGGCCTGGAGCTGACCCAGCCGTTCCACGACAAGCGCGTGGTGGAGCTGGCCCTGGCGATCCCGGAGGATCTCTACTTCAAGGACGGACGCCCGCGGCATCTCGCCCGCACCGCGCTGGCCGACCTGCTGCCGCCGATGTTCGAGCAGCCGCCGGCTGGCAACATCCCCTTCATCCCCGACTACGCCGGCATGATCGCCCGTACCCTGCCGCAGCTGATGGCGGAGATCGACCGGCTGGAGGCAAACCCCAACCTCGCCCGCTATTTCGACTTCCCACGGATGCGGGCGATGCTGAGGGCGGGGCCCCGGGACCGTCGCTTCGGCGCGCCAGGCTACCGGATGCGGCAGGCCGCCCGCACTTTCCTCTGCGCCCACTACATCGACCGGTTCCGCCGCGACAACGCCTGAAACGGCGCGTCCGGCTTTCAGCCGTCGCTGCGATCGACCGTGGCCGGCGCCAACACGGGTTCCGGCACGCGCTCGGCAAGCGGCCGCGGCGGGTCCACGGATTTGACCGGCCAGCTCGCCGCCACGGGCGACGACGCCGCCTCCGCCGGCTCGGCGGCCTTGCGTCGGGTGATCAGGAAGTAGGCGGCGGTCGCGGCAAGGTAGACCGCGGGGAATACCGGCTCGGGCACATGGGCGCGGCGGGCGGTGGCGGCCAGGAAGCCAATCGCCAGGGTCGCGGCGGTCAGGGCGGCCACGACCCCGGTTTGCGACAGGCCCGCGTCGAGCAATCGGTGATGCAGGTGGTTGCCGTCGGCGTAGAAGGGCGAATGCCCAGCCCTGAGGCGACGGACGATCAGCACCAGGCAATCGATCACCGGCGGCGCGATCAGGAACGGCGCCAGCACCGGCGTCACCGGATGTCCCGGCGTCTGGGTGAGGCGGAAGGAGGCCCAGGCGATCCAGAGGCCGAGGATCTCAGCCCCATCTCCTAAGAACACCTTGGCCCGCGGCCGCCAGGGCAGCCGCAGATTGAAGGCCAGGAAGGCGGCGACGCAGCCGGCCATCAGCACCAGGTCAGGAACCAGCGCTCCGTTGCCGGCATAGATCGCCGCGGCGATCAGCATCAGCAGCGCCGAGAGCGACAGCGAGCCGGCAAGGCCGTCGATGCCGTCGGCCCAGTTCACCGCATTGGTGATGCCGACGGTCGCCAGCACCGTGAACGGCAGCGACAGCACGCCCAGCGAATGGCCCGGGAAGCCGAGGGCGTAGCCGATCGACTCCACCCGCACGCCGCCCCAGTAGTAGAGGATCAGCGCCGCAGCCGTCTGGGCCACGATCCGGATGCGCCAGTTTATGTCGAACCGGTCATCGAAGGTGCCGACCACCAGCATCAGCAGGCTGGCGGCCCCCAGCGCGACCACGTCTCGGGACAGCGGCAGCAGGAAGCCGGCGCAGGCGAGGGCGCCGATGGTGATCGCCGCGCCGCCCACCAGCGGCGTCGGGTCGGAGTGGATCTTGCGGGCGCTGCTGGGATGATCGACGAGGCGAAGCCGCACTGCGACGGGCCGCAACAAGAAAATCAGGAAGACGGTGGCGAGGAACGGAGCTCCCACCACAAGCAGCCCGTCGCGGGAGAGTTGTAGCCAAGCTTCTTGCATACACCTCAACCCACAACTGGGGCGGCTACGATCACGATCCGGCCCTCAATAAGCGGCCATTTCGCGGTTGCCCAGACCTTGTTGAACGAACGAAATATCTTCACCCCCCTCGGGCTCGCCGGCGCACGGGGTGAGCCTGCGCCAATACCGTCCGGCAGGAAGCGGATTTTGCCGCCGCGACATAAAACGGCGCCGCATGTCGCTGAAAAGCGCGGCGGACTTGAGGCAGGCGCCTTGGGCTAGGTCATGTCGCGCTGGCAATGTAAGGCGGGGCTTGCGGGCGGCGACGTCCACGGGCAATGCGCCTGGCCGCGCCGAGGGTGCCGGATGCGGACTGAGAGAGAGGATCGGAGCCAGGGTGAGCCGGAAATACGACAGTCAGCGGCGGGTGCTGGTCACGGGCGGGGCCGGATTTCTGGGATCGCACCTGGTCGACCGCCTGCTCGAGCGCGGCGACGAGGTGGTGTGCGTCGACAACCTGTTCACCGGCTCGAAGCGCAATCTCTACCACCTGAGCGGGAACCCGCGCTTCGACTTCATCCGACACGACGTGACCTGGCCGCTCTATCTGGAGGTGGACGAGATCTACAACCTCGCCTGCCCGGCTTCGCCGATCCACTACCAGCACGACCCGGTGCAGACGACCAAGACCTCGGTGCACGGGGCCATCAACATGCTGGGCCTGGCCAAAAGGCTCGGCGCCAAGATCCTGCAGGCCTCGACCAGCGAGGTCTACGGCGATCCGCACGTGCATCCGCAGACCGAAGACTACTGGGGCCACGTCAACCCGATCGGGCCGCGCTCCTGCTACGACGAGGGCAAGCGCTGCGCCGAGACCCTGTTCTTCGACTACCACCGCCAGCACGGGCTGGGCATCAAGGTGGCGCGCATCTTCAACACCTACGGCCCGCGCATGCATCCGGCCGACGGACGGGTGGTGTCGAATTTCATCATGCAGGCGCTGAACGGCGAGCCGATCACCATATATGGCGAAGGGCAGCAGACCCGCTCGTTCTGCTACGTGGACGACCTGGTGGACGGACTGATGAAGCTGATGGATTCAGAGCCGGAGGTGACGGGGCCGATCAACCTCGGCAATCCGTCCGAGTTCACCATCCGCCAGCTGGCCGAGATGGTGCTGGCCAAGACCGGTTCGGCCTCGGAGCTGGTGTTCAAGCCGCTGCCCGCCGACGACCCGCGCCAGCGCAAGCCGGACATCACCCTGGCCACCACCAAGCTGGGCTGGGGCCCGAAGGTGCCGCTCGAGCAGGGCCTGACCTCGACCATCGACTATTTCGCCAGGACCCATGCCGCTGCTTGACGAACAGCCGCGACGGCCCACGAGCGAGCGGGAGGGCCGCCGCTGGCGGCTCGTCCGCACACTGACGAACCGTGAGGCGTTCGCCGCGGAGCAGCTGCAGCGGCAAGGCTTCGAGGTCTTCCTGCCAAGGCAGATGAAGACCGTCCGCCACGCCCGGCGCATCCGGGTGGCGCTGGC
The DNA here is from genome assembly GCA_036267835.1 of Caulobacteraceae bacterium. Classification (GTDB taxonomy): domain Bacteria; phylum Pseudomonadota; class Alphaproteobacteria; order Caulobacterales; family Caulobacteraceae; genus Acaudatibacter. Next base: position 1,085 of record DATAVF010000237.1, on the reverse strand, counting down.
GGCCTATTTCCCGGGCTATTTGTTCGTGCGGCTCGACCTTGCCCACGACCGCTGGCGCAGCGTCAACGGCACCCTCGGCGTCGCCCATCTGGTGAGCCAGGGCGAGCAGCCGGCGGCTGTGCCGCACGGCGTCGTCGAGGCGCTGATCGAGGCGGCCGACGAGCGCGGCGTGCTCGCCGGGCCGCAGCTGAAGGCCGGCCAGACAGTGCGGATCACCGCCGGCGCCTTCGCCGACCAGCTGGCGGTGATCGAGCGGCTCGACGACGCCGGACGGGTGCGGGTGCTGCTGGAAATCATGGGGGCCCAGGCGCCGGTCAGCCTGCGCCGGGACTACGTGGCGGAGACCTGAATGGCGGCCGGCGTGGCCCCTCGGGCCTTGCGCGGGCGGCCTCCGATGCTAGTGAGTGAACGCTGTTGAATTGCATCGTGATTTCATTTCACGACGCCTGAGTAAGCCCCGCATCGGCGTGGCCGGGAGTGTTCGCCGGATGACCTTCCAGTCACCCGAAGTGCGGTAGCATGCCTAGCCGCCCTCGCGCCCCGTAGACCGAAGCCGAATGAGGAATCCCGACATCATCACCTGTCGCGCCGACGCCGTTTCCGACCGCCGGTCCGCCCCCTGTTGCCGCCGCCGGAGCGCCGGCTGATGGGCGTGGTGCTGGTCACCGGCGGCGCGGGCTACATCGGCTCGCACGCCTGCAAGGCGCTGGCGGCCGCTGGCCATACCCCGGTCGCCTACGACAACCTGGAGCGCGGCCATGCGTGGGCGGTGAAGTGGGGGCCGCTCGAGGAGGGCGACATCCTCGACCAGGCGCGGCTGGAAGCGGCGATGCAGCGCCATCGCCCCTTCGCGGTGATGCACTTCGCGGCCCTGGCCTATGTGGCTGAATCCGTGGCCGATCCGGCGCTCTACTACCGCACCAACGTGCAGGGCACGCTCAGCCTGCTGGAGGCGATGCGCAGCCAGGGCGTCAGCCGCCTGGTCTTCTCCAGCTCCTGCGCCACCTACGGCAACCCCTCGGCCACGCCGATCGCCGAGGACGCGCGCCAAGCCCCGATCAACCCCTATGGCGCGACCAAGCTGA
>DATAVF010000236.1:0-21121 GCA_036267835.1 Caulobacteraceae bacterium | reverse complement strand
CATGAAGTTCCTGGACAGCTGGTCGCCGCATCTTCTGGCCCTTCTGCGCATCGTCGCGGGGCTCTGCTTCATGGAGCACGGCTGCATGAAGCTGCTGCACTTCCCGGCCCCCATGATGCCCGGCGCCCTGCCGCCGGTGCTGATGGTCGCCGGCGTGGTCGAACTGGTGGGCGGGGCGCTGATCGTGCTCGGCCTGTTCACCAAGCCTGCCGCCTTGATCGCCTCGGGCGAGATGGCCGTGGCCTATTTCGGTTTCCATGCCCTGAACGCCTTTCACATGATGCCGGCCTCGACCCCGGTCTCCTTCGACCCCCAGGCCAACCATGGCGCTGAAGCGGCGCTTTATGCGGTGATCTTCCTCTACATCGCGGCTACCGGGCCGGGGGCGTTCGCCCTGGACAATGTGCTGGGCAGGAAGCGGGGGCTGAACCCGGCCTAGGCGCTCAGCGCCCACGCTTGATTCCACGCGCCTCCAAGCGCATAAGCGCCGACTTCCGGCGTCAGCTCGTCTTGCGCCCTTCACCGCCACGACCCCGGCCCCATCTTTAGGGAACGCCGGACGAGGGCGGCGAGGACCCCCGTCCGCGTGATCGCGCACGGGGGCGCAATGCGTTGCGCGCGCCGGAATTGGAGATCGAATGTTCGATACCTTAGGCGAGCGGCTGACAGGCGTCTTCGACCGGCTGACCGGTCGCGGCGTGCTGTCGGAGAAGGACGTCGACGAGGCGCTGCGCGAGGTGCGCGTGGCGCTGCTGGAGGCCGACGTCGCCCTGCCGGTGGTTCGCGACTTCATCTCCCGGGCCAAGGAAGCGGCGTCCGGTGAGGCCGTGATCCGCTCGGTCAAGCCGGCCGACCAGGTGGTCAAGATCGTCTACGACGGCCTGATCGACATGCTGGGCGGCGAGGAGCCCGAGGGTCTGCGCCTGGCGTTGAACCCGCCGACCGTGATCCTGATGGCCGGCCTGCAAGGGTCCGGCAAGACCACCATGACCGGCAAGCTGGCGCTGCGGCTGGCGCGCACCGAGCGCAAGAAGGTGCTGGTCGCCTCGCTCGACACCCGCCGCCCGGCCGCGATGGAGCAGCTGGCCATCCTGGCCAAGCAGGCCGAGGTCGAGAGCCTGCCGATCGTGCCCGGCCAGTCGGCGCCCGACATCGCCCGGCGCGCCCTGACCGCCGGCCGGCTCGGCGGCTACGACGTGATCTTCCTCGACACCGCCGGGCGCACCACCCTCGACGAGGCGATGATGGCCGAGGCGGCCGAGATCGCCCGCATCGCCCAGCCGACCGAGACCCTGCTGATCGCCGATAGCCTGACCGGCCAGGACGCGGTGCGCACCGCCGCCGCTTTCCACGCGCGCCTGCCGCTGACCGGCCTGGTGCTCACCCGCGCCGACGGCGACGCGCGCGGCGGCGCAGCGCTCTCGATGCGCGCCGTCACCGGCCTGCCGATCAAGTTCCTCGGCGCCGGCGAGCGCATCGACGCGCTGGACGTGTTCGACGCCCGCCGCGTCGCCGGCCGCATCCTGGGCCAGGGCGACGTCGTGGCGCTGGTCGAGAAGGCCACGGCCGAGCTCGACCACGCCAAGGCCGAGGCGATGGCCAAGAAGCTGGCCAAGGGCAAGTTCGACCTCGACGACCTTTCCGACCAGCTGGCGCAGATGGAGCGCATGGGCGGCATGGAAGGCCTGATGGGCCTGCTGCCCGGCGTCCAGAAGATGAAGAAGCAGATCACCGAAGCCAACATCAGCGACAAGTCGATCCGCCGTCAGCGCGCCATCATCGGCTCGATGACCAAGCAGGAGCGCAAGAAGCCGGACGTGCTGCAGGCCTCGCGCAAGCGTCGCATCGCGGCCGGCGCCGGCGTCGACGTGGCCGAGGTCAACCGCCTCTTGAAGCAGCACCGGCAGATGCAGGACGCCTTCAAGTTCATGGCCAAGGGCGGCGGCAAGAACCTCGCCCGCATGGCCGGCATGCTGGGCGGCGGCGGCATGGATCGGATGAAGGCCATGGGCGGCGGCAAGCTGCCCCCGCAGGCCGAAGAGCCGCAGGCCCCCGCGCTGCCGTCGATGCTCACGGGCGGTCGCCCGCAACCCACGCTTCCCGGCCTCGGCGCCTCGCCCCGGCCCGGCATCCTGCCCGGCTTGGGCGGGGGATCGCCGTTCAATCCATTCAAGAAAAACTGAGAGACGGAACCAAGAAGTATGCTGAAGATTCGCCTGGCCCGCGGCGGCGCCAAGAAGCGCCCCTACTACTCGATCGTGGTCGCCGACAGCCATTCGCCCCGCGACGGCCGCTTCATCGAGAAGGTCGGGACCTACAACCCGCTGCTGAAGCGCGACGATCCGAAGCGCATTTCGCTCAACAATGAGCGCATCGGCGAGTGGCTAGGCAAGGGCGCCCAGCCCACCGACCGCGTGGCGCGGTTCCTCTCGACGCAGGGCCTCGCCAAGTGGGAAGCCGGCTCCAACCCGAAGAAGGCCGAGCCGCACACCAAGGCCAAGGAACGCGCGGCCGCCAAGGCCGAACGCGCCGCCGCGGCCCAGCCCGAGGAAGAAGCTCCGCAGGAAGCTGCCGCTGAAGCAGCCGAGGACACCGTCGCCGCGGCGCCGGCGGCCGATGAAGCGCCCCTGGCTGACGAGACTCCGGCCGAAGTCGAGACCGCCGCCGAAGTCGCCGAAGAAGGCGCCGATGGCGCGCAGGACCAGGCCAGCGAAGCCTAAGCTTTGGCTGACCGCCTGATCCTGGTCGGCCGCGTCGCGGGCGCCTTCGGCGTCCGCGGCGAGATCCGGATCAATGCGTATACGGACGAAGCGGAGGCGTTGCTCCGCTACCGCGACCTGCAGCGCGCCGACGGCGCGCCGGGGCTGACCCTCACCACCGGCCGCCCGCACAAGGGCGCGCTGGTGGCGCGGGCCAAGGAAGTCGCCACTCGCGAGGACGCCGAGGCCCTGCGCGGGCTGGAGCTCTTCGTGCCCCGCGACCTGCTGCCGCCGCCGGACAAGGACGAGTTCTACCTCGCCGACCTGATCGGCCTCGCCGCCGTCGGCCCGGACGGAGCGCCGCTCGGCCGCATCAAGAGCGTCCAGAACTTCGGCGCCGGCGACCTCTTGGAAATCGCGCCCCCCGACGGTCCCTCCTGGTGGCACCCCTTCACGCTGGTAGCCGTCCCCGAGGTGCGCATCGGCGACGGCGTGGTCGTGGTGGTGAAGGCAGTCGAAACCGAGTGAGCATCCTTCTCCCCTCGCGGGAGAAGGATGCTCAGCGCTCGGCCACCGCGCGCAGCTTCGCCTCATCCACGATGCGCACGCCCCCGTACTCCACCTGGATCATCCCCTTGGCCTGCAGCGCCTGCAGGTGGCCGTTGGCGGACTTGCGCGAGAGGCCGGTCATTTCGGCGAGGTCGGACTGGGTGACCCCAGCCAAGGGTTCGCCGTCGAGGCGGCCCGCGGCCAGCAGCAACAGGCGGCCGGCGACCTTGGCGCGCGGCGTGAGGCAGAGGGCGCCCGCGGCGACCAGCAGGATGTGGCTGACGTGGGCGTGGTAAAGCTCGCCCAGGGCGCGCACCAGGGCTGGTTGGGCGGCGGAGATCGCCAGTAGCGCAGCGTTGGGCACGGCCAGCATCACCGTCCGGGCTCCGGCGCGCGTGGTGACCAGCCGCGGCCGTCCCTCGAACCCGACCGGGTGACCCAGGATGGCGCCGGGCCCGGCGATCTCGAACAGCACGTCGCGCGACGGCCCCACCGAGACCGCCATCCGCAGCGAACCCGACAGCACCGCCCAAAGCCCGCCCAGCGCGTCGCCTTCGGCAAACAGCCACTCGTCCTTGGCGAAGCTCACGCGCCGGCCGGCCTCGATCAGCGCCGCCTGCACCGCCTCGGGCAAGGCAGCGAACCACGGATTGATCTGCAGGAAGGCCCGCGGGTCGATGTCGGCGGCTGTTTTCACTGGCCGATTGATACGTTCGTGACAATCGGTGCGCAACCGGGCGGCTACACCGGCGCGGCAACCACCGGAGCCAAACCCATGGCCAGTCTCGAAACACCCCTCCCTGCCACGCCAGGCTTGCTGCGCCGCGCCTCAGCGATCGGCCTCGACGGGCTCGTCAACATCGCGCTGCCGTTCGCGGTCTTCAGCCTCACGCGAGCCCAGCTCGGCGACGTCCACGCGATGATGGCCGCGTCGGCGCCGCCGCTCGCATGGTCGATCGTCGAGTTCATCCGCCGGCGGCGCATCGACGCGCTGTCGATGCTGGCGCTGACCGGCATCGTTCTGTCGCTGATCGCCTTCGCCGGCGGCGGCGGGATCAAGGCGCTGCAGCTGCGCGATGGGCTGGTGACCGGGCTGATCGGTCTGGTGTTCCTGACCTCGGCCGCGCTCGGTCGGCCGCTGATCTACTACCTCTGCCGCGCCACCATGATGCGCACCGCCCCCGCCCGGGCGGCGCGCCTGGCGGCCATGCGCAACGACGACGGCGTGCGCCGCGCCATGCTGACGATGACCCTCGCCTGGGGCGTCGGCCTGACCGGCGAATGCGCCGCGGCGGCGGCCCTGACCTGGGTGCTGCCGTTGCAGCAGTACCTGATCGCGGGCCCGGTGCTGGGCTACGGCGTGATCGCCGCCCTCACCGGCTGGACCATCTGGTTTGGCCGCCGCCGGGTCGCCGCCCGTCTGCGCTAGCTAGGCGCGCTCGAAGCGTCCGGCGCGGAAGTCGTCGAACGCCTGCTTGAGTTCGGCCTCAGTGTTCATCACGAAGGGGCCGTACTTCGCCACTGGCTCACGCAGCGGCTTGCCGGCCACCACGATGAGCCGGGCGCCTGCCTTCGACGCCAGCGCCAGGTCGCCGCCCGGCGAGAGCACGCCGACGCGGCCCTTGGCCAGCGCCTCGCCCGCCTCGCCGACCTGCGCCTCGCCCTCGTAGACATAGGCGAAGGCGTTGTGGCCGTCGGGCAGCGGGATGGTGGCCGTAGCGCCGGGCGCGAGCTGGAGGTCGAGGAAGATCGGCTGGGTCTCGCCGGGATCGACCGGGCCGCGCACGCCGGCGATCTCGCCGGCCAGCACGCGCGCCGTGGAACCCGCGCCGAGGTCGGCGGTGGGCACCCGATCGGCGGCGATGTCCTGGTAGCGGGGCGCGGTCATCTTGTCCTTGGCCGGCAGGTTCACCCACAGCTGGAAGCCCTGCATCAGCCCCTCGGCCTGCTCGGGCATCTCCGAGTGCACGATGCCGCGCCCGGCGGTCATCCACTGCACCGAACCGGGGCCCAGTAGGCCAACGTTGCCGACGCTGTCCTGGTGGCGCATGCGGCCGGCCAGCATGTAGGTGACCGTCTCGAAGCCCCGGTGCGGGTGGCTGGGGAAGCCGGCGATGTAGGCGGCCGGATCGTCGGAGCCGAACTCATCCAGCATCAGGAACGGGTCGAGGTCCGGCAGGGCCGGCTGGCCGATGATGCGCGAAAGCTTGACGCCGGCGCCGTCGGACGCGGGCATGCCGGCGCCCGTCCAGACGATGCGGCGGCTGCGGGTGGGGGTGAGGGTGTCTGTCATGCGCCGGTAGGTGGGAAGCCGATGCGCATTCCGTAAGTGGGGGACGGCCGGGCGCGACCGGCGCCGGCTTTCAGCCTTCCGTTGCGTCGGCGCCGACCTTGGGCCATGCTCGCCGGCAGGGAACGGGTGCTTCAGGGAGGCACGTCATGAAGCTCTTGATGTTCGTGAGCGCAACGACGCTCGTTTTGTTCGCCGCCAGCGCCGCCGGCGCCGCCGTCACCGTGATGGGCGACACCACGGCCATGCAGTGCTCAGTGGCCGCCTTCCACGAAGAGGCCGACCACACGGCCCTGCAGCTGTGCACCACGGCGCTTGCCGAGGGCACCCTCGATCGCCGCGACCAGGCCGGCACCTACATCAACCGCGGCGTCATGCAGATGATCCGCATGGACTACGCCGACGCCGGCTCCGACTTCCAGCGCGCCATCGACGTGGACCCGGCGCTGGGCGAGGCCTGGATCAACCGCGGCGCGGTCGACATCATCAACAAGCACTACCAGCAAGGCATCGACGACATCGACAAGGGCCTGGCGCTGGGCACCGAGGAGCCGGCCAAGGCCTATTACAATCGCGCCGTCGCCTACGAAGGCATCGACGACGAGAAGTCGGCCTATCTCGACTACCAGCAGGCGCTGACGCTCGAACCCGGCTGGGACCTGCCCAAGCAGGAACTGCTGCGCTTCACCGTCACCCGCCGCTGAGGTCGGCGGGAGCGAGCGGCTTTAGCTGGGCGAGAGACGCAGAGGGAGGCGGTGGTTCGTCGATTCCACCCAACCCCAATTCTCGCTAGCCGCGCTTCCAGTAAACCCCTGAGCGCGCCACGCAGCGCGCGGGCAGGTCCTTCGTGCCGGCCGCGACATACCCGAGACCCGTCATCAGGTCGGCGGTGAGTTGCTGGGCCGTCGGCGCGGCGGCTTCGTTGCGGCGGTAGGCCTCGCCCAGTTCCTCGTGCATCAGCACGTCGATGCCGGCCATGGCGGGCAGGCCGTCGAGGGTGGCTTCCACGGCGGCGGCGCGGGCGCGGGGCTCGGCGATCAGGGCGCGCATGCGCTCCAGCAGCGGGTCATCGGCCGGCAGCGGCTCGGGCTCGGCGTAGGGCAGGCCCAAGAGCTCGATGGCGCGCGCCAGGTGGTTGCCCTCGGCCGAGTGCAGCGCCTTGGCGCGTTTCCAGACGTTGTAGCGCTCGTTCTGACTGCGCTCGCGCAGCCAGGAGCGCGTCACCCCGCCGATGAAGACTTCTTCGCCGCTCATGCCCGGGAACTAAGGCGCCTGCGCCCTGCAATTCAAGAGGGCGCCGCTTGCTCCCTGAAGCCCAGCACGTCCTTCATGTCGTAGAGCCCGGCCGGCCGACCCACCACCCAGAGCGCGGCGGCCACCGCGCCGCGGGCGAAGAGGCCGCGGTCGCGGGCCGAGTGCTTCAGCGTCAGCACCTCCTCCTGGCCCACGAACGCCACCTCGTGCTCGCCGACCAGGCCGCCGCCGCGCAGCACCGAGAAGCCGATCGCGCCCTCGGGCCGCGGCCCGGTGATGCCGTCCCGCCCCGACACCCTGGCATCGGCCAGGCCGACGCCGCGGCCGCGGGCCGCCGCCTCGCCCAGCATCAGCGCCGTACCGGACGGCGCGTCGATCTTGCGCCGGTGGTGGGCCTCGAAGATCTCGATGTCCCAGTCGGCGGCGCCGAGCCGGCGCGCAGTCTCCTCGACCAAGCCGGCCAGGATGTTGACGCCCAGCGAATAGTTGCCGGAGCGGACGATCGGGATGCGCCGGGCGGCCTTGGCGAGCTCGGCCAGTTCGGCGTCGGTCCAGCCGGTGGCGCCGATCACCAGCGCCGGCCCGCCCCGCGCCGCCGCCGCCGCCGCGAGGGCGGTCGACGCTGTGGGCAGGGTGAAGTCGATGACCACGTCGCAGGCCGCCGCGTCCTCGGCCGAGCCCAGCGTCAGCGCGCCCGCGGCCTGGCCCTCCGTCCCCGGGCGGTCGAAGACGGCGGCGACCTTGGCGTCCGGCCGCGCTTCCAGCACGGCGGCGACGGCGCGGCCCATGTGACCCAGCGCGCCGGCGATCCCCACGCGGACGGCCCGGACGCCCGTACCTTGCTCGCTCATCCTGCCTCACCCGCTTCGCCCCGGCGCTTCATACTGCGGTGCACGCCCGGCACGAAGCGCTCTCGCCGGCCGGCGCCCGCCGGGCTGCGATGGCGCTTGAGTTCGGCCGCCGCGGCCGTCACAGAGTCGGGCCGGCGGGACGCGGCATCGAGCGGGGAAGCGGTGAAGCGGTGAAGGACGCGCAGCACGCCAAGGTCGACGCGCCCCGCCGCCACTTGGGCGCGGTCCACGCCACCATCCTGGCGCTGGGCATGATCATGACCACCGACACGCTGAAGACGGCGCCCACCGTCGCGCTCAACATCGGCACGTGGAACTTCTACGGAGTCTGGGTGCTGGGCGGGCTGATCTCGATGGTGGGCGCCTTCTGCTACGTCGAGATGGCCACTGCCTTCCCCGACCCCGGCGGCGACTACAACTTCCTGCGCCGTGCCTACGGCCGCGAGGTGGGGTGGCTCTTCGCCTGGTCGCGCTTCTCGATCATGCACACCGGCTGGATGGCGCTGATGGCGTTCATGTTCGCCGACTATGCCGGCGATCTGTTCGGGCTCGGCCATCTCGGCCGCACGCTCTTCGCCCTCGCCACCATCGCGGCGCTGATGGGGCTGAACCTGCTGCACGTGCGGCGCGGGTTCCTGACCCAGGCCGGGCTGATCGGCCTGGTGACGCTGGGCTTCGCCGCCGTGGTGGTCGCCGCGATCAAGCTGGGCGCTGCGGACCAGCTGCCGCGCCTGGCGCCCGCCGCGCCGGCCGCCATGCCGTCGCTGGCGAAGTTTACCGTGGCCCTGATCTACATCTTCCTCGCCTACGGCGGCTGGAGCGACGCGGCGACCCTGTCGGCCGAGGTGCGCTCCGACAAGCGCGGCATGCTGGTCGCCATCATGGGCAGCCTCGCCTTGCTGATGGTGATCTACCTGGCGCTCAACGCCGCCATGATGATCGGCCTCGGCCCCGCGGGCCTCGCGTCCAGCAGCGCGCCGGCGGCGGAGCTGATGGGCCGCGCGTTCGGGCCGGTGGGCAAGACGCTGATCGTGGCGGTGGTGGGAGTCTCGGCCGTCGCCAGCATCAATTCGACCCTGATCGTGGGCGCCCGCACCACCTTCGCCGCCGCCCGCGACACGCCGCGCCTGGCCGCCATCGGCCGCTGGAACGGCGCGCGCGGCATCCCCGACCGCGCGGTCTGGGCCGAGGGCGTCTTCGCCATGCTGTTGGTGGTGGCCGGCGGCTTCGCCGAGAGCGGCTTCAACGCCATGGTCGACTACATGACGCCGGTCTACTGGTTCTTCGTCATGCTGAGCATGGGCGCGCTGATGCTGCTGCGCCACCGCCACCCTGAAACGCCCCGGCCGGTGAAGACGCCGCTCTACCCGCTCTTCCCGGCGCTGTTCATGGCCATCTCGCTCTACATGTTCGTCGCCAGCCTGTTCGACCTGGGCGCCGGCGCGCTCTACGGCGCCGGGGTGATGGCCGCGGGCGCGGTCTTACTGTTCCTGGTGCGCTCCCCTCCCCTTGAGGGGAGCTTGCCGTGAAGCCTGAGCCGGAGCACATCGTGTCCCGATGCGCCGCCTCGCCTCCGCCGCCGTGCTCTGCCTGGCGCTGGTCGTCTGCGGCGTCGCCAATGCCGCGACCACGGTCTCGTTCTTCTCGCACGGCTGGCGGCTGGGGCAGCACGGCTTCATCGCGCCGCACGCCTTCGTGCTGATCAAGCGGACCGGCCAGGCAGGCGAAGGGCCGACGCGGGAGGGCTTCGGCTTCACCTCCGCCGGCCAGGACCCTGCGCCGCTGATGCAGCCGACGCCCGGCGACCTGAAGACGTCGACCCTGCACTTCACCGTCGAGGCGACCGAGGCCCAGTATCTGGCGCTGAAGGTCCGGGTTGCGGCATGGGCGGCGCCGGGCGCGGCGCTGCATGACCTCAAGGGTCACAATGGCGTTCCCTTCGTCGCCGAGCTGGCGAGCATCCTGGGCCTCGCCACCCCGCCGCCCACCGGCCGCGACCCCGGCAAGTTCCTCGAGGGGGTGCGCCGGCTCAATCCGGGCCGGATGACCGCGGCGCCTGCTGGAACGCTTTGAATTCAGGGCGATTGGGGCCAAGTTGGCGGCAGTACGGAGGCGTGATCGTGGGGCTGAGACTCAAGTTCAACCTGATGCTGCTGGCCGTCGCCCTGGCCGGGGTGGCGCTGTTCGCGCTGGCCGCGACGCCGGTGCTGCAGAACCAGGCGCGCCAGGAAGTGCAGCAGAACTCGGAGATCATGATGGAAGCCGCCTTGGGGGTGCGCGAGTACACCGCCAGCCAGGTGGCGCCGTTGCTGGAACCCACGATGGCGAAAACCTTCCACCCGCAGGCCGTCTCGGCCTTCGCCGCGACCAAGACCTTCGACGTGCTGCACGCCAAGTACCCCGACTACTCGTACGCCGAGCCGGCGCTGAACCCGACCAACCCGGACGACCGCGCCACCGACTGGCAGGCCGACATCATCAACAGCTTTCGCAACGATCCCACCGAGCAGGAGCTGACGCTGGAGCGGCAGACGGCGCAGGGGGCGGTGCTGGAGCTGGCCCGGCCGCTGGTCGTCGCCCAGTCGTGCCTGGTCTGCCACTCGACGCCGGCCGCGGCGCCCAAGTCGATGATCACCGTCTACGGCCCGGACCACGGTTTCGGCTGGAAGCTCAACGAGGTGGTCGCCGCGCAGGTGGTGAGCGTGCCGATGTCGGTGCCGCTGGCGATGGCCGACCAGACGCGGCTGCTGCTGCTGATCCCCTACGTGATCGTCTTCGTGCTGCTCTTCGGCTTCCTCAACCTGCTGCTCGACTTCATGGTGCTGCGGCCGATCAAGGCGATGACCCAGACCTCCGAGGCAGTGGCCGCCGGCAAGCTGGAAACGCCGGAATACAAGCGCGAGGGCAAGGACGAGATCTCCCGGCTTTCCGGCGCCATCAACCTGATGCGGCGCAGCCTGCAGGAGGCGATGCGCATGCTCTCCGGCGACGGATGAGCGAGTATTTCCTCAGCTATTCACGCGCCGATCAGGCGATGGCGCTGCGCTTCGCCGACGACCTGATCGCGGCGGGGGTCAAGGTCTGGGTCGACCAGTACGACATCGCGCCCAGCGAGCATTGGGACCGCACGGTGGAGGCGGCGCTCAGGGCCTGCGACGGCGTGGTGCTGGTCCTCTCGCCGCACTCGGCCGCCTCGCCCAACGTCGCCGACGAGGTCTCAGTGGCGATCGATGCGAAGAAGCACATGATCCCGGTGCTGATCGAGGCGTGCGTCGTGCCGCTGCGGCTGACGCGGGTGCAGTTCATCGACGCGACCCAGGACTACGAGGCAGCGCTGCGGCGCTGCCTGGCCGCGATCAAGGGCGGCGCGCCTGCCGCGCCGAGGGGCCTCGCGGCGGTCGCAGCCGCCTCAGCGATCGATCCGGCCGCCATGGCGCTGGCCGAGGACCGGCTGGCGGCGTTCGTGGGGCCGATCGCCGGCGAACTGGTGCGGCGGGCGGCGGTGCGGGCGCAGGCGCTCGACGACTTCCACGACGACCTGGCCAGCCGCCTGCCCGACGACGCGGCGCGCCGGCGCTTCCTGCGCTCGCTGGGCGCACCGGCCCCGGCGCCACCGCCGCCAACGCCACCGCCCGCCCCGGCCGCGCCGGCCCCGGTGTCCGCCGAGGCGATCGCGGCGCTGACCAAGGCGCTCGGCCGGCACATGGGCCCGATCGCCGCCGCCCTGGTGTCGCGCGAGAAGGCCGCGGCGCAGTCGCCCGACGATCTGCGCCAGCGCCTCGCCGCCCGCGTTCCCGAGCACGAGCGCGCCGACTTCCTGAAGGAGACGCGCTTCCTCTGAGGAAATCGCGCGCCCCGAGGTAACCCAAACACGCGGCGCGGCGTAGAAAGCACGATGCTCGCGGGCGAGGACGCTTCGGCGGGCAGGGCGAAGGACCCGTTCGATGGCTGCCCTCTTCAATCCCTCCCTGGCCGGCAAGGCGATCCGCGGTGTGCTGGTCGCTGGCGCGGCGGCGGCCGCGCTGATGGCGTTCGGCGTCATCTCCAACCAGGCCGGCGCGGTGACCCCGCTGGCCCCGCCGGCGCGCATGCCAGTCCCGGCGGTCGACGCGCCGCGCACCGGCGCCTTGCAGACCGCCGTGCTGTCGGGCGGCTGCTTCTGGGGCGTGCAGGGGGTGTTCGAGCACGTGAAGGGGGTCAAGCAGGTGCTGGCGGGCTACGCCGGCGGCGCCGCAGCCACCGCCAACTACGAGCTGGTCTCGACCGGGACCACCGGCCACGCCGAATCCGTGCAGATCGTGTTCGACCCGGCGCAGATCTCCTATGGCCAGATCCTGCAGCTGTTCTTCTCGGTCGCCACCGACCCCACCCAGACGGGCGGCCAGTACCCGGACGTCGGCTCGCAGTACCGCACCGAGGTCTGGTACGTGAACGACGCGCAGCGCAATGTCGCCACCCGCTACGTCGCCCAGCTGAACGCGGCGCACGTGTTCCGCCACCCGATCGCCACCCGCGTCGATCCCTACAAGGGCTTCTTCCCGGCCGAGGCCTACCATCAGAACTACCTCGAGCTTCACCCCGAGCAGCCCTACATCGCGGCCTACGACATCCCGAAGGTGCAGGCCCTGAAGGCGCTGTTCCCGGCCGACTGGCGCGGCGCGCCGGTGCTCGCCTCGCGCTAGCCACGTTGCCGGCACCTCGCCGCCCGGCTAACGGTCGGGCGTGAGTGAGGTGGGGGCGATCTCAGGGGCGCAGACGCCGGCCGCGCGGCGCGGCCGCGCCGGCCTCATCCTGGCGGGCGTGCTCGTCGCCGGCTTCCTGTTGCGCGTGGCCTACCGCGTCCACGCCGGCGAGCACGACTTCTGGACCTCCGGCTACACCATCTTCGACCTTATCGCGAAGAACGTGGTCAGCGGCCACGGCTTCCTGGCGCCCGGACGAGGCTGGGCGGCGCGCCAGCCGGTCTATCCGCTGTTCCTCGCCCTCGCCCACCTGGCCGGCGGCGACTACCTGCTGGTCGTGATCCCCGAGGCGCTGTTCGGCGTCGCCACCGCCTTCGTCGCCTTCCTGATCGGCCGGCGCTTCTTCGGCGAGCGCGCCGGACTGATCGCCGCGGCGCTGGCGGCCTTCTATCCCTACTACGTGGTCCACGACACCGCCCTGCAGGAGACCTCGATGGTCGGCGTCGGCGCGACGCTGGCGGTCTGGGCGCTGTTGCGGACCCGCACCTCCGCCCTGCCCTGGGCGTGGCTGGGCGCCGGCGCGCTGCTGGGGGTGACGGTGCTGATCCGGGGCACGCTGCTGCCGTCCGCCCTCGGCGCCCTCGCCTGGATCGCCCTCGTCGGCGAGGGGACCTGGTCGCGGCGGCTGCTGCGGGCGGCGGTCGTCGCCGGGGCGTGCGGCCTGGTGTTGGGCGCCTGGATGGCCCGCAACTACGAGCACGTCGGTCGCTTCACGCTCTCGAGCGAGGCCGGGGCCGAATTCTACTGGGCCAACGGCCCCTACACCTTCAGTTACTATCCCCGCGTCACCATCGACCAGAGCGCCAAGGCGGCCCAGGACGCGCTGACGCGGGCGGCGCGAAAAACGCTTGCCGCCATGCCCGAGACGGTGCGCAGCGACTGGTACCTGGCAGAGGCCTGGCGCTACATCGCCGCGCATCCGGGCGAGATCGCGCTGGGGGCGGTGCGCAAGGAGGCGGCCGGCTTCTCCTGGGTGCTGAACCCCGAGCGCGAGGGGCCGGTGGGGCTGGCCTACACGCTCTCCTACCTGCCGGTGTTCATCCTGGGCCTGCTCGGCATGGCGCTGGCCCGCACCGACTGGCGCGAGGCCAGCCTGATCTGGCTGCAGTTCGCCGGCTTCATCGCGGTGACCGCGATCTTCTGGGCCCACACCAGCCACCGCGTCTACCTGGACGTCTACCTGATGATCTTCGCCGCCCCGATGTTGGAGCGGATCGGCGCCTGGCTGCTCAGCCGCCGTAGATCCTGAGCGCCACGAGCACGGCGGCGACCAGCAGGGCGTAGATGGCCGTACAGCCGGCCACGAACAGCCGGTCGGCCATGTGGGGCGCGGTCTTGGCGCGGGCGGCGCGGCGGCGGGGCTGTTGCATCGGGCTCTCCTTGGGCGTCCAACCGGCAACCGCCAAGTTAGTTCCGGGCGGTCGCGCCATCGGCAGCCTAGGCGCCAAATCTCTCGGCGCCGTTGCAGGGAGGTGTCGCGGCTGTCGCCAATCTTGGGCGCTACAATCGTGACGCCAGCGTCAACTTTCTTGACGTCCGGGGGCGGGCGGGCGCATGGCGAGCCGCGTTACGCAAGGGAGCGGCGCATGGCGGACGACACCAGCCTGGAGGCGTTCGAGCGCTTCGACTTCACCGATCCGCAGGGGCGCTGGACGCGGCCGGTCTATCGCCGCGGGACGGGGCCTGCGGTGATCGTGATCCACGAAATGCCCGGCCTGCACCCGCTGGTGGTGCGATTTGCCTCGCGCATCGCCGCGGCGGGCATGACCGTCTTCTGCCCCAGCCTGTTCGGCGACGCCGGCGCGGAAGTGACGCCGCTGAAGGCGCTGGGCACGATGCTGAAGGGCATCTGCATCCGCCGCGAGTTCGACGTCTGGGCCACCGACCGCTCCAGCCCGATCGTCGACTGGCTGCGCGCCCTGGCCCGCAAAGCCCATGAGGAATGTGGCGGCCGCGGCGTCGGCGCGGTCGGCATGTGCTTCACCGGCAACTTCGCGCTCGCCATGATGACCGAGCCGGCGGTGGTCGCGCCGGTGCTGTCGCAGCCCTCGCTGCCGATGGCGCTGGGGCCGGGCAAGGCGAAACGCGGCCGGGCGATCGGCGCTTCGCCGGCCGAGATCAGCTGCGCGCGGCGGCGGATGGAGGACGAGGACCTGACCATGCTGGGTCTGCGCTTCCACGGCGACAGCTTCGTGCCGCCCGAGCGCTTCGAGGCGCTGCGCCAGGCGCTCGGCCCGCGTTTCATCTCGGTGGAGATCGACGCCGAGGACGCCGACCCCAACGCCCAGATGGCCATGGCCCACTCGGTGCTGACCATGCACCTGAAGGACGACGACCCGGACGGGATCACCAAGCAGACCGAGCTGCGGGTGATCGCGTTTTTCAAGGAGCGCACAGCCGCGCCTTGAGCTTGCCACCAGGGCCGGGCAAAAGGCCCGCGATGCATCGCCGATGGCAACCTCTGCTGGCCGCCGCGCTGGCGCTCGCGCTCGGCGCGTGCGCCACGACCCAGAGAATCGAGGCTTCGGGCGATGTCCACGCCCTGCTGGTGGCGATCCGCGACGACGACAGCGGCGCCTTCGATGCGCACGTCGACAAGGACGCGCTGAAGCGCGAGCTGGAAGCGCGGATCCTGGCCCGCACGCAGCGGCCCGACGCGAGCGACGCGACCCAGGCGCTGGGCGCCCTGCTCGCCCGCCCGCTGGCGCAGCTGGCCGGCGACGCGCTCTTGAAGCCCAAGGTCTTCCTCGCTGTGGCCGAGTACTATGGCTACAAGCCGGACACCCCGATCCCGGGCGAGTTCGCCATCGCCGCTTCCTTGCGCGGCCTGCCTGACGGGCGAGTCTGCGCCGCGCGCCGCCACAATGGCCCGTGCCTGATCACCTTCGCCAACGAGGCCGGGACCTGGCGCCTGGTGAGTTTCGACGGCGACATCCGCCAGCTACGTCTTCCGCAGTAAGAGCTTCCCCATGTTGCGTACCCTCCCGCTCCTTCTCGCCGACGCCGCGACCCTGCTGGCGCTGGCCGGTCCCGCCGCCGCGGCCGACCGGTTCTTCTCCTACGACCCCGCCAACGCCCAGACCCGCGCCACCGCCGGCGACCTGACCTTCCAGTTCAAGCAGCGGCTGGTCTGGAATATCGTGTTGGCGGTGCGCTCCACCGAGGGCGAGGCGACGGCCGACCTGAAGCCGGCCAACGAAGGTGTGTTCGGCGCGGGCGGCCTGGCGCGCATCGTGCCCGGCGGCCGCGAGCATGATCTCTACGAGGTCACCTCCACCTCGCAGGGCGCGGACATGGTCCACGCGTTCTGCCCCGGCTCGCAACATGCCTGGATGGCGATCGGGCGGCTGTCCGAGGGCGCGCCGCTGCGGGTGCGGGTGATCGGCGACACGCCCGGGGGCGGGCGAGCCCACCTCTGCCAGACCTTCGACTTCACCTATCACGGCGAATGGCGCCTGCCGCCGGGCGCGCCGCCGCCGCCCGAGCGCGACCTGCTGCAGCCGAAGTTTCCCTACTGAAGCGGGGCTGAGGGCGATGCCCGGCTCTGCCGGATGATCAGGGCGCCGGCGACGATGCAGGTCAGGGCCAGGAAGTCGACCACCGGCTGGCGCGCCAGGCCGCTCAGGCTCCAGCCCCCGGTCACCGCCATGAAGTAGACGATCACTGCCACGTTCAGCAGCAGGCACGCGGCGCCGATCAGGAGGATGACGATGCCGGCGGCGCGCATTCCGGGGCCCCATGCTGGCGCTCTCGCGCGGCAATCTCGCCCATCCACTGAAGCGTGTCCACGGCGGCGGCCATTGACACGCCCACCTCCGCCCGGCTCCAACCGCCGCAACAAACGTGGGGGATGCGCCGCATGGCCAAGGGGCCGCTCGCCGATCTGGTCGTCATCGAGATGGGCACGCTGATCGCCGGGCCGTTCTGCGGGCAGATCCTCGCCGACTTCGGCGCCGAGGTGATCAAGCTGGAGGACCCGGGCGCGGGTGATCCGATGCGCCAGTGGGGCCGCAGCCTGCCCAAGGGGCTCTCGCCATGGTGGCCGGTGATCGGGCGCGGCAAGAAGTCGGTCACGCTCGACCTGCGCAAGCCCGAGGGCCAGCAGATCGCCCGCGATCTGATCGGCAAGGCCGACATCCTGATCGAGAACTTCCGCCCCGGCACGATGGAGAAGTGGGGCATGTCGTACGAGGCGCTGTCGGCCGCCAATCCGCGGCTGATCATGGCCCGCGTCTCCGGCTTCGGGCAGACCGGGCCCTACGCCAAGCGCGCCGGCTACGGCCTGATCGGCGAGGCGATGGGCGGACTTCGAGCGATCACCGGCGAGCCCGACCGGCCGCCGGCCCGCGCCGGGGTCTCCATCGGCGACAGCCTGGCGGCCACCCACGCCGCCATGGGGGTGATGATGGCTCTGCATGTACGCGAACGCACCGGCCACGGCCAAGCCATCGACGCGTCGATCTACGAAAGCGTGCTGGCCATGATGGAGAACATGGTCACCGAGTACGACCTCACCGGCTATGTGCGCGAACGCTCGGGCGCCGTGCTGCCGGGCATCGCGCCCTCGAATGTCTACCCCACGTCCGACGGCATGATCCTGATCGGTGGCAATGGCGACAACGTCTTCGCCCGGCTCTGCGAGGCCATGGGCCAGCCGGCGCTGAAGGACGACCCGCGCTATGTCGATCACGCCGCGCGGGGCGTGAACCAGACCGAACTCGACGCGCGCATCGCTGCCTGGACGCGCACCTTCACCTCCACGGGCCTGCTCGAAGTGCTGCAGGCGAACGGCGTGCCATGCGGCCGAGTCTTCCAGGCGCCCGACATGCTGGCCGACCCGCAGTACGCTGCCCGGGACTCGATCGTCGCGGTGGAGCACCCTGTGTTCGGCCCCATCCGCATGCAGAACGTGCATCCCAAGCTCAGCGAGACGCCGGGCGAGGTGCGCTGGCCGGGGCCGGCCTTGAGCGAACACACCGACGCGGTGCTGGCCGACAAGCTGGGCTTCGACGCCGCCTGCATCGCCGCCCTGCACAAAGACGGGGTGGTCTGAGCCGTGGCGAACGCCACCGCCGCCGACATCGTCGCGCGCCTGGAGCGGCTGCCGCCGTCGCGGGCGGTGTGGGGGCTGATCGTGCTGCTGTCGATCGGCGGCTGCTTCGAGTTCTACGACCTGATGATGACCGCCTACATCTCGCCGGTGCTGGCGAAGGCGGGGATCTTCCACAAGGTCGGCCTCTTCGGCGCGCCGGATCAGGCGAGCTTCGTCGCCGCCACCTTCGTCGGCCTCTTCATCGGCACGATCGCCGTCTCGCAGGTGGCCGACCGGTTCGGGCGGCGCGCGATCTTCATCCTCTCGCTGCTCTGGTACACCGTGGCCGCCGTCGTCATGGCCTTCCAGCACGACGCCCTCGGCATCGACATCTGGCGCCTGATCGCCGGCATCGGCATCGGCGTCGAGCTGGTGACCATCGACACCTTCATCGCCGAACTGGCCCCGAGCTCGATCCGCGGCCGGGCCTTTGCGGTCAACCAGTCGATCCAGTTCCTGGCCGTTCCGCTGGTGGCGCTGGCGTCGTGGCAGATCGGCCCCCTGACCATTGCCGGTCTCGAAGGCTGGCGCTGGGTGATCCTGCTGGGCGCGGCGGCGGCCATCGGCGTCTGGCTCATTCAGCTGCGCCTGCCTGAATCCCCGCGGTGGCTGGCCGACCACGGCCGCATCGACGAGGCCGACGCCATCGTCAGCCGGCTGGAGGCCAGGGTCGCCGCCGAAACCGGCCAGCCGCTGCCGGCGCCGGCGCTGCGCCTCGAGGCGGCCGAGGATGGCCATGTGCGGCTCTCGGAGATCTTCCGCCCGCCGCTGCGCCGCCGCACCCTCCTCATGGTGGTGCTGAATGTCTTCCAGGCGATCGGCTTCTACGGCTTTACCAACTGGGCCCCGAGCTTCCTGGCCGCGCAGGGCGTCGTCTTCGCCCAGAGCCTGCAGTACGCCTTCATCATCGCCGTCGCCTATCCGATCGGGCCACTGCTCTGGAGCGCCATCGCCGAGCGCTTCGAGCGCAAGTGGCTGGTGGTGGCGGCCTGCGCCGGCACCGGGTTGCTGGGGCTGGCCTTCGCGGCCATGCGCGCCCCGGCCGCGCTGATCCTGCTGGGCGTGGCGATCAACTTCTCCAACAACCTGCTCAGCTTCTCCTATCACGCCTACCAGGCCGAGCTTTACCCGACCCGGGTGCGAGCGACGGCCGTGGGCTTCGTCTACTCGTGGAGCCGGCTCTCGACCGTGGTCTCCAGCTACATCATCGCCTGGTTGCTGGGCGTCGCCGGCGCGCCGGGCGCCTTCGGCTTCATCGCCGCGGCGATGTTCGTGGTGGTGGTCTCGGTCTCGCTCTACGGCCCCGCCACCCGCGGCAAGGCGCTCGAGGAGATCGCGCACTAAACGCCCTTGGGAGCCCTGCATGGACCGCCAGATCATCCTCGCCGAGCTGCCGCAGGGCCGGCTCACCACCGACTGCTTTCGCCTCGCCGAGGCGCCGCGTCCGACGCCGGGCGAGGGCGAGGTGCTGCTGCGGGTGATCTTCATCACCCTCGATGCCTCCAACCGCGCCTGGATGCAGGGCCCCACCTATCGCGCCGCGCTGGAGGCCGGCGGGGTGATGTACGGCCGCGCCCTGGCCGAGGTGATGGAGAGCCGCAGCCCTGGCCTCGCGCCCGGCGACCTGGTGTTCGCCGAGACCGGCTGGCGCGACTGGGCGGTGATGCCGGCCCGGCTGGTGCAGAAGCGCCCGCGCACCACGCCGCTCAGCCACCTGCTCAGCGTCTACGGCATCAGCGGCCTGACCGCCTATTTCGGCCTGCTGGAATGCGGGCGGCTGAAAGCCGGCGACACGGTGGTGATCTCGGCGGCCGGCGGCGCGGTCGGCACCATCGGCGGCCAGGTCGCCCGGCTGAAGGGCGCGGGCCGGGTGATCGGCATCGCCGGTGGGCCGGAGAAGGGCGCCTGGCTGACCCGCGAAATCGGCTACGACGCGGTGCTCGACTACAAGGCCGGCGACCTGCGCGGGCAGCTGAGCGCGGCGTGCCCGGATGGCGTCGATGTCTACTTCGACAATGTCGGTGGCGAGACGCTGGAAGTGGTGCTGGCGCAGATGGCCCTGCACGGCCGCATCGCCTGCTGCGGGTCGGTCTCCAGCTATGATGGCGACGCGCCCGACCACGGCCCGCGCGGCGTGCCGGGCCTGCTGGTGACCCGTCGCCTGACCATGACCGGCTTCATCGTCACCGACTTCAACGACCGGCGCGAGGCCGCGCTGGCGGAACTGCGGGGCTGGGTCGAGCGCGGCCAGATCAAGGTCCCCGAGCACATCAGCGAGGGGCTGGAAAACCTGCCCGCCGCCCTCGTCGGACTGCTGGCGGGCGAGAACCGCGGCAAGCGGATGGTCCGGGTAGCGCCGACCTAGCGGGTGCCGGTCAACCGCGCGTTCAGTTCCCACAGCGCGGTGCGGTTGCTGTCCCAGCGGAGTAGTGCATGCGCATCTTCATATGGCAGCCACCTGACTTCAGCGTGCTCTTTGCTAAGGACGATGGCGTCGTCCGCCACCAGTTCGACCGCGAAGGCGTGTTCCTCCACGACATACAGATCGGGCGGCCAATCCTTCCAGGCGGCGAACACGACAGCCGGGACGCTGCAGCGCGCCTGGAGCCCGACCCACAGCCGCTCGGCCGAGACGCCGGTTTCCTCGAAGAACTCACGCCGCGCTGCTCCCAAAGGCGACTCGTCGTCCTCCGCGCCGCCCGCGACACCCTGCCAGACGTCGCCCGCCTCGTCGGCTCGTCGCAGCACGGCGAACTCAGGCCCCTCGGCCGTTCGCCTGAAAAGCAACACCAGCACATTGAGGGGAGCGCGAGCCATCGCTCAAACTTAGCCGCCCCCGAGATAGCCGGCTAGCGACACTGCCTTGCCTTGGCCCCACGCAAGGCGTTCCCTGCTCCGAGAGCCGGAGAGGACGCCCAGCCATGCCCGCCGCCACCAACCGCCAGGTCCTGCTCACCGAGATGCCGAAGGGCAAGCTGACGCCCGCCAGCTTCCAATTCGCCGAGTCGCCCATCCCGACGCCAGCCGACGGCGAGGTGCTCTTGAAGGCGCGCTACGTTTCGCTCGACGCGGCCAACCGGGCCTGGATGCAGGGCGTCACCTACCGCTCGGCGCTGGAGGCCGGCCAGGTGATGGCCGGCGGCTCGCTGGCCGAGGTGGTGGAGAGCCGAGCAGCGGGCCTCGCCCCCGGCGACCTCGTCTTCGCCGACATCGGCTGGCAGGAGTACGGGACCCAGTCCGGCAAGCACCTCGCCAAGCTGCCGGCGATGGCGCCGATCACCCACCTGCTCAGCGTCTACGGCGTCACCGGCCTCACCGCCTATTTCGGCCTGCTCGAGGTGGGCAAGCCCAAGACCGGCGAGACCGTGGTGGTGTCGGCGGCGGCCGGCGCAGTGGGCTCGATCGTCGGGCAGATCGCCAAGATCAAGGGCTGCCGGGTGATCGGCGTCGCCGGCGGGCCGGAGAAGTGCGCCTGGATCAAGGACGAACTCGGCTTCGACGAAGCGCTCGACTACAAGGCCGGCGGCGTGCGCCGCGCCCTGCGCGACCTCGCCCCGAACGGCGTCGACGTCTACTTCGACAATGTCGGCGGCGATGTCTTCGAGGCCGCGCTCTTCAACATGGCCAACCACGGCCGCATCGTC
>DATAVF010000235.1:0-4669 GCA_036267835.1 Caulobacteraceae bacterium | reverse complement strand
GCCCGGCGCAAGGCGGGAAACAGGCGCGCCCAGAGCCCGGTGACGATCAGCGAGCCCACCCCGCCGTAGATAACCGCCGCCACCGGCCCTATGAAGCGAGCGACCAGGCCGCCGCGGAATTCGCCCAGTTCGTTGGAGGCCGAGACGAAGAGGCTGGTGACCGCGCCGACCCGGCCGCGCATGGCATCCGGCGTCACCAGCTGCACCAGGGTCTGGCGCACGAAGACGCTCAGCATGTCGGCCGCGCCCAGCGTCGCCATCGCGCCGACCGAGAGCCAGAGGGTGCGCGAGAGGCCAAAGACGATGGTCGCTGCCGAATAGAGGGCGACGCCGAAGAACATCTTGATCCCCGCCCGGGTGCGGATCGGGTTGATCGAGAGATAGATCGCCACGATCGCCGCGCCGGCCGACGGCGCCGAGCGCAGCAGGCCGAAGCCCTCGGGGCCGACCTTCAGCACGTCGCGGGCGAAGGCCGGCAAGAGGGCGGTCGCGCCGCCCAGCAGCACCGCGCAGAGGTCGAGCGAGATGGCGCCGACGACGATCTTGTTGGTCCAGACGTAGGCCAGGCCTTCCTGGACCAGCGCCCAGCGCGAGCCGGGCTGCACTCGCGGCCGGGTGACGCCGCGCACGCAGGAGATCGAGATCAGGGCGGCCAGGTAGAGGAAGAAGGCCGCCTGGAAGGCCGCGGCCGCCGACATCGCCAGCAACAGCCCGGCCAGCGCCGGACCGATAATCGAGGCGAACTGGCCGGCCAGCGAGTTCCAGGCGATGGCCCGCGGCAAGAGCTCGCGCGGCACCAGCATCGGGCCGAGCGCGCTCAGCGCCGGGTAGAAGAAGGCGCGCGACGCGCCGAAGATCACCGCCACGGCCAGCAGCAGCGGCACCGAGGCGAAGTGGAACATCTCGGCCGCCGCGAGGATGGCCGAGGGCGCCATCTCGGCCACGTAGCAGCCGATCATGATGCGCTTGCGGTCGTAGCGGTCGGCGCTCATGCCGGCGGGCAGGGCCAGGAAGAACAGCGGCGCGAAGGTGATCAGGCCGATCAGCGAGACGTTGAACGAGGCCTGGTTGATCGAGAGGCTGGCCTGGCGCGACAGGGCATAGACCTGCCAGCCCATCGAGACGCTCTGGATGGCAATCCCCAGCGCCCCCAGCCAGCGCGAGGCCCAGAAGAACAGGTAGTCCCGCTGGCGCAGCAGATCGCGGGCGGTGGCGGGGGGCGAGGGCGCGTCGGTCACGGGAGGCCGGCCAATGCCCGAGCTTGGCGAGGTTCGCAATCGCGGCTTGCACAACGGCGTCGTTGACCGGGGGTACGGATGACCCTATCGACGCGCCCCTTCGTAGCCCCTTCGCCCCCCTTTCGCCCGTGAGCCTCGACCCCGCCCCCGCCCTGCCGCCGCTGGCCCTCGAACGGCCCCAGGACGACGCCACCGTCGAGCGGCTGGTGCTGGGCGCGTTCGGCCCCGGCCGCTTCGCCAAGGCGGCCGAGCGGCTGCGCGAGGGGCGCACGCCGCTGCTGGGCCTGTCGTTCGTGGCCTGGGAGCGCGGCCGCATCGTCGGCTGCGTGCGCCAGTGGGCGGTGAGGGTGGGCGAGACGCCGGCGATCATGCTGGGCCCGTTCGCGGTCGATGCGACCTGCCGCAGCCAGGGCTTGGGCGCGGCGCTGATCGAGCAAGCCTGCGAGGCGGCCACAGCGGCCGGCCACGCTTGGATCGTGCTGGTCGGCGATGTCCCCTACTTCGGCCCGCTGGGCTTCGTCGCCGCGCCGGGTGTGCGGATGCCCGGCCCCGTGGATCAGCGCCGGGTGCTGGTGCGGCCGCTGCGGCCGGGCCTGGCGCCGACCATCGAGGGCCTCGTCAGCGCGGCTTGAGCGCCATCCTCGTTCGTCCTACCTACCTTTGCATGGCGGACGCGAACGGGAGTCTGGAGCGGGTGACGGCGGCGGCCAAGCAGGCGCCGGGTCGCGGCCTGCCGCCGGTGCATCTCTGGAACCCCGCCCACTGCGGCGAGATCGACATCGTCATCAAGGTGAATGGGCAGTGGCTGCACGAGGGCACGCCGATCGGCCGCGAGGCCCTGGTGCGGCTCTTCTCCACCGTGCTGCGCAAGGACCCGGACGGCATCTATCTCGTCACTCCGGTCGAGAAGATGAAGATCACGGTCGAGGATGCGCCCTTCGTCGCGGTGCGCGTCGACCGCGTCGGCGACACGCTGAAGTTCCTGACCAACGTCGGCGACGAAGTGGTCGCCGGGCCGGACCACGCCATTCGCGTCGAGATGGACGAAGCGACGGGCGAGCCGCGCCCCTACCTGCACGTGCGCCGCGGCCTCGAGGCGCTGATCGCCCGGCCGGTGTTCTACGAACTGGTCGAACTGGCCGAGGAGCGCGAGACCGACGAGGGGCCGCGGCTCGGCGTCAAGTCGGGCGACGCCTGGTTCCCGGTCGGCCCCGCCCGGGCCCACGAAGTATGAACCTCGACGCCTCGCCGGCCGAGGTGCGCCGCTGGATCACCAGCCACTTGGATCCCCTCGACGAGAACATCCTCGGCGGCATGGAAGTGCACGGTGACCTCAACCTCGATCCCACCCACGTCACCGACCCCACCGTGACCTGGACGCCGGCCGCCGTGCTGGTCGGGCTGGTGGAGCGCGAGCACGGCCTCTCGGTGCTGCTCACCCGCCGCTCGGACAGCCTGCGCAGCCACACCGGCCAGGTCGCCTTCCCCGGCGGCCGCAGCGACCCGGGCGAGACACCGTGGGCGACCGCGCTGCGCGAAGCCCACGAAGAGATCGGCCTCGACCCGGCGCTGGTCGAGCTGGCCGGTCTCTCGACCCCCTTACGCACCTCGGTCACCGGCTTCCAGATCACCCCGGTGGTCGGCTTCCTGTCGCCCGACATGCAGGTCACGCCGAGCCCCGCCGAGGTGGCCGAGATCTTCGAGACCCCCTTCGGCTTCCTGATGGACCCGTCCAACCTCGCGCAGACCGAACGCGTCCTCCCCTCCGGCGACACCCGCCGCTTCTACGCCGCCACCTGGGAAGGCCAGTACATCTGGGGCGCCACGGCCGGCATGCTGCGCGCGCTTTACGACCGGCTCTATGGCGCGGCGGTCGCCTAGATGATCGAGAGCCTCGGCGCCCTGCCCTGGATGACGCATCCGGCCACCCGCGCGGTCATCGCTGCGCTGGAGGCGGCCGGCGGGCCGGGCAGCGCGCGGTTCGTCGGCGGCTGCGTGAGGAATGCGCTGCTGAAGCAGCCGATCGCCGACATCGATATCGCGACCCCGCTGACGCCTGATGCGGTGACCGAGGCGCTGACCAAGGCCGGGCTGAAGGCGCACCCGACCGGCATCGAGCACGGCACCGTCACCGCGGTCGCCCACGGCAAGCCGTTCGAGATCACCACCCTGCGCCGCGACGTCGAGACCGACGGCCGCCGCGCCGTGGTCGCCTTCACCACCGACTGGACCGAGGACGCCCAGCGCCGCGACTTCCGCCTCAACGCCCTCTACGCCGACGCCAACGGGCGACTCTACGACCCGACCGCCGGCGGCCTCGCCGATGCGCGGGCCGGGCGCATCGTCTTCGTCGGCGACGCCCGGACCCGCATCCGCGAGGACAGCTTGCGCATCCTGCGCTTCTTCCGCTTCCAGGCCTGGTATGGCCGCACCGAGCCCGACGCGGCGGGCCTGGCGGCCTGTGCGGCGCTGCGCGGCCACATCCAGCACCTGTCGGCCGAACGGGTCTCGGCCGAGCTGCTGAAGCTGTTGGCGGCCGAGGACCCGCGCGCCACCGTGCGGCTGATGGCGCAGACCGGGGTGCTGGGCGTGGCGCTGCCGGAAGCGCAGGGCCTCGACCGGTTCGAGCGGCTGGTAGCCATCGAGACCGAGATGCTGTTCAGCGAGGACCCGCTGCTGCGCCTGGCCGCCCTGCTGCCCGACGACCCGGCGACCGGCGAGGCCATGGCCGAACGGCTGCGGCTCTCCAACGCCCAGCGCGACCGGCTGGTCGCGGCGCTGAACCCCGAGCCGAGGCTGGTCTCCTGGATGAGCCCGCGCGAGACGCGCCGGCTGGTTTACCGGCTAGGGGCTGAGGCCCTGTGCGACCGCGTCACCCTGGCCTGGGCCGCCTCGAACCGCCCCGCCGCCACGACCCAGTTCCGCGCGCTGCTGCCCACCGCGCGCAGCTTCACCCCGCCGCGCTTCCCGCTCTCCGGCGAAGAAGTGATGGGCGCCGGCGTCGCCAAGGGTCCGCTGGTGGGCGAGGTGATGCGCGAGGTCGAGCGCTGGTGGGTCGAGAACGACTTCATCGACGACAAGATGGCGCTGATCGAGCGGCTGAAAGCCGTGGCGCAAGGCATGGCGTACTGATGAAGATCGGCATCCTCGCTGCCGGGCACGCGCCCCGAGCGCTGCAGCCGGAGTTCGGCGACTTCGTTGCGATGTTCCAGGCCCTGCTCGCGGGCCGCGGCTACCAGTGGCGCACTTTCGATGTCCCCCACGGCGACTATCCGGACCGGCCAGAAGATTGCGACGGCTACATCCTCACCGGCGCGCCCGCCGGGGTCTATGACAGCGACCCGTGGATCGCCGAACTGCTGACCTTCCTGCGCGCCGCCAAGGGCCGCACGCGGCTCGCCGGCATCTGCTTCGGCCACCAGGCCATGGCC
>DATAVF010000234.1:0-12542 GCA_036267835.1 Caulobacteraceae bacterium | reverse complement strand
CAGGGCGTCGACCGTCGCCTTGGTCCCGGGCGGGCCGTAGATGGTCAGCGGCTGGGTGTCGAAGCGGCTCTGGTAGCGCATGCCGAGGAAGCCGAAGAGGCCGCCGGTGTGGTCGAAGTGCAGGTGGCTGATCAGGATGGTCCGGATCGCATCCAGCCGCACCCCGGCCTTGGCCAGCTGGTCGCCGGCCCCGTCGCCGACATCCACCAGCATGGCCTGGTCGCCGAAGCGCACCAGGCTGGCGGGCTCGGAGCGGTCCGGATTGGGGATCGGGCCGGAGTTGGTGCCGAGCGTCGTGAAAGTAAGGTGCGGCGCGGGCGCGGCTACAGCCGTCGTGCTGACGGCCAGAAAGCCGGCGACAATCAGCGCCTTGAGGGTTCGTTGGTACATCTTGCAGCCTCCCAGACGCGACCGTTTGGTCACATCAAGCCAATACGGGCAAGCTTCGATTTCTCTGGGAATTCCGCTTCGGTCGGGCTAACGATGCGGGACCAAATGACCAAAAAGTCAGAGAACAGCCGATGATCAAGGTAGAGGACGTCAGCCACGTCGCCTTCCGGGCGCCGGACCTGGACGAGATGGCGCGCTTCCTGGCCGACTTCGGCCTCACGTCCTGGCGCGAGGGCGACCGGCTCTTCGCCCGCGGCCTTGGCGAGGCGCCCTACGTCCACATCACCGAGCTCGGCGAGCCCGGCTTCGCGGCCATGGGCCTGCGCGCTTCCAGCGTCGTCGACGTCGAGGTCCTGGCCCGCGCCGAGGGCGCCGAAGTGCGCGCGCTGGACCGTCCTGGCGGCGGCGTCTGCGTCTCGCTGGTCGATCCGGACGGCTTCACCGTCGAGGTCGTCGCCGGCCAGACGCCCATCGCCCCCCTGCCCATCCCGGCCGCCGACAGCTGGAACAGCGCCCGCGAGAAGACCCGGCTGCGCGCCCCTAAGCGCACCGGCCGCGCCTCGGCCCACGTCACCCGCCTCGGCCATTGCGTGCTCGGCGTCGCCGACTTCCGCCGCGCCGAGCGCTGGTACAAGGAGCGCTTCGGCTTCATCACCTCGGACGAGGTCGCGGTCTCGCCCGAGATGTCGATCGGCGCCTTCCTGCGCTGCGACCGCGGCGACACCCTGACCGACCACCACACCCTCTTCCTGCTGCAGGACCCGGCCGGCGTCGGCTTCAACCACGCGGCCTTCGAGGTGCTCGATGTCGACGACCTGATGGCCGGCCACGAGCGGCTCAGCGACGGCGGCTGGAAGCGCCACTGGGGCGTCGGGCGGCATCTGCTGGGCAGCCAGGTGTTCGACTACTGGCGCGACCCGTGGGGCCACACGCTGGAGCACTGGACCGATGGCGACCTGCTGACCGCCGCCGACGGCTCCAACACCGTGCCGCTGAAAGACCTGCTGGCCGTCCAGTGGGGCGACCGCTTCCCCAGCCGCCCGGAGGGCGCATGAAACTCGTCACCTTCAGCACGGACGTCGCACCCGAGCTGGGCGCCGTCGAGGGCGAGCGCGTCATCTCGCTGAGCCGCGCGGCGCCGCAGCTGGCGCACGACATGACCGACCTGATCGCGCGCTGGCCGCAGGTCCAGGCCGAGGCGCGGCGCATCGCCGGCGACGGCGCAGCCGAGGCGTTCGCTCTCGGCAACGTGGGCCTGCTCGCCCCGATCCGCCGGCCCGGCAAGATCATGGCGATCGGCCTCAACTACGCCGACCACGTCGCCGAGACCGGTCAGGCGACGCCGCCGCACCAGATCTGGTTCTCCAAGTCGCCGACCTCCGCCCACGGCCCCTATGCCGATGTGGAGATCCCGCTGGCCGGCCAGGCGGTGGACTACGAGGCCGAGCTGGTGGCCGTAGTCGGCCAGGGCGGGCGGCATATCAGCCGCGAGGCGGCGCCTGGAGCGATCTTCGGCTTCTGCGTCGGCAACGACGTCAGCGAGCGCGCCTGGCAGATGCGCACGCCGCAGTGGGTGCTGGGCAAGTCGTTCGACACCCATGCCCCGTTCGGCCCCTGGATCACCACCAGCGACGAGGCGCCCGACCCGCATGGCCGCTCCATCCGCTGCCTGGTCAACGGCGAGCAGCGCCAGAGCTCCAACACCCGCCACCTGATCTTCGACGTCTGGGCCCAGGTCGAGCACCTCTCCAAGGTGATGACCCTGGAGCCGGGCGATCTGATCTTCACCGGCACCCCCGGCGGCGTCGGCGTGGCGATGACGCCGCGCACCTTCCTCAAGGCCGGCGACGTGGTGCGGGTGGAGATCGAGGGGCTGGGCGCGATCGAGAACCCCTTCGCGGCGGAAGTCGCCAAGTGACGGAAGCACTCGCCCGCGATGTGCTGATCGTGGGCCTGGGGCCGGTGGGTGCGACCCTGGCCGCCCTGCTCGGCGACGCCGGCGTGGACGTGATCGCCATCGACCGGCTGGTCGAGGTCTACCCGCTGCCCCGCGCGGCGCACTTCGATCACGAGATCATGCGGGTCTTCCAGGCGCTCGGCATCGCCGACGAGGTGCTGCGCCACGCCCGCCCCGCCACCGGCTACGAGTTCCGCAGCGCCGAGGGCGAGGTGCTGGTCAGCTTCGGCGACATGGCCGCGCAGCTGGCGCCGTCGGGTTGGGCCGGCGGCTACATGTTCAACCAGCCCGGCCTGGAGCGAGCCTTGCGCGCCAAGCTCGCTGCCGCGCCGACGGTGCAGGTGCTGCTGGGCGCGGCTTTCGAGCGACTGCAGGTCGACGACGGCGGCGTCCGCGCCGAGATCGCCGGGCCGGACGGGCCGCTGGAAGTGCGCGCCCGCTACCTCGTCGGTTGCGATGGCGCGTGGAGCCCCGTGCGCGAGGCGATCGGCGCGGGGCTCGATGACCTGCAGTTCGACGAGCCCTGGCTGGTGATCGACGCCATCCCCCGCCCCGGCGCGCAGATGCCGACGATCAACCTGCAGATCTGCGATCCGGCGCGGCCCACGACCTGCGTGCTGATGGGCCCCGGCCGCCACCGCTGGGAGTTCATGATGCTGCCCGGCGAGACGGCGGAGGCGGTGCTGGAGGACGCCTTCATCGAGGGGCTGCTGGCCTCGTGGAACGTCGATGTCGAGATCGAGCGCAAGGCGGTCTACCGCTTCCACGGCCTGGTCGCCGACAAATGGCGCGCGGGCCCGGTGCTGATCGCCGGCGACGCCGCGCACCAGACCCCGCCTTTCGCCGGCCAGGGCATGTGCGCCGGCATCCGCGACGCCGCCAACCTCGCCTGGAAGCTCAGCGCCATCCTCGCCGGCCGCGCCGACGACGTGCTCCTGGACACCTACCAGATCGAGCGCGAACCCAACGCCCGCGCCTACATCCAGGTCGCCATCGGCATGGGCCGCGTGGTGTGCACGCTCGACCCGGCCATGGCTGCGGCGCGCAACGCCCAGATGCTGGCCACCCGCGCCTCAGGCGCCCGGCCCCTGCCCCCCGCCGCGCCACCGCCCATGACCGGGCCGGGCGTTCTCGAGGGCTCGCCCCGCGCCGGCGAACTTTTCCCGCAGCCGGTAGCGGAAGGCGCGCGCCTTGATGACATGCTCGGCCCCGGCGCCTGGCTGATCTCCGCCGCGCCACCGACCGATGCGCCCGACCTCACCGCGATCGGCCTCGACGATTCCCGACTCACACCCTTCCGTCCGAAGCTCGCCGGCTGGCTCACGGCGAACAGCGCCGAGGCCGTGCTGGTCCGCCCCGACCGGATCGTCTTCGGCGCCGGCGCCCCCGCCGCGCTGACCGAAGCCTGGTCGCGCGTCCTCAGGAGCCCCGCACATGGAAGCTGACACCCAGCGCCGCACGGGGCGCGGCGAGGCGGTGCGCGAGGCGCTGGTGCGCGCCGGGCAGACGCTGTTCGCGGCCCACCCGGTCGATGCCGTCGCCATCGACGACATCGTCGGCGAGGCCGGCGTCGCCAAGGGCAGCTTCTACAAGCACTTCACCGACAAGGAGGCGCTTCTCGCCGCCGTCACCCGCGAGATCCGCCACCGCATCGAGCGCGAGGTCACCGCCGCCAACGCCGAGGTCAATGACGCCCCCCGCCGCGTGGCCCGCGCCATCTGCGTCTACCTGCGCTTCGTCGCCGATGAGCCTGAACAAGGCGGCGTGCTGGTGCGCAACGACCGCAGCGGCCAGACCCTGCCCTCGATGAAGCTCAACAAGGGCACGGTGGACGACGTCAGCCTGGGCCTGGCGCAAGGTCGCTTCACCGTGCCCACGGTCGAGGCCGGCGCGCTCTTCGTGCTCGGCGTCGGCCATGCGGGCCTGACCCGCTTCAGCGGCGACCGCGACGCCGGCGCCCACATCTGGATCGCCCAGCAGCTCTGTCAGCTGGTGCTGCGCGGCCTGGGCGTCGCGCCGATCGAGGCCGAGCTGATCGCCGCCCAGGCCGCTGACGACATCCTGAACCGGTCGCGCAAGCCGTCGCCGCCGACCGAGGAGCGCTGAGCCATGGCCCACACCATCGACGTGCACGCCCACTTCCTGCCGCCGGTCTACCGCGAGGCGCTGCGCGACGCCGGCCTGAAGCTGGTCGATGGCGGCATGCCCGTGCCGGACTGGTCGGTGGAGCGCGCGCTCGCCATCATGGACGAGGTCGGCATCGACGGCGCCGTGCTCTCGGTCTCCTCGCCGCACGTCAATTTCGTGGACAAGGCCGCCGCGATCACCCTCTGCCGCCAGATCAACGACTTCGCCGCCGAGACCCGCCGCCTCCACCCCACCCGCTTCGGCGGCTACGCCATCCTGCCGCTGCCCGACATGGCCGCCAGCCTGGCCGAGCTGGAACGCGCGCTGGACCAGCTGGACCTCGACGGCGTCGCCCTGCCCACCCACACCGAGGGCGCCTACCTCGGCGATGCGCGCCTCACCCCGCTGCTGGAAGCGCTGAACGCGCGCCAGGCCACCGTCTTCATCCACCCGACCTCGCCCTGCTGCTTCGAGGCCTTCGGCCTGGAGCTGCCGGCGCCGATGATCGAGTTCCCGTTCGACACCACCCGCACGGCGACCAGCCTGATCTACTCGGGCGCCGCGGCGCGCTTCCCGCGGATCAACTTCATCCTGCCGCACGGCGGCGGGACGTTGCCCTTCCTCGCCCCTCGCATCGCCGCGATCGGCGGCACGCCGGTGCTGGGCGCCCGCGCCGTCGCGCCCGGCGAGGCGATGCAGACCCTGGCGCGCTTCTTCTACGACACCGCCCTTTCCGTGGCGCCGCAGCAGATCGCCGCTCTGCGCGCCTTGGCCCCGGTCTCGCAGATCCTCTACGGCAGCGACTTCCCCTTCGCGCCGGCCGAGCGGCTGCGCTTCGCCGAGGCCGCCTTCGCCGCCCTGCCGTTCACGGCCGACGAGGCCGCCCTGGTGCGCAGCGGCAATGCCGCGCGCCTCTTCGCCGACTTCGCCCCGCGCTGCTGCGCCGCCCACGCCCTCAGGAGCTGACCGATGCCCGACGCCAAACCCAACCCGGCCGCCCGCGACAGCTTCGTGCCCCATGCCTTCCCCGAGCAGACCGTGGACCTCGGCGAGGTGGCGATGAACTACGCCACCGCCGGCTCGCCCGGCAAACCGGCCCTGCTGCTGATCCCCGGCCAGACCGAGTCCTGGTGGGGCATGGAGACGGCCGTCGGCCTGCTGGCGAGCGACTTCCAGGTCTTCTGTGTGGACCTGCGCGGCCAGGGCCGCAGCACCTGGACGCCGCGCCGCTACAGCCTCGACAACATGGGCAACGACCTGGTGCGGTTCCTCCAACTGGTGGTGAAGCGGCCGGCGGTGATCAGCGGCAATTCATCGGGCGGGGTGCTGGCCTGCTGGCTGGCCGCCTTCGCCATGCCGGGCCAGATCCGCGGCGCCCACATGGAGGACCCGCCGCTCTTCGCCTCCGAGCTGTTGCCGGCGCACGGCCAGTCGATCCGCCAGTCGGTCGTCGGCCCGGTCTTCGCGCGCCTCAACAAGCACCTCGGCGACCAGTGGAGCCTCGGCGACTGGGCCGGTTTCTCCGGCGGCGACGCCCCGCCGCCGCAGCGGATGCAGGAGTACGACCCCGAGTGGGCCCGCGCCTTCATCGAGGGCACGGTCGCCCAGACCTGCCCGCACGAGCGCATGCTGGCGCAGGTGAAATGCCCGGTGATGCTCTCGCACCATTCCCGGACGATCGACCCGACCACCGGCGTCATCATCGGCGCTCTCTCCGACCTGCAGGCCGGCATGGCCCGCAAGATCGTCACCGACGCCGGCCAGCCGTTCGAGTACGTCGACGCGCCGGACGCGGCCCACAGCATGCACGCGGCCGACCCGCCGCGGTTCGCGAAGATGCTGACGGAGTGGGCGGGGAAGCTGCCTTAAATCCTTTTCCCCCCGCCGGCAGAAGGACGCTCAGTCGCCCGCGATCGCCAGGAAGCCGCCGGCCATGAACCTGGCGATGCGTTGCCTGACCGCGGCGAAGTCGTCGGATTTGCAGAGGTCGCCGGAGAGGCGGTCGATGCGGCCGGTGCGGGCCAGGGTGTTCATCAGCGAGCCGGTGACGAAGTGGTAGCCCCAGAAGATGTCCGCTTCCGGCGTGTCCGGCAAAGCCCGCTTCAGGATCTCGACCAGCTTCAGCACCACCGGATCGAAGTGCACGTCCATCAGCGCCGCGCCCTCGGGGGTGTTGCTGACCCGGGCGCAGAAGGCCGCGTAGTTCATCCAGGGCTCGCCGCCCTCGATGTAGAGGTCGAGATCGGTGTCGAGGAAGGCGTGCAGCGCGCCCTCGACCGTGGGCTTGTCGCCCGCCTCGGCCGCATAGCGATCCAGCGCCGCCATGCGCCGGCCGCTGGTCACGCCGGCGCGGCGGGCGAAGACCGCATCGAACAGGCTTTTCTTGTCGTCGAAGTAGTAGTGCAGCAGCGTGGTGTGCACGCCGACCCGCAGCGCGACGTCGCGCAGCGTCACCCCGTGCAGGCCGTGCTTCGAGAACAGGAACTCCGCGGCGTCGAGAATCTGTTCGAGCGTTTCCGCCCGCTGCTCCGCCTTCGTTCGGCGGACCCGCTTCGGCGGCGTCCCATCGGCCATCAAGGCGTCCTCATCTCATCCGCGTAGTCGGCAAGCTGCTCTTGCTTGTCAATCTTTCCCGCGCTGGCGGGCCGCATCGGCTTGATTGTCCGGCGAATTTGCCTCCACGCTGGCCCCATCCCGGCCGAAGTGAACGAGCCGGCCAGATCAGGGACGAACCGCCAGATGACCGACCTCGTGCTCAGCGAACTGAAGGGCCCGGCCCTGCACCTGACCCTCAACCGGCCGGACAAGCTCAACTCGCTGAACGTGGGGGTGTTCGAGGCGCTGAACGCCGAGGTGCGCAAGCTGGCGGCCAACCCGGGCAGTTGCGCCGTGGTGGTGCTGCGCGGCGCCGGGCGCTGCTTCTCGGCCGGGCACGATCTTTCCGACATTGCCGCGGGCGAGCGGCTGCCGGAGCCCAACTTCCAGGGCAAGGTGATCGAGCGGCTGGCCAGCCTGCCGCTGCCGGTGATCACCGCGGTGCACGGCCATTGCTACACCGGGGCGCTGGAGCTGGCGCTGGCCGGCGACCTGATCGTCGCCGCCGAGAGCGCCAAGTTCGCCGACACCCACGCCAAGTGGGCGCTGACCCCCGTCTGGGGCCTGAGCCAGCGGCTGCCGCGCCGCATCGGCAGCGCCAAGGCGCGCGAGATGATGTTCACCTGCCGCACCTATTCGGGGCGCGAGGCCGAGGCGATGGGGCTGGCCAACACGTGCGTGCCCGACGACGCGTTCGACGCCGCCATCGATGCGCTCGCCGCCGAGATCGCCGCCAACTCGTCCTACAGCCACGCGGCCAACAAGCGCCTGCTGGACAACACCGACGGCCTGCCGCTGCCGGTCGGCCTGGCGCACGAGATCTTCCGTGGCGAGGGCCGCGGCCCCGACATGCAGGAACGCATCGCCGCCTTCACCCAGCGCCGGCGCTAGCGTTCCGCATGGCGGCACGGCCGCCCGGCCGGCCCTGACAAGCGCCCGCGCCGAGTGCGAAGTGCGCCCAAGCAAGGGAGCGCGCCGTGGCTGGCAATGAACTGGACGGCAAGGTCGTCGTCATCACCGGCGCGGCGAGCGGCATCGGCCGGGCGCTCGCGGTGGCTTTCGCCGGCGAGGGCGCGAAGGTGGTTGCGGCGGACATCAACGCGGCCGGCCTGGCCGAGCTGGCGAGCGACGGCATCCTCGCCGTGCCGACCGACGTCACCAAGGATGCGGAGGTCCGCGCCCTGGTGCGGGCCGCACAGGACAAGTTCGGCCGCATCGACGTGCTCTTCAACAACGCCGGCCTCGGCGGCAACACCCGCATCGAGGACCTGGCCGACGGCGCCTTCGAGCAGATGCTGGGCGTGCACCTCTTCGGCGCCCTCTACGGCCTGCGCGCCGCCATGCCGGTGATGCGCGCCCAGGGTTATGGCCGCATCATCAACACCCTCTCGCGCGGCGCCGAGGCGCACCGGCCCGGCTGGGCAGGCTATGGCGCGGCCAAAGCCGCCATGTTCGCCCTGACCCGCGTCGCCGCCTCGGAGTGCGACGGCGTCGATGTCCTGATCAACGGCATGATCCCAGGCCCCACTGAGAGCGGCATGATGCGCGGGCCGAACCTGCAGCCGCCCGAGGCCGTGGTTCCGGGCGCGCTCTGGCTCGCCACCCTCCCGACCGACGGGCCGCGCGGCCGGGTGTTCTGGAACAAGCAGGAATACCACCTGTTCGCGCAGCAGCCGTGACGCGTCAGGGCAGCTTGGCCAGGATCGCCTTGCCGACCGGCGTACCGAGGCCCGTGCAGGCGTCCCAGCCAGGGCCGGCCTTGTAGCCCTTGACCGTACCTTTGACGGCGTTCGTGCCCGAGGTCACGTCGACGAAGAGGCCGGCGCCCGCGTTGGCGTAGAGGAACGGCTGCAACAGGCCGACGCGCCCGCCCTTGTCCTGGTTGAGCAGCGCCACCAGCGCCGCCATCAGCGGCGTGACCGCACTGGTGCCGCCGCCCGCGCCCTCGGCGCTGTCGGTGCGGGTGAAGTAGTTGGTTGCGCTCATCGCGATGTCGGGCAGGCCGCGCCCCGGCTTTTGCGTGAAGAGCGAGACCGGGACGTTCGCGTTCTTCTGATAGTCCGGTACGGCGAAATAGCCGCTGACGCCGCCGCCGGTCGCCCAGCCGCCCGCCTCGAGCGTCGTGCCATCGTTCCAGACCACGTCCTTGCCACCCGTGACCTGCGTGCCGCCGCAGGCCAGCACGAGGTCGTCGGACGAAGGGTGGTTGACGTGCGGCTTGCCGTCCCAGTGCGGCGCGTCGGCATCAGCGGTCCCGTGATCGCCGGTGGCGGCGCAGACGGTGACCCCCAGCGCGCCGGCCGCCGCGAAAATCTCGTGATAGGCGGCGAGGCCCTGGTCGTCGGTGTAATCCTCGGGGCTACCCCAGCTGATCGACACGGCGCTGGGCTGGCGTGCGTCGTGGACCGCCATGCTGATCGCGTCCTGGAAGCCCTGGTCGCCGTTGTTGGGCGCGAAGTAAACGACGTAACTAGCCTTCGGCGCGACGGCGCCGGCGACCTCGATATCGAGCATCACTTCGCCGTCGGCCGATTGCGGGTCGGTGGACGGATCATTGACCGCGTTGTCGACCGACACGGACGCCACATTCGGCATCGCGACACCGATCTCGTGGAAGAACACCTGCAGGTCGCTGGTCCGATAGCCCCCGCCCAGTTCGATGATGGCGATGGTCTGGCCGCTGCCGTCGCCGGGCGGGAAGGCGTAGCGCGTGGCGAAGTCGGTCGCCGCCAGGCCGTTGTCGCCGCCGGGTCCGGCCTGCGCCGACAGAATCTGCCGGTGGCGCGTGCGCCGCCGCCGGCGGGTGTCGAAGCCGAACACGCCGGTGATGACCTTGCTGAGCTGCTCGGGAACCAGGATCGTGCCGGACCGGCCGCGATAGCCGCCGGTCGAGTGGTGATAGAGCCGCACGTCGCTCGGGAAAGCGGCCAGCAGATCGCTGAGCCGGCCCTTGAGGATGACGACGCGCTCGATCGCGCTGCGTCGGCCGACCCGCAGGTTGTGGTCGTGCGCGTAGTGTTCGATCGCGTCCAGGTCCGCGCCGGCCGCGCCGTGCTGGTCTTCCAGCTGGGCGAGGGTGAGGTATTTGCGCTGAGCGACGGGCTGGCCGGCAAGGTCGTAGGCCAGCTTGGCAAGGTCGGCCGGGTCGCCTTTGGAGCGCACCCGCACGGTCACGGTCGCCAGATCGGCGCCGTTCACGGGGCCGGCCGATCGCGAGTTCGGCAGCGGCGTGCGGTGGCTGCCAGGAAGCGGGACGAAGGAAGTCATGGCGTTTCCCCGAGCACGCGGCGCGCAGGTTCAAGGTGCGCGAGCCCGGCTCGCATCGCACCGCGTTGACTGGCGCATGGAGGCACGGCCTACAGTCAAGTTCAATCAAAAGTCGTCTATCTGTACAACTTTTGATCGTTGGATGCCGCCGCGCCCCGCGACTGGAGCGCGCCCCGCGCCAGTTCCTCCGCCAGCACCCGCACCAGCTCGGCCGCGCCCATGACCCGGGCGAGCGGCGCGCCCTGCCCTGCCCACTGGGCGCCGAAGCCGCCGTCGCCCCGCGCCCTGGCCGCGGCGGCGAGGGCTTTGCCGGCGTCGTAGACGATCGGATAGTCAGGCAGCGGTACGCCGGCCAGCGCCGTGTCCTTGAGGGCGGTGAAGGCGTTGGGCAGGCACCTGGCCGGGCGGCCGGAGATCAGCGTGGT
Source organism: Caulobacteraceae bacterium (assembly GCA_036267835.1). Taxonomy (GTDB): domain Bacteria; phylum Pseudomonadota; class Alphaproteobacteria; order Caulobacterales; family Caulobacteraceae; genus Acaudatibacter. The sequence goes on along the minus strand of DATAVF010000234.1, from coordinate 1,781 downwards.
CATCTCGGTGGCCGCCGCGCCCGGCCCCAGCAACGCCTCGCGGTAGTAGGCGTCGGCGCCCGATTCCGGGCAGCCGACGAAGGCCGTGCCTAGCTGCGCCGCCGCCGCGCCGGCCGCCAGCGCCGCGGCAATAGCCGCGCCGTCCATGATCCCGCCGGCGGCGATCACCGCCAGCGGCTGGCGCTGCACCAAGAGCCGGGTGAGCGCCAGCACGCCCAGCTGGCTGTCGGGCGCCGCAGGGTCGAATACGCCGCGGTGGCCGCCCGCTTCCCAGCCTTGCGCCACGACGGCGTCGCAGCCGGCCGCCACGGCCGCCTCGGCCTCGGCGAGGTTGGTCGCGCTGGAGAAGAGCGCGATGCCAGCCGCCTTCAGCCGCGCGATGGTCGGGGCCGGCGGCAGGCCGAAGTGGAAGCTGACCACCGCTGGCCGGGCCTCGACTAGCAGCTCCAGCATCCCCGGATCGACGAGGAAGCTGGTGTAGATCTCGCTGATCCGCGCTGGCGGCTCGGCCCCGAAGCGCGCGAACACCGGCTTCAGCGCCGCCAGCCAACGGGCCTCGCGCGCCGGGTCGGCCGTCGCCGGACGGTGGCAGAAGACGTTGACGTTGAAGGGGCCATCGGTCTGGCCGCGCAGGCTCTCAATCATGGCCCGCGCGCCGGCCACACCTGCCGCCGCCACCCCGATCGAGCCCAGCGCGCCCGCATTGGTCACCGCCGCGGCCATGGCCGGGGTCGACGTGCCGGCCATCGGCGCCTGGATGATCGGCAGGCTGACACCGAGCCGCTGCAGAAGACTGGCCAAGGATGATCCTCCCCTTTGCGGCTCATTACGCCGCCGCGGCCGTTCCGCACCCCGGAATCGCGCCCCAGCGGAAATGCCCTTCGCGCCGGGGCGTCGCTAGAGTGACGTGTAAGCCTGGAGTGGCGGGAGCGGCGAGCGGTGCGGATGACGAGGCGTGAGGGGTTGGCGACGGCGGCGGCGGCGAGCGCCATGCCGGGGCTCGGGTCGGCCGCCGCGGCGCCCGGCGCGCTGCGAGCCGCGGCGCGCGATGCCTGGATCTACACCCTGCCGCTGATCGAGATGGCCGCGACCCGCGCCGGCACTCTGAACCCGCCGGCGCCGCGCCAGCCGCTGGCGCCCAACCACTTCCGCCATGCCCGTGTGCTGAGCACGCCCCGCGACCGGCTGGTCACCTCGCCCAACAACGACACCCTGTTCTCCAACGCCTGGATCGACCTGACCCGCGGCCCCGTCACCCTGACCATTCCGCCGACCGGCCAGCGCTACATCTCGGTCGCGATCATGAACATGTACACCGACAACGACGCGGTGCTGGGCACGCGTACGGTTGGGCCGGGCGGCGGCCGTTTCACCATCGTGGGGCCGGGGCAGGCCGGCTCGGGCGCGAACGTCGCGCGCCTCGCGACGCCGCACGGCTGGATCCTGGTGCGCACCCTGATCGACGGCGAGGCCGACCTGCCGGCGGCGCACGCGGTGCAGGGTCAGCTGCGCCTCGAGGGCCCGGCGACGCCGCCGCCGCCGCCCTACGCCACCCGCCACGACAAGTGGGGCGACTACTTCGCCTCGGCGCAGCGGCTGCTGGTCTCCGACCCGCCGCCGGCCACCGACAGCCGCCTGCTGGCGGCCATCGCGCCACTGGGTCTCGACGCCCACGGCGGTTTCGACGCCAAGCGCTTCAGCGCCGCCGAAGCGGCCGAGATCGAGGCCGGCGTCGCCGACGCCCGCACCCTGCTGCTGGGCGCCGGCCAGGCCGCCAACTT
>DATAVF010000233.1:0-20177 GCA_036267835.1 Caulobacteraceae bacterium | reverse complement strand
CCGACCTGCTCGCAGCCTCGCTGGCGCGGCCCGGCCCGTTCCTGATCGAGCTGCTGATCTGAGCGGCGGGCCGGCTAAGCGGCCCGCGGCGCCTTGACGGCGGCGCCGTCGCTCGCTTGCCCGACGATGCAGTGGAAGTCGTCGATCCAGAGCGTGTCGCGCGCCTCCAGCACCCGCTCGATCTTGTCCAAAAGGCCTTCCGGCGAGAACGGCTTGTTCAGGTAGCCGCAGGCGCCCAGGTCGCGGGCCCGGACGATGTCGTCGGCATAGTCGGACGCCGTCAGCATCATGATCGGCGTGCCGGGGCAGAGGGTGCGGCGCTGCACCATCGCCAGCACGTCGAAGCCGGTCAGGCCCGGCATCTCGACGTCCAGGATGACGAGGTCGAACTTGCGCTGCTCCAGAAGTTGCACCGCATCGAGGCCGCTGGGCGCGCAGACCACCTGATGCCCGGCGGCCGAGAGCCAGATGGCCAGGGTCTCGCGGATCACCGGGTTGTCGTCGACGGCCAGGATGGTGCGCGCCATCGGGAATCTCCAGAACTGCAGCGCGCGAGTGAGGGCCGGTTTGGGTTAATGCTGCGTTCACCACGCCCGCGATGGCGCCGCATCTCGCCCTGGAGCGCGCGGCCCGGGGGCTGTAGCGTGGCGCCAGCACCGTCCGATCAGGAGAGAGACCATGAACGTCGCCGAAGCCGTCAAGCTCATCGACATCAAGCACCTGGACAAGCTCTACATCGGCGGCGCCTGGGTGGCGCCCTCCAGCGACGGCAAGATCGAGGTGGTCTCGCCGGTCACCGAGGAAGTGATCTTCAAAGTCGCCGAGGCCCGCGAGCCGGACATGGATCGCGCCGTGGCCGCCGCCCGCGTGGCGTTCGACGCCTCGAGCTGGCCGAAGCTCAGCCACGCCGAGCGCGCGGGCTGGATGGTCAAGCTGGGCGCGGCGCTCAGGGCCCGCAACGACGAGCTGGGCCACGCCTGGACCAACCAGATCGGCGCCCTGCACGCGCTCACCCGCACCGCCGGCAACGGCGCGGCCGCGATCCTCGACCGCTTCGCCGCCCTCGCCGACACCTTCGAGTGGGAAGAAGAGCACAAGCCCGGCGACGGCCACGGCCGGGCGTTGATCGTGCGCGAGCCGGTGGGTGTGGTCGCCGCGGTGGTGCCGTGGAACAGCCCGCTGGCGCTCGCCTGCCACAAGCTGGCGCCGGCCATGCTGGCGGGCTGCACGGTGATCGTGAAGGCCTCTCCCGAGACCCCGCTCGACGCCTACATCCTGGCCGAGGCGGCCGAGTCGATCGGCCTGCCGGCCGGCGTGCTGGGCGTGGTGGTCGGCCACCGCCCGGCCTCCGAGCACCTGATCCGCAACCCCGGCGTCGACAAGGTCGCCTTCACCGGCTCGTCGGCCGCCGGCAAGCGCATCGCCTCGATCCTGGGCGAGCGCATGGCCCGCTACACCATGGAACTGGGCGGCAAGTCCGCCGCCATCGTGCTCGACGACTACGGCGTCGACGAAGCGGTGGCGAGCCTGACCGGTAGCCTCTGCCGCCTCTCCGGCCAGGTCTGCGCGGCCCTGACCCGGGTGATCGTGCCCCGTGAGCGCCACGACGATTTCGTCGATAGCTTCGCTGCGGCGATGCAGAAGCAGCACCCCGGCGATCCCTACGACCCGGCCTCGGCCTTCGGCCCGCTGGCGATGGAGCGGCAGCTGGAGCGGGTGCAGGGCTACATCGCCAAGGGCCAGGAAGAGGGCGCGACGCTGGCCTACGGCGGCGGGCGGCCGGCCGGGCTGAACCGCGGCTTCTACATCGAGCCGACCCTGTTCGCGAACGTCGACAACCACATGGTCATCGCCCAGGAGGAGATCTTCGGCCCGGTGATCAGCCTGATCCCCTGCGACGACGAGGCCGACGCGATCCGCATCGCCAACGAGACCGTCTACGGCCTCAACGGCTGCGTCCTCACCCACGACAACGACCGCGCCTACAACGTCGCCCGCCAGGTCAAGGCCGGCAACGTCTCCCAAGGCCGCATGCGCATCGACTTCGGCATCGCCTTCGGCGGCTTCAAGCAATCCGGCATCGGCCGCGAAGGCGGCCGCGAGGGCCTGCTCCCTTACCTGGAGCCGAAGACGCTGATGCTGGACTAACCCACTTGTCCTGCCCGGATGAGGGGCCGCACGAACTCTCCGATAGGCCTCTGAGATTAGCCGGCATTTGTCGCGCGGCCCCTCATCCGTCGCCTTCGGCGACACCTTCTCCCGCGAGGGGAGAAGCAACGAAGACGCCTGCTCAACGAGATGTGTGCATGCCTAAGCGCTTCGCGAGGGAGGAGCGTCTTAAGCCGCCCCCGCCTGGGTCACTTCCTCCACCTGCGCCGCGAGTTGGCGCAGGGTTTCCTGGTGGGACTCGCGGGTGATGCGGTAGCCGAGCATCAGCAGCAGGGCGACCGAGTAGAGCGCGGTTAGGGTGGGCGCGTAGATCAGGGCGAGGTTGCGGGGCACTTCGGGCGGCACGGTGGACGGGTCGGAGCCGGCCTTCAGGTGGATGAAGCCGACCACGATCGAGGCGGCCAGCAGGCCGAAGCCCGACACCGACTTGGCGATGAAGGCGGAGGCGGCGAAAAGCAGGCCCTCGGAGCGGCGGCCGGTCTTCAGCTCCGAGGCTTCGACCACATCGGCGATCATCGAGGCGACCATGGTGGCCGAGACGATGCCGAAGGTGACGCCGATGACCGACGTGCAGGTGATGGTGATCAGGAGCGCCAGCGAGTGGTTCGGCGGCATCAGGCCGGCCAAGCGCAGGAACAGCGGGCCGATGCCGATGCTGACCGAGAGCACGATCAGCGCCATCGCCGTCGAGCGCTTGCCGAACACGCGCGACAGCAGGGGCGCCAGGTTCAGCGCCGCGATCGCCGAGATGAAGACGCTGCCGGTGATCAGCGACACCTGCTGGGCGGTGAAGCCCCAGAAGTAGGTGTTGAAGTACTGGTTCAGCGAGGAACTGAGCCCACCCGCCATCGCGGTGGCGAGCCCCGAAATGATCAGGAACAGGTAGGAGCGGTTCGACAGGGTCGCGACCATCTCGCGCAGCGTCCGGGCGAGGTCGAGCTTGCGCTTCGGCGGCGGCGACATCAGCGTCGGGATGCGGCTGTGGGTGCCGGCGGCCGACGCCACGATGGCGATGAACATGATGATGGCCGCCATGACCCCGTAGTGGCCGTAGCCGACAGGGTTGAGCTGGCCGACGCTGTGGGTCTTGTCCGGCTTGAGCAGCACCGCGAAGGCCGCCACCTGCACCGCCAGCCCGCCGACCCAGGCGAAGAAGTAGCGGTAGCTGAGCAGGGTCGAGCGCTCGTCGTAGCTGGAGCTGAACTCGGCCGCGAGGGCCGAGCTCGGCACTTCGTAGAAGGACGTGAAGGTGCGGATCACGATGGCCGAGACCACCAGGTAGACGAAGAGCGCGCCGTGGTCCCAGTGCGGCGGGTTCCAGATCGCCGCGTACGAGAGGGCGACCGGGATGGCGGCGGCGTACATGAAGGGGTGGCGCCGGCCCCAGCGGGTGCGGGTGTTGTCGGAGATCTGGCCGATCAGCGGATCGATGCACGCGTCCCACAGGGTGGCGATCAGCAGCGCCAGGCCGACCTGGGTCGCGGGCAGGCCCACCACCTGGCTGTAGAAGAAGAGCAGCAGATAGCTGAAGCCGTTGTCCTTCACCCCGAAGGCGACGGAGCCCAGGCCGTAGAGGAGCTTGATCGGCAGGCTGAGGCGCCGCTGGGCGGGGACGGCCGGGGCGTCGTGGGTCGTCGTACTGGCTGACACGCTGCGACTACGCCTCCCCGGGAACCGACGCCGGGCATACGTCCAGAGCCGGCCAGCGGCGTCAATCGGGTTGGCGCGGGGGCATGGGCGGCGCAACTATGGGCGAAACACTGGAGGCGAGGCGAAGATGGCGCTGCAGGGAAAGACCGCGATCGTCACTGGCGGCGCGTCGGGCTTCGGCGAGGGCATCGTGCGGCGCTTCGCGGCCGAGGGCGCCCAGGTGGTGATCGCCGACCTCAACTTCGACGCCGCCGTCGCCCTGGCCAAGGAGATCGGCGGCGGGGCCATCGCCGCCGGGACCGACGTCTCGGATGACGCGGACGTGGGCGCCCTGGCCGCCTTGCTTGGCAAGCGCAGGATCGACATCCTGGTCAACAATGCCGGCATCGGCCACTTGCCGCAGCCGCTCGACAAGCTCAGCGAGGCCGAGTTCGACCGCGTCTGGGCCGTCAACGTCAAGTCGGTCTACCTCACGGCCCGCCACTTCGTTCCGGCGATGAAGGCGGCGAAGTCCGGCGCCATCCTCAACATCGCCTCGACCGGCGGCGTCAGCCCGCGGCCGAACCTCACCTGGTACAACGCCTCCAAGGGCTGGATGATCTCGGCCACCCGCGCCATGGCCATCGAGCTGGCGCGCTACGGCATTCGGGTCAACGCCATCAACCCGGTGGCCGGCGACACGCCCCTGCTCGCCACCTTCATGGGCGGCAGCGACACGCCCGAGGGTCGCGAGCGCATCCTCACCACCATCCCGCTGGGCCGGCTCTCGACACCCTTCGATATCGCCGCGGCCGCCGCCTTCCTTTGCTCGGACGACGCGGCCATGATCACCGGCGTGGCGCTGGAAGTGGACGGCGGCCGCTGTTTGTAGGAGCCACCCGCATGACCCATCCCCGCGAAGATGCGCTGCTGGCGTCCATCGAGGGCCGGCGGGACGAACTGGTCGACCTGACCCAGGCGCTGATCCGCATCCCCTCGGTCAATCCGCCGGGCGATCTCTACCGCGACTGCGCCGAGCTGCTCGGCGAGCGGCTGCGGGCCCGCGACTTCGAGGTGACCTACGTCCGCGCCGAGGGCACGCCGGGCGACTCGGATCGCTATCCGCGCTGGAACGTCATCGCCCGCCGCGAAGGCGCGTCGGCCGGCCCGTGCGTGCACTTCAACAGCCACATCGACGTGGTCGCGGCCGGCGAGGGCTGGACGGCGCCGCCGTTCGACGGCATGGTGAAGGACGGCCGCGTCTATGGCCGCGGCGCCTGCGACATGAAGGGTGGGCTCGCCGCCTCGGTGATCGCGGTCGAGGCGCTTCTCGACAGTGGCGTCCCGCTGCCGGGCGCGATCGAGATCTCCGGCACGGCCGACGAGGAATCCGGCGGCTATGGCGGCGTCGCCTGGCTGGCTGAGCGGGGCTGGTTCTCCAGGCCGCGGGTCGATCACGTCATCATTCCAGAGCCGCTGAATGTGGACCGCGTCTGCATCGGCCACCGCGGCGTCTGGTGGGGCGAGATCGCCACCGAGGGCCGCCAGGCGCACGGCTCCATGCCCTTCCTCGGCGACAGCGCCGTGCGCCACATGGGCGCCGTGCTGGAAGCGCTGGAGCGCGAGACCTTCCCGCAACTGGGCGCGCAGGAAACCGCCATGCCGGTGGTCCCCGAGGGCGCGCGCCGCCCGACCCTCAACATCAACTCCATCCACGGCGGCCAGCCGGACGTCGCCGAGGGCGGCGGCCTGCCCGCGCCGCTAGTGCCGGACAGCTGCCGCATGGTCTTCGACCGCCGCCTGCTGATCGAGGAAGACCTCGACGAGGTGAAGGCGCGGATGCGGGCGCTGCTGGACGGGCTCGCTCAATCTCGCGCCGGCTTCCGGTATCGCCTCCGCGACCTCTTCGAAGTGCGCCCGGTGATGACCGAGGCCGACCGCCCGGTTGTGCGCGCCACCGCGGCGGCCGTGCAGAAGGTGACGAGCCGCCCGGCCCAGCTGATCTGCTCGCCCGGCACCTACGACCAGAAGCACATCGACCGCATCGGCCGCCTGCGCGACTGCATCGCCTACGGCCCGGGCCTGCTCGACCTCGCCCATCAGCCCGACGAGTACGTCGGCATCGACGACATGGTCGCCTCGGCCAAGGTGATGGCGCTCTCGGCCTACGCCCTGCTGACCACCGCTTAAGGACCACGAATGTATCTCGACCGACTGAAGCTTACGGATCGCGTCGCCCTGGTCACCGGCGGCGCCAGCGGCATTGGCCTCGCCATCGTCGAGGCGCTGGCCGAGGCCGGCGCGGCCGTCACCGTCGCCGACCTCAACGAGGCGGTGCTGGCCACCGCCAAGGCCGAGATGGCGGCCAAGGGCTACAGCGTCGATGGCGCGGTGATGAACGTCACCGACTCGGCCCGCGTCACCGCCGTCGCCGACGAGCTGGCGGCCAGGGCCGGGCGCATCGACATCCTGGTCAACAACGCCGGCATCGCCCGCAGCGAGACCAACGCCGAGGACGTGGCCGACGAGCACTGGCTGAACGTGCTCGACGTGAACCTCAACGGCCTCTTCTGGTGCTCGCGCGCCTTTGGCCGGCACATGCTGGCGCAAGGGCGCGGCGCCATCGTCAACATCGGCTCGATGAGCGGCTTCATCGTCAACCGCCCGCAAGGGCAGAGCTACTACAACGCCTCCAAGGCCGCGGTGCACCAGCTGACCCGCTCGCTGGCGGCCGAGTGGGCGCCGCGCGGGGTGCGGGTCAACGCCGTGGCCCCGACCTACATCCGCACCCCCCTCAACGCCTTCGCCGACCAGCAAGGCGAGATGTACCGCCGCTGGATCGATGGCACCCCGATGGGCCGGCTGGGCGAGCCGGAGGAAGTGGCCTCGATCGCGGCCTTCCTGGCCTCCGACGCTGCCAGCCTGATGACCGGCGCCATCGTGCTGGCCGATGGCGGCTACACCTGCTGGTAGAGCCGCCGGCCATGCACTAGCATCGGCCCGGCAACCCAGAATGAAGGCGCGGGCATGATCAGGAAGCCGATCTCGGCGGATTCGCACATCACCGAACCGCCGAACTGCTACGTCGATTACATCGACCCGAAGTTCCGCGACCGCGCGCCGCGCATCAAGCAGCTGGACGGGGTGGGGGACGCCTTCGTCATCGAGGGCATGCCGACGCCGGTGCCGCTGGGCCTGCTGGCCGCCGCCGGCAAGGACCCGAAGGACATCACCACCAGCGGCGTCGCCTTCGAGGACCTGTGGCGCAGCGGCTGGGACAGCCGCTACCGCGTCGCCGACCAGGAGCGCGACGGCGTCGGCGCCGAGATGATCTACCCGACCGTTGGCATGCTGCTCTGCAACCACCCCGACTTCGATTTCAAGAAGGCCTGCTTCGAGGCCTACAACCGCTGGCTCGCGGAATATTGCAGCGAGGCCCCGCACCGGCTGCACGGCCTGGCCCAGATCTCGATGCGCTCGGTCGAGGACGGCGTCGCGGAGCTGAAGGCGGTCAGGGCCATGGGCTTCAAGGGCGTGATGATGCCCGGCGACCCGGCCGTCGAGGACTACGACAGCGCCATCTACGACCCGTTCTGGGCCACGGCGGTGGAGCTGGGCCTGCCGCTGTCGTTCCACATCCTGACCACCAAGGCCGGTTCGCTGGCGCAGAACCCGCGCGGGCCGCGGATCAACAGCTTCCTCTCCATCATCCGCGGCTGCCAGGACATCATGGGCACGTTGATCTTCAGCGGCGTCTTCGACCGCCACCCGAAGCTGCAGATCGTCTGCGCCGAGGCCGACGCCGGCTGGGTGCCGCACTACATGTACCGTATGGACCACGCCTTTAACCGGCACCGCTACTGGATGAAGGCGCCGCCGCTACAGCGCCTACCGAGCGAATACTTCGCCGAGCATATCCACGTGACCTTCCAGGACGACTGGGTGGCGTTCAAGACCAAGGACCTGTGCAATGTGCGCCGGCTGATGTGGGCCAGCGACTTCCCACACTCGGATTCCACCTGGCCGAACTCGCAGGCCATGCTGGCCGAACATACGGCCGACCTCACTGAGGAAGAGCGCAACTGGATCTGCCACGACAACGTGGCCGAGCTTTACGGCCTGCCGGTCAACTGAAGCCGGCGCCCAGTGACGGTCAGCACCTTCGAGCTCTTCAAGCTCGGCGTCGGTCCTTCCAGTTCCCACACCATGGGGCCGATGACAGCCGCGGCGCGCTTCGTGCGGCGGCTGCGGGCGGCCGGGCGGCTGGAGGCGGTGGCCCGCGTGCAAGTCACCCTCTACGGCTCGCTCGCCCTGACCGGGCGCGGCCACGCCACCGATCGCGCGGTGCTGCTGGGCCTGGCCGGCTTCGAGCCGGTGAGCCTCGACCCCGACGAGGGCGACCGCGTGATCGCGGCGGTGCGCGGCGGGTCTCCGCTGGCGCTCGGCGGCGCCCATCCGATCGCCTACGACGAGGCCGCCGACCTGATCTGGGCCGGCCGCGAGCGCCTGCCGGAGCATCCGAACGCGCTGACCTTCGTGGCCTTCGACGGCGAGGCGCAAGAGCTTGCCCGCCGCACCTACTTCTCCGTCGGTGGCGGCTTCGTGCGTGACGAGGACGAGATCGGGCGCAATGATCCGGCCAGCGGCGAGGCGCCTCAGCCCCACCCCTTCGTCTCGGGCGCCGACCTCCTGGCCCAGGCCGATGCGGCCGGCCTCTCGATCGCCTCGCTGATGCTGCAGAACGAGTGCGCGCGCCGCCCAGAGGCCGAGGTGCTGGCCGGGCTCGACCAGATCCACGCGGCCATGGACGCCTGCATCGAGCGCGGCATGCGCCAGGACGGCTGCCTGCCCGGCGCCCTGAAGGTGAAGCGTCGCGCCAAGCAGCTGCACGCCGCCATCCTGGCCCGGATGGAGCGCAACATCGCCGACCCGCTCGCCGCGATGGACTGGATCAACCTCTGGGCCCTGGCGGTGAACGAGGAGAACGCCGCCGGCGGCCGCGTTGTCACCGCGCCCACCAACGGCGCCGCCGGCATCGTGCCGGCCGTGCTGCGCTACTACGCCCGCTTCTGCTCGGGCTCGGTCGAGGGCTGCCGCACCTTCCTGCTCACCGCCGCCGCCATCGGCGCGCTCTATAAGCGCAACGCCTCGATCTCGGGCGCCGAGGTGGGCTGCCAGGGCGAGGTGGGCGTCGCCTGCTCGATGGCCGCCGCGGGCCTCGCCGCGGCGCAGGGCGGCACCAACGCCCAGATCGAGAACGCCGCCGAGATCGGCATGGAGCACAACCTCGGCCTCACCTGCGATCCCGTGGGCGGCCTGGTGCAGATCCCCTGCATCGAGCGCAACGCCATGGGCGCGGTGAAGGCCGTCGACGCCGCCCGCCTCGCCCTCTTGGGCGACGGCCAGCACTCGGTCTCGCTCGATAAGGTCATCGCCACGATGAAGCGCACCGGCGAGGACATGAACGACATCTACAAGGAGACCTCGCGCGGCGGCCTCGCCGTCAACGTCGTGGAGTGCTGAGCCCCTACGCCGGCAGCTTCGCGAACAGCGTCGCCGCGTCCACCGGCGGCGTGATGCCGAAGTCCTCGTCGAGCGCCCGCGCCAGGTCGTCCGGCCCGGCAAGCTCGACCGCCTCCGCGCGGCCGTCCGGATAGCGCCGCGTCAGCCGGCGGTTGAACAGGCTGCAGCGCACTGCCGGCGTCAGCCGCTCGGCCAGCAGGTTGGTGGTCAGGATGAACGTCGGGTGGGTGGAGGTGTACCAGTTGGACATCTGGTAGTCCGACGCTTCCGCCGGCTCGAGGCTGAAGCGATAGAGCGGCGTCCACCCCGTCGGCAGCTGCGTCTCCACGAAAAGCGCCTCGCCTTCGGCGCGCAGCCGCAGCCGCGCCTCGGCGGTCATCTGCTCCAGTCCCGGGATCAGCTTCAGCGGCGCGGAGACCAGCTGCCCGCCGAAGCCGACGTCCGCGATGTACGGCCCTTCCGGCAAATCGACCCGCAGCAGCATGTGGTTGCGCGGTCCCAGCGGGTTGCCGGCCGGCGACATCCACACCACCCGCGCGATCAGCGGCGTCACCGCGAACCCGAGCGCGTCCAGCGCGCCGCGCAAGAGCGCGTTCTGCTCGAAACAGTAGCCGCCGCGCCGTTCGCCCACCAGCTTGGCCTGCAGCGCCGCCGGATCGAGCGACACGCCGCGCCCGAGCAGCGGATCGAGGTTCTCGAATGCGATGGCGGCCGGATGGCGCCAGTGCAGCTCGCCGAGCACCTGCAGAGTCGGCGCGCGGGAGCCATCGTAGCCGATGCGCCGCAGGTAGGCGTCGAGATCGATCGTCATGCGTCTTGCCCCACAACGCCGGCCCGGCCAGGCGCCCCTGGAGTCTATGGCCATCCCAGGTCACGGTCACGTCGAACGGCGTATTTCGCACGAGCCTATTGTCCGGCGGCGCGGATCGGGTTGGAGTACCGCCGGATGGGTAAGAGCCGCCCTGCCTGCGCCCCGAGTGTCTGGACATGTCTCACCTCAAGCCGGCGACCAGCGCCCGCACCGCTCCGGCCGCGATGTGCGCGGGTTGGCGCGGATGAACGCGCCGGCGACGTCCCTGTCGGAGGAGCGCTTCGAACTCGCTTTGAAGGCTGGGCGGATGGGCAGCTGGGAGATCGACCTGCGGACGCGCGAGATGGCGCTTTCCGAGGTCTGCCTTGCCGACATCGGCTGCACGGCGGGCGACATTCAGAGCTATGACGACTTCCTGGAGCGGGTGCACCCTCAAGACCGCAATTCGCGGCAGGCGAGCCTCGTGGCCGCCGTTCGCGACAGAGAGGATCTCGAGGTCGAATACCGGATCATCCGGCCGGGCGGCGAGATCGCTTGGCTGATGGTGCGCGGCCGCGCCACCTATGACGCCGACGGGGCGCCGCTCTCCCTGGTCGGCGTCTCGCTCGACATCACCGAGCGCAAGCTCTCGGACGAGCGCCGCCAGCTGCTGCTGCTGGAACTCAGCCACCGGGTGAAGAACACCCTGGCGACGGTGCAGTCGATCGCCACCCAGACCCGGCGCACCTCGCCGACCCCGGCGATGTTTGACGAGGCGTTCCTGGCCCGCATCCAGGCGCTGGCGCGGGCCCACGAACTGCTGGCCGCGTCGTCGTGGGACGGGGCCTCGCTGGGCGAGGTGATCGACAGGACGCTGGCGCTGTCGGTCAATGGCGGCGATACCCGGAACGTCAATTTCTCGGGTCCGGCGGTGCGGCTCGGGCCGAACGCCGCGGTCACGCTGAACATGGCGTTCCATGAACTGGCCACGAACGCGGCTAAATACGGTGCTTTGTCGGCTGAGACTGGGCGTGTGGAGGTCAAATGGGCGATCGAGAACAGTGCCGCCTCGCCGGCCATCGCGATCGAATGGCGCGAGAGCGGCGGCCCGAGGGTGGCCGTCCCTCGGACCCGCGGCTTCGGCTCTCGCCTGATCGAGACCGGGATCCCGCACGAGCTGGGCGGCGAAGCACGCCTGGAGTTCGCCGCCGACGGCCTGATCTGCCGAATGCGCCTGCCGCTCACGGGAAAGTTGAGCCTGATCGACGCGTGATTGGCGCCTCGCCGCTGTCGGGCCTGCGCCTGCTGGTGGTCGAGGACGAGGCCATGGTGGCGATGATGCTGGAGGACATGCTGGCCGACCTGGGCTGCGTCGTCGCCGGCAGCGCCGGCGACATTTCGCGTGGCCTCGCCTTCGCTGCCGATGACGCCCTGGCGCTCGACGCGGCGGTGCTCGACATCAACCTCGGCGGCGAGAAGGTGTTTCCGGTGGCCGAGCGGCTGGTGACCCGAGGCGTGCCCTTCATCTTCGCCACCGGCTACGGGCGCGATGGCTTGTTGGGGGCGTTCTCGCACACCCCGGTGCTGTCAAAGCCCTTCGATCACCGTGCGCTCGAAGCCGCGCTGATCTCGGCGCTGCGGCCGCAGCACGGGTGAGGGCGCGCCGCACGTCTCAGGGCGATCTCGGCGACGGCAGCGAGTTGACTTGGGCAAGGCGGATGTCGGCCTGGCGGGCGCGCAGCTGGGACTCATTCTGTATACTGAGGAACTCCACGATCGCCTCCGGATCGTCCGTCAGCATGACGGCCGGCGCGAACGGCAGGTCGGCGTCGGCCGCCAGCTTGGCCACCAGCGGGTAGACCGGCTTGCGCTTGGGGTCGCGTGGCGCGCCGGCGTCGGCGTCCGGCCCGGGGTTCCAGAAGTCGCGCCCCAGGAAGACCATCGGCGTCGCCTCGACGCCCGCGCCTCGATAATAGTTATAGCCGGCGTTCTGGAACACCTCCTGCACGGTGCCGGCGGCGCCCTTGGCGAAGACCAGGCCGCCATTGGCGATACTGACCAGGCCGTCCTCGCGCAGGCTGTTCATGAAGTACTTGCCCGAGACGCTGGCGAAGAGGTTCGGCGGCTCGGCGCCATAGTACCAGGTGGGCAGGCCCAGACTGTCGCCGCCCGGGAGCGGCGGCGCGTTCCAGCGGCCGAGCAGGGTGTCGCGCACCTGGGCCGCGGTGTGGATCCAGGCGTCGGTCTGGCTCTCGCTGATCCCGAAGTCGGGCGCGGTGCGCAGCAGTTGCAGCGACGCATCGAGGTCTTCGTCCGTATGCGGCGCCAGCATCGCGCCGAAGTTGGCCGCCTCCATCAGGCCGGGGCCGCCACCGGTGACGATCTTGAAGCCGCGCCGGCGCATCTCGCGGGCGGTCCGGGCCACCTGTTCGTAAGCCGCCTCGGTGCGGGCGACGTCGTGGCCGCCCATGAAGCCAATGGTGACGTGATGGGCCGCGTCGACGTAATCGCGCACCAGCCGATCCATGGCCGCGTCGTGCAGGCGGGTGGCGACAGTCTCGACGTCGTCCAGCGAGCGCGGCTTGCCGTTCGGACCGAGGGTCCAGCGATAGACGCGGGCGTCCCAGCAATGGCGGGAGGTCTCCGGCTCGCCCAACCGCAGGCCGTCATAGAGGTCGCCCGGCGTGTAGAGCTGCGCCGGCGGCGGCCAGAACAACAGGGCGTCCGCGCCCGGCAGGGCCGCCAGCCAGGCCTCCACCGCGTGTCCGTCGCGACCCGCCGTCACGCCGCGCCGGGTCCCGGCTCCAGCGAGATCCACTTGCGCGGCCAGCGCCAGCCGAGCGGGCGCACCTCGCCAGCTTTCAGCGCCAAGCCGCGCGTGGTGTGGGCGGAAAGCTCGCTGACCGCATGCACCGGCTCCATGCCGCCGACCGGGCTCTCAGCCACCCGGCCGATGCGCAGCGCCTCGTCGATCGCCCGCCACTCGGCCTTGGCGCGGTCCTCGTGGCCCACCGCGAAGAAGTGGCGCAGGGCCACCGGCTCGCCCACCACCTCGACCATCACCCCGATCAGCCAGCCGCTCGCCATCAGGTGCGTGCGCCGATCCACTCGGCCATCAGGTCGACGGCGGCTTCGCGGCTGGCTTCGCTGTCCTCGAAATAGTGCGCGCCGGGAACCATCTCGAGCCGCTTGTCGGTCGCGGCGAGGGCGGCATGGACACCGCGCGCATCGCTCGGGAAGACGCCCATGTCGCCGGTGCTCTGCACCACCAGCGACGGCAGGGCGATGCGGGCGAGGTGCTCGGCGCCATTGCACTTCGATTCCGAGAGGCTCCACATCGAAAGCCAGGTGCGCAGGGTGTTGGCGCGGCCGATGCCCGGCGTCTTGTTGGCGATGCGCGGGTCGCCGCGATAACAGCCGGGGCAGGGGCGGTCGGACGGATCGATCGCCGGGTCCATAAAGCGCAGGTCGGCCCAGGTGCGGTAGAGCGGGAAGAGGATGTCGGGCACGCCGGCCGCCTGCACCCGCGCCAGTTCCGCCTTGGCCCGGTCAGTGATGCGCTGGTTGCGGGCGCGCTGGGCGGCGCGGTAACGCGCGATGAATTCCGGCGCGTAGGGCGGACCATTGGCGGGGTCGAAGGGGTCGAGCGCCGGGTCGGTCTTCGTCGGGTCGAACTCATCGACCGCCGAGGCGTCCATCCAGTCGGTCAGCACTTCGGGGCGGCCCTTGTGGGCGTTGAGCGAGATGTAGAGGTCCGCGCCCGGCAGGCTCTGCAGCGCCTCGCGCCCAGCGCCGCGCAGGCCCTCGGCCAGGGCCGGCGTGGTCGCTTCGGCCTGGTAGGCGCCCATCAGCGAGCCGCCGCCGGAGTTGCCGAGGATCACCACGGTCTCGACGCCGGCCTCCTCGCGCAGCCAGCGCACGCCGACGCCGATGTCGATCAGCGCGTGCTCGAGGATGAACAGGTCCTCGGCGCCCCGGTAGCGCGTGTTCCAGCCGAGGAAGCCGAAGCCGCGCCGGGCAAAGTAGGGCGCGATGTAGTGCTCGGCGAAATCGACGTTGTAGTGCGTGGCGATCAGCGCCACCCGCGGCCGCCGCCCGGCCGGCGTCCAGTAGATGCCCTGGCACGGATGCCCGCCGGCCTGGATGCGCGGCGCGGTCGGCGAGACGCGGCCGATGAACTGGCTCTCGACACCGGTCGTCTGCATCAGGCCCCCAGCCGCGTCAGCCAGTAGTCGGCGTCGTAGCGCGGATCGTCGGTCAGATAGCGCCAGAGCTTGATCCGGTTCACGTATTCCAGCCGCCCGGTGTCCTGCTCGAACCAGGGCTCGGGCGTGGTCAGGATGGTCTCCACCGAATCCGGCTCGGGCCCCGACTTGCGGAAGAAGATGGCGCGCTGGGCGTTGCGCGGGGCCTCGTCCGACAGGTCCCACATCCGCACCTGCGAGCCGCTGGCGCGCATGCGGATCTTGAACATGTAGCGCGGCGCCTCGCCGTGGTTCACGCCGCCGCCGTGCCAGACGCCGTGGTGCAGGAAGAGCAGGGTCCCGGCTTCGCACACCATGTGCTGCTGGCCGGCGATGTTCTGGTAGCGGCCCAGCGCCACCTCGCTGACCTTGCGCAGATGGGTGCCGGGCACGAAACGCGTGCCGCCCATCGGCCGGGTGACGGCGTGCGGGTAGTACATGACCTGTACGTCGAAGCTCAGGCGCGGGTCGATGGTCGAGTCCTGGTGGGTGTGCTGGGAGACGTTGTCGCGGCCCGCCGCCTCGTGGAAGCGCGGCGGGAAGGTCACGTGCAGGAAGTGGTGGTCGAAGATCGGCGCTTCGCCCAGCAGGCTCCTCAGCGCGCCGCGCACCAGCGGCAGGTCCAGGAGCCGCGCCGTGGCGCTGCCGGGCGCATAGACCTCGGCCAGCGGCGTGCCCGCCGACGCTTCCGGTATGCCGCTCTGCGCCAACAGCTGCCGGTGCGCCTCGGTGACCTGGCCGCCCTCTTTCAGCTCCGGCACCGGCCCGGCCTCGGCCATGAAGGCGTCGTTGATCTGCGCCGGCACGGCCGCGTCGAAGCGCAGGAAGCCGCGCGCCACGAAGCTGGCCATCTGGGCCGAAGTCAGCAGCAGGGGTTCGGTCATGGCTGGCGCGCCTCGGCAAGCTGTTCGAACCAGAACTCGTACTTCAGATAGGCCAGGTCAAATTCCTCGCCGCGCGGATGCGGCAACAGCTGCGAAGCCTGGAAGAGCCGCCACCCATCCTTCAGCGCCGCCAGCCCGCTGGCGTAGGGCGGCGTATCCGCATCCCCCGCCATCCGCAGCGTCTCCCCGCTCCCGTCATACTCGGCCCACGCGATCACGCCCGAATCGAGCGCCGAGTTCTTCAGGTACAGCACCAGCACCTTCTGCCGCAGCGCCATAGGTCAGCCCGTCCAGCCGCCGTCGATGACGTGCACCGCGCCCGTGGTGAAGCTGCTTTCGTCGGAGGCCAGGTAGACCGCCAGGTTGGCGATCTCGGCCGGCTCGCCCAGCCGGCCCATCGGCTGGCGGTCGACGAAGCTTTTCAGCACGTCGGCCGGGTCGCCGGGCAGGGCGGCCATGCGCTGGCGCAGCGAGGGCGAGGCGACCGTGCCCGGGCAGATGGCGTTGCAGCGCACGCCCCGCGCCACGAAGTCCGCCGCGATCGACTTGGTCAGGCCGATCACCGCCGCCTTGGTCGCGCTGTAAGCAAAGCGCGCCGGCACGCCTTTGATGCTCGAGGCCACCGAGGCCATGTTGATGATCGACCCGCCGCCGCGGGCCAGCATCCCCGGCAGCGCCGCCTTGCAGACCCGGTACATGGCAGTGACGTTGAGGTCCCACGAGGCGCGCCAGTCGTCCTCGCCGCAGTCCAGGATCGAGCCCTGGTGCACGAAGCCGGCGCAGTTGAACACCACGTCGAACGCCGGCCGCGCCGCGAACAGCGCCGCCACCGCCGCCCCGTCGGTCACGTCCAGCCGCTGCGCCTCGATCCCGGGGCGCGCCAGCGTGGCCAGCGCGGCGTCGTTGATATCGGTCGCCAGCACTTGCGCGCCCTCGGCGGCGAAGCGCTCGGCGGTGGCCCGCCCGATGCCCTGGCCGGCGGCCGTGACCAGGCAGGTCTTCCCCTCAAGCCGGCCCGTCATCGTGCGCCTCCTGGCAGCTTCCGCAGATTGGGGGGATACACTATCCGGCCGGCCCAGGGGGAGGGCAGGGGCGATGCTTCGTCCTTGCTCGTGGGCATCCGGCCTCGATAGGGTCGGCGCACGCGCATGGCCGACATCTTCATCTCCTACGCCCGCTCGACCGAGGTTCAGGCGACGCAGATCGCCGAGGCGCTGCGCGGCCTGGGCTACGACACCTGGCGCGACGACGACCTGCCCTCGCACCGCACCTATGCCGACGTCATTGAAGAGCAGCTGCAGGCGGCCAAGGCGGTGCTGGTGATCTGGTCGCCCGAGGCGGCGAAGTCGCACTGGGTGCGCTCCGAGGCCGACCGGGCGCGGGCCGACGGCAAGCTGGTGCAGCTGCAGGTCGAGGCCTGCCGCCTGCCGATGCCGTTCGACCAGATCCAGTGCGCCGACCTGACCACCTGGTCCGGCGCCGTCGACGCCCCGGCCTGGCGCCGGGTGGCCGCCAGTATCGCCGACGTGATCGGGGCCCCGCAGCCGCCGGCCGCCTCCGCCCCTTCCGCGCAAGCTGCCGCGCCGGCAGCGCCACGTGGCCCGGCGCTTCCGGCCAAGCCGTCGATCGCCGTGCTGCCCTTCGCCAACCTCGGCAGCGACGCCGAGCAGGACTATTTCGTCGACGGCATGATGGAGGAGATCGTCACCTCGCTCTCGCGCCACAAGTCGATCTTCGTCATCGCCAGCGGCTCGACCCTGTCGTTCAAAGGCCGCGAGGTGCGCCCTACCGACATCGGCCAGCAGTTGGGCGTGCGCTATGTGCTCGAAGGCAGCGTGCGCAAGTCGGGCCAGCGGGTGCGCATCACCGTCCGCCTGATCGACGCCGGCGACGGCTCCCAGGTCTGGGGCGACCGCTTCGACGACACCCTCGATGACGTCTTCGAGCTGCAGGACAAGGTGGCGCTCAGCATCGCCGGCGTCATCGAGCCCCGGGTGCGGGCCGCCGAGATCCAGCGCGCCTCGCGCCAGCCCACCGACAACATGGGCAGCTATGACCTCTACCTCCGAGCCGTGCGGCTGCGCGACAGCATCCGCGAGGCCGATGCGGCCGAGGCTCTGGGCCTGCTGGAGCGCGCCATCGCGCTGGACCCGGAGTTCGCCCTCGCCCAGGCGCTGGCCGCCAGCTGTCACAGCCAGTTCGTGCTGCACGAATGGGCGGATGCGGACGAGCACCAGCGCCGAGGTCTTCAGTGTGCGGAGGTTGCGCTGCGCCATGGCGCCGACGACGCGGTGGTGCTGGCCTGGGTCTCCAACGCGGTGTCCGAGTTCGACGAGACCCGCGTCCGCGCCGTGGCCCTGATCGACCGGGCGATCGCCCTCAACCCCGGCTACGCCTACGGCTGGTTCGTCTCCGGCATCCACCGCATGGCCGACGGCGAGGGCGAGGCGGCGATCGAGCGCTTCGAGATGGCGGGGCGCCTGGACCCGCTGTCGCGCACCCACGAGATGTCGCGCCTGTTCATCGCTGGCTGCTACTTCATGCAGGGGCGCCTGCAGGAGGCGCTGGAGCGCGGCCAGGGCTCGGCCATCCGCACCCGCCACAGCCTGGCGGTGATGATCTCCGGCGCCGGCCACCTGGGCCGGATCGCCGAGGGGCGCGACCTCTTGGAACAGTACCGCGCCATGACCCAGGTGCCGATCGAGCACTTCGGCCCCTACCTGTTCCGCCGCCCCGAGCACCTGAAGCTCTACGACGACGGCATCGCCCTGATCCTCGCCGCATAGCCCGTTTGGGCTACGCGCGGCGCGGCTGGAACGGTTAAGCTCCGCCTCTGGCCACGGCCGACATGGATGAGGGCAAACCGATGAAGACGATGATGATGCTCCCGTTGCTGGCCCTGCTGGTCGTGGGCTGCTCGCCCAAGCCGGCGGCCGATCCGAACGCCGGCGACGCCAGCGTCAACGCCGCCCAGATGCGCGCCCAGATCCAGCAACAGATCCAGTCCGCCAGCAACGCGCCCGGCTGCGTCACCACCCGCGACGCCAACAACAACGTCTCCACCCAGTGCCCGTAAGTTAGCCCCCAAGACCCGCTCATCCCGGCGAACGCCGGGACTCAGGCAGGCAGGAGTTGCAAGGTCGCTTGCTTGCCGGTCTTGACCTCGCAGGAGGCGTCCTCAGGTTTCAACACGGAGGACACGGAGAAGCGCAGAGAACACGGAGGCGTTCTTCTCCGTGAGCTCCGTGGATCTCCGTGTCCTCCGTGGTAAAATCTCGTTTCGCCCCGCATCCCGCCCGGGTCCCGGCGTTCGCCGGGATGCGCGGGTCTTTCGGGCAAGGTGCGAAATTACTCCGGCGACTGCCCCTCGTGCTTTGCTACAAACGCCGCCTGCACCGAGGGCATGACCAGCCAGGCGATGTCCTCGCCCATCTGGTCGAGTTCCTTGGCGGTGCTCGAGGAGACATAGAGGAACTGCGGCTCGCAGATGAAGTGCACCATCGGGATGGTCGGGTCGATCCGCCCCGCCACGCCGTGCAGCTTGAATTCCTCGTTGAAATCGCTGGCCTCGCGCAGGCCCCGGACGATGTGGGTGGCGCCGATGCCGCGGGCGTACTTGATCAGGCTCTGGTTGACGTATTCGCCGATCTCCAGCGCCCCGTCGAAGAGCCCGCCCTGGCCGCCGCCGGCCTCCGGCCAGAGGTCGGTCACCGAGGCCGTGATCAGCCGCAGGCTCTCCTCGACGCTGAAGGCGCGCTTCTTCGCCACGTTGGTCCCGATCGCCACGTGCACGGCGTCGAAGGTCATCAGCGCCTTGCCGATTACGTCCAGATGCCCCCGTGTAATCGGGTCGAACGACCCAGCGTAAAGGGCTTTCGTCCGCCCGGTCTTGCGCATGCCCAGCCCTCACTCGACCGCATGCGAAGGCGCTTGCGTCCGGCCTCACTCTAACGCACGGCAAAGACCATGTTGAGCATCCTCCCCGAAGGCGCCGGCGAGCACGCGATGTGGCTCGACCTGCTCTCGCCCACCGACGCAGAGCGCGCCAAGGTGGAGGCGCTGACCGGCCTCACCCTGCCGTCGCGCGCGGCGCTCAGCGAGATCGAGACCTCCAGCCGCATCCGCGTGCGCCACGACGTGCTCTACATGAGCGTGCCTTCCGCCGCGCCGCCGCAGGCCGGCGAGCGCGCCGGTCAGCCGATCGGCTTCATCCTCTCGCGCGAGCGGCTGGTCACCGTCCGCTACACCTCGGGCCGGGCCTTCGACGAGGCGGGCAAGATGTTCGACGTGGCCGACAACGCCCCCAGCTGCAGCCTCGATGTCTTCGTCGCCGTCTGCGAGGAGATCGTCGACCTGATCGCCGACGGCCTCGAGCACCTGGCCGAACAGCTGGTGCCGCTCTCCGAGGCCGCCTTCCACACCGACGACGTGAAGGGCAAGCGGGCCATCCGCTCCAACGAGATCCTGCGCCGCCAGCTGCGCACCGTCGGCCGGCTCGGCGACCGGCTCTCCGAGGTGCGCGATTCGCTGATCGGCCTCACCCGGATCATCGCCTTCACCTCGCAGAACACGGTCGGCTGGGCCGAGGCCTCGACCAAGGCGCGGCTCTCGAGCCTGGAACGCGACGTCGCCTCGCTGAACGACTACGACGCCCAGCTCTTCAACAAGATCCAGTTCCTGCTCGACGCCACCGTCGGCCTGATCAGCATCGCTCAGAACGACGTCTTCAAGGTGCTGACGATCGTATCCATCGTCGGCATCCCGCCCACCCTGATCGCCGGCATCTACGGCATGAACTTCAAGAACATGCCCGAATACGACTGGTCCTGGGGCTACCAGTGGGGCCTGTTCGTCATCGTGGCCAGCGCGGTCATCCCGCTGATCTGGTTCAAGCTGAAGCGCTGGTTCTGAGAGCGGATTCTCCCCCGTCATGACCAC
>DATAVF010000232.1:0-62709 GCA_036267835.1 Caulobacteraceae bacterium | reverse complement strand
TCGGTTCGCGCATCGACGGGCAAGTTGCATTGTCGGCACGCGAGAAGTCTATATAGTTACCTCCGCCTTCGCGGCGTAGGCGGGCGACAGTCCGGATTGAACTCGGGCCTAATCGGAGTCGTAAAATGAGAGTCGCGGAAGCCCGCAATGTGGATCCTCGTGTCGGCCAGCCAGCGGCGGCCTCCAAGCGCAGGTATGAGGCGCCTCGGCTGGTCGCAGAGACGATGGATGTCAGGGGGACGGACAAAACCAACTCTTCGGTCATTGACCAACACAACTCGACGATCGGTTCTGGTTCGTAGCGACACGCCGGACTGCGCGCGAGGCGGATTAAGAAGCCTCCGCATCTCCCACCGCATAAATCAATCTGGGTCGCCCGAAGGGTCGCGCGCGGTGCCCGATGCTTGGGTTCAAGGGTAGCCCAGCCGCCGCATCATCGGCGCGTGGGCGCCCTCAATACGCTCGATCTGCTCGGCGCTCAGCGCATCGCGCCAGCCGCCCGCTCGGCCGGCGCGGAAGAACGGGGCCGCGCGGGACATGCGCTCGGCGAAGCCCTTTTCCCCTTCCTGGCGCTGAAGTTCGCTGAAGTCGGAATGGCGGATCGCGCGGGCAAGCTCTTCCTCCGTCGCCCGTCTCTGCGCAAACGCGAGCGCCGCGGCGAACGCCGGGGCCGGGTCGGCGCGCAGGTCTTCGTAGCGCACGAGGTGGACGGGCGTGTCGGTCTGATCCAGCCAACTCGCCGCATGGCCACTCCATCCGAGCAGCTTCTGGCGCAGCTGCGGCGCCGGCCCTTTGCGGCCGCGGCAGAGGGCGCTGTCCGGTGCGTTCATCAGCTCGATCGCCGCGTCGATCGTGGTGTTGGTATGGTGGGCGAACGAGACGGCGACGTCGCGCGGATCGCGAACCAGGTAGATGGCGGCCGCGGCGGCGCGCCGGCCGAGCACCGGTTCGCCGTCGGCGTTGAGCGTGTAGGCGTCATGGACCTTGATCCAGCGCTGGTCCTGCCGATTGGCGGCGGCCCGAGCGTGGACGGCCGGCCGCAGCCGGTCGATGTCCTCGTGGGAGACGAGGGCCGAGTCCAGCAGGGTGGCGGCTTCGAACTCCTGGCGGCTGCTGGCGATGCCGCCGCCCCCGTCGAGGTCGTTGATGTCCGCCGGCCCGCTCTCGCCGGCCGCCAGGTTGGCCAGAAAGATCCGGAACCAGGTGTTGCCGGACTTCGGAAACGAAGCGAGCCAGACGATGCCGGCAGGTGCGGTCCCGGCAGGCGCGGTCATCGGGCGAATTGCTCCCAATGCTGGCTCAGACGCGCCACCGTCGCGTCCAGTTCGTCGAAGCTGCGCGGGCACACGAGGCGGAACACCTTGGTGTGGCGCAGCATCGCTACGCCCTGCGCCAGGATTTCCGGCATCGATCCCAGCCTGGCGCGCAGACCGGGCCGGTAAGCCTCCAAGTCGAGCATCCGCATGGCGTCCGGCGTGGCGAGGGCCTCGATGCCGTCGAGCCGCGGCGGGCGGCTCTCGCGCAGCACATAGATGGCCGCCAGGCGCGGCGGGTCCCGGGCGATCGCCTTCGGCTCGAAGAAGTACTTCTCGAACCCCCCGCGCACGGCCGCGCCCTGCCGAGCCACCAGGTCGAGCGCCTCCATCGACTCGCGCCACAGCTTCAGCTGGCGCCCGTCCGGCTCGACCAGCGGCTGCCGGGCTGCGTCGAACTCGACGGCGCAGAGGTCGTCGGTGACGAACTCGCATCCGGCTTGGCAGAGGGCGGCGGCCAGCGTCGACTTGCCTGCGCCAGACCGGCCGCAAAGGGCGATCGCCGAGCCCGCCCGCGCCACCGCCGCGCCGTGCAGCACCAGCGCGCCGCGTTGGTGCAGCAAGATGCCGAACGCAGTTCCGAGCACGAACGCGCTGGCGTCGTGCACCGTGGCGCCGGGCGTCAACTCCACGTCGACGCTATGGCCGCCCGTGATCAGATACCGCGCCAGCCTGGGCACGTGCAGCAGCAGGCGGTCCCCCGCCAGGCTCCAGTTGGGGCCCGTCTCCGCAGCGTCGTCCAGCCTCGCCGGCAGGCGGGCAAGGCGCACGCTGACCTCGGGAACCGCGCCGTGGCCCGCGACCGGGATGGCGCCGGGCAGATCGATCTCGGAGGCTACGCGCAGGCCGCAGATGCGGTAGGCGTACGGGGTGGGGCCCCTAGCGCTCGACTTCATGCAAAACGCCGTTGTCGATGAGGCTTTGCACGAACGCCAGCACGTCGGTCTGGCAAGTGGACGCTTCGACGTCGAACTCGTCGCTGATTGCCGCGCTCAAGTCGGCGATCGTTCTCGGGCGTTCGACGAGCAGTTCCCAGACGCGGATACCTACGGCGTTGAGGCCGAAGTACCTGCCCGCCTCGGCGCTCATCAGCACCGCTTCATCGTCGCTGAGCACGGCGTGATAGGTCTCGCCACTCGGGGCAAGCAGGGCGTCGGGCTGAAGCATGACGGTGTTGAGTATCCTTTAGCAGGCGCAAATACGAGCTTGGAATCGCAGCGCGAACCGCCTTGCCCCTAGGCGTTGTCCCCTCTGAACCACTCTATGTAGCGGGCGTAGAGGAAGGCCAGTTGCGCCTGCCGGGTGTCGTACTCGTTGCCGGAGTTGTGGTCCTCCAGACCGCGGCGGGTGAGCATTTTCCGCATCCGCGGGAAGTCAAAGTACTTGGTCAGCTTGCCGGCCTTCTCCATGCGCTCGATCTCGGCCAGCACGCGCGGCTCGACGCGCTTGGCCATGACAAGGAAGTCCGGGCCCAGGTCGTCGTTGCCGGGCATCCGGTCCTGGAATTCCGGCGGGTACAGATCGGCCAGCGCGGTGCGGGCCAGCCAACGCTCCTTGCCGTCCTTCAGGTAGAGATCCTCGGGGATCGCCAGGCCGAACTCCACCACGCGCTTGTCGTGGAACGGTTGGGTGAACTCCAGGCCATGCCAGGCCGCCGGGATCGAGCCGGCAATCGCTGGCGCGTTCTGTTGCCCGTGGAGCGCGCGCAGCATGATCTCGCGAGGATCGTCCATCGAGTTGATTGCCAGGCGTGAGCGCGACCGGCCCTGAGCCCCGATCACCGCCTTAGACAAAGGCATGGTTCGGCCGAAGGCGCGCAGGCCGTTAGCGTGGTTCACGCGCGCCCGAGTCAGCCAGCCGAGGAGCGCAGGGCTGAGCACGTGCCGCACCAGGGTGCGAAGAGCGCCGAGGTGAAAGCGCCGCTTCACCGCGGCGAACTCGGTGAAGAACCGCCGCCAGCGACCCCGGACAAAAAGGCGGGCGAGCCCGTTGCTGGCGCGGGGATTGACCGTGTAGTCGCCGCCGAAGCCGTCCATCACGATGCGCGCGCCGCCCGCCTTGATCGCGTCGTAAAGGGCGTCGGTGACGTAGCGGTTCGGGCTGTGGGCCTGGTCGGTGGCGAGGAAGCCCTCTTCCATGCGGGTGAAGATGTCGAGCCCGTCGCGGGTGACATAGCGCACGTCGAGGTAAGGCATGTGGCGGCGGCAGATTTCCACCCACTGGCGGCAGTGCCGGATGGTCCCGCGATAGTCCTCCGGCATCACCGAGGCGGCGGCGATGAACTTGCGTCCCTGCGGCGCGACGGCGGGACCGGCTAGCGCGCAGATGCCGCTGGTGTCGAAACCGCCCCCCATCAACAGCCCGCCCGGGTAGAGCGCGCGGCGCAGGCGGCAGGCCACCGCCTCGGCCAGCACCTCGCGATAGGTGCGCACATAATAGGCCTCGTCCTTGCCCTCGTGGGCCGGATCGGCGTGCGGCTCCCAGTAGCGGCGCCAGGCGAAGTGGCCCTTCGCGTCCAGCACTCCGATCGCGCCGCCGGGCAGGGCGCGGATGCCGAGATAGACGGTGGCGCCGACATCCGGTTCCTGCCTGAAGGCAAGGCCGCCGGCGAAGCGCGCCTCGATCAGTTCGCGGGGGACATCGGGCAGCGCCCAGAGCCCCTTGATCTCGGTGGCGAAGGCGAAGAGGCCCGCGCCCTCGTGATAGAACACGTGCCGCTGGCCCATGTGGTCGCGCACCAGCGTCAGGGTCCGCGCCTCGTCGTCCCAGACCGCGAACACGAAGTCGCCGAGCAGGCGCTCCACCGTCGCTTCGCCCCAGCGGCGCCAGGCCCGCATCAAAAGGGCGCTGTCCGGCATGTCGGCCAGGGGCTCAGGGTCGATCGCCAGCGCCGCGGCGAGCGCCTCGCGGTTGTCGAGACGCACGTCGGCCACCAGCGTGAAGGGACCGTCATGCACCGGCTGGATGTCGAAGCCGTCCTCCCGCGTGATGCGCATCATCAGCTGCGCCATCGCGATCGGACCCTCGCTCCAGGTGGAGATCTTGTCCGGACCCAGATGCTTCAGCCGAGTTGTCTGCCGCTCCAGGTCGCGCGGATCGACGGCGGCGCCATCGATGCGAACCAAGCCACAGACACCACTCACGTTTTCGCCGCCCCTCTGCTTGGCGATGCTCGAACCGAGAAACGGGGGAGGCGTCAACCGGTAATGTTGCGCGCTGGCCCCGAGGGCGCTGTCTCAGGGACGCGGCGGCCGCAACATCGTGAGGCTCGCCGAACCGGAGTTGTCCGTCGTCTCGCGAAAACCGAGCCGGGCATAGAGGGCGCGCGCCGGGTTGTCCGGCGCCACGGCGAGCGAGCAGGCGAGCCCATGCCCGGCCGCCACATCCATCCAGGAGCGCAGCAGGGCGGTCCCGACGCCGCGCCCGCCCTCCGACGGGCGTATGGCGATGTCGATGCAGTGGGTCCCCCCGGGGTGGTTCCAGTCGATGATGATCCGGCCGACGGGCGCACCTGGGCCGACGACGATCCGCCGCATCGCGTCCGCGGACCCGTGGCGGAAGGCGGCGAGCTGGAAGTCGGCTTGCTGAGTGAGCAGCGGTTCCGGCAGGACGTCGCGCAAGGCGTAGGTGGCGAGGAACAGCTCCCGCAGGAACGTCTCGTCGTCGCCCGTTTCCGGACGCACCCGCAGCCCGCCCGGCGCGCGCCCGGCGAATGCGGCGTCGAAGGCGCGCGCGGCGTCGGCCGGATCAATCACGTCTTGGCCCGCGCGGCGAGAGACCGTAAGAGCGAGGCGTGTCGAATGCCCAACTCGTTCCACGCCCGATGACGCTTGACGAGTTCTTGCCGATGCTGCGGCAGAACCTTCTGGCCGATTGCGACCCCCAGCCGGTTGAGCTTACGCTCACGGAGGCGCGCCCGCTGCCGAACCACGCGAAGCTGGATCGCCACCCCTTCCTGCTCATATTCCGGACGCCGCCGGAGATACTGCTGCTCACCGGCATCTACGCCATGCGATGCGGCGAGTGGGGCCCCGATCTGATCTACATCGAGCAGACGGCGTCGCCCGACCTGAAAGACAAGGCGCATTTCTATCAGGCGGTGTTCAACTAGCGCCGGCGCTTGGCGGCGCCGGAAGTCGCCGCGTGTGGAAGTCAGGCCAGGGTGGCGCCAACCAGGACCGCCCCGGCGGCTCGGCCCGTCGATTCGTCCCTGAAGTGGCCGCGATAGAGCTGACCCCGCAGGCTGACCCTGCCGGGGCGCATCGCATCCAGGTCCGCCGGCAGCACCATGGTCAGATGGTGCGGCCAATCGGCCAGCTCGCCCGCGGCCGGATCGCGGACGAAAGGGCTGCTGCCGAGGACATAATAGTGGCTGGCCCCGTGGCGCGCCTCCGTAAGCCACCCGGAGAGCACGGCGCGCTCGCCCGATTTCGGTTGGGGGGCGGCGACGGCCACTCCGTTGGTCGTCATCGCCAGAGCGCCCGCGCTCGAAACGGTGAACGTGCGTCTGTTCATGTGAACCCCCAGCCTCCGCAGAGCCTTAGCTCACTAGATCAAACCCATCCGCCATGTGTCAACTTTGCAGGAGACCTTAGAACGCCGGCATTTGAAGCGCTGATGCTGCCTCGACCATCAGTAGAAGAACTCCCGCACTCACGCACAACCAAAAGCCGAAGGGCGTTGGCCCGAACCGCCGCCGGATGACCTGGATGGCCAGGGGCGCCAGCGCGGCGAGGCTGACCATCGGCGCGGCCAGCCGCCAGCCGACGAGCCCGCCCAGCAGAGCGGCCAGCAATACGTCGCCGGCGCCGAGGCCCAGGCGGCGACCGCCCCGCCCGGCGAACCGCCGCAATGTCTCGAACGCCAGCGCCAGCGCGCCGCCTGTGGCGAGCCGCGCCAGCCTGGCGCCTGTCGTGGGCTCGGCGGCGAGCGCCAGGCAGAACGCCAACGCCAGGGCGGCCAGTCCCCACCAGGGGATGCTGAATCGTCGCAAGTCGACCAGGGCGACGTAGGCGAGCGCCAGCCCAAGACCGAAACTCCAGGCCACGAGGGGCAGGGAAGGCTGCAAGGCTGCGGCGAGGCCGCTCACCAGCCCCGTCGCCTCGCCGAGCGGATAGATGACCGGGATGCGGCCGGCGCAGCAAGCACGGCGGCCGCCCAGCATCGCCCAGGAGACCAGCGGGATCGCGCGTGACGCAGCGATGGCCGCGCCGCAGCGCGCGCAGCACGACCGGCCCAGGATCGGTCTCGGAGCGCGCGGCCACGCGCTGGCGAGGGTCGCGACATAGTCGCCCGCGAAGGGGCCGGTGAGCAGGAAGAGCGCGCGCTCGGCGACCAGCGCGGTGTCGCTCAATGGCTCAGCCTGAAGTCGCTGAAGGAGGGCGCCGCCGTCGCCATCTGGGCGCAGTCGATGTCGGATCGGCCGAGATGCAGCTGGCGCCAGTCGTGCGTCAGCCACGGCCGCTCGGGCCTGCCGGTGAAGCGAACCCGCCGCCAGAGCACGCTGCGTTCGCCGTCCGGCTCCACGATCTCGGCGCGCACGTCGATCACGTCGCCGGCGGTGAGCGGCTGGCGCGGCGGGATCAGGCCGGTGTCCGGCGGGATCGGCGTGGGCTGGCCGCCGACCCGGCCAAGCGTGAGCCGCCGCCGCAGACAATCCTCCTCGGCGGCGTCGGCGCCGGCCGCCGCGACGAAGTCCGAGAACCGGGTGAACACCGGCGGCTGGTCTCCCGGTTTGCCCGGGACGAACGCTGCCGAGACGCGCTGCCGCAGGCCCGCGTCCGACAGCGCCGCGGCGACGGGGGCTGCGCCGTCCTTGCCGATGTCCGGCTTGTGCTCGGTGGAGGCGAAGAGCAGCCGCACCTCGAGGCCGTTGATGCGCTGTTGCTCGAACCACTCGCCGGCCTGCGGCACACCGTCCTTCTCGAGGCCGAACAGTCCGGCTTCGATGGCCGACTCCAGCGTGGTTGCGTCCACGAACTGGCGCACGTCGTGTTTCGCCTGCTCGTCACTCACCACCACCAGCCCGACGATGGCGCTCGCCAGCGACATCAGCCCGAACCCGAGCGCCATTGTCAGCGGAAGCGTGAACCCCGCCGCGCGCCGGGGGTTAGCGCCGGCCATACCCGAGTGCGCGCAGGCCCGCGGCCAGTTCGTCGGTGATGGCGTCCGCCTCCGATCGCGAGCGCACCAGCGTCGGCTTCAGGAACACCACCAGTTCGTCGCGGGATTTGGTGTCCTGCCGCTGCCGGAAGGCCGCGCCGAGGATCGGGATCCGGCTGATGCCCGGCACCCCCGACTGCGACTTGGTGCGGTTGGTCTGGATCAGGCCGCCGATGGCGATCACCTGGCCGTTCTGCACGGCGATCTGGGTGTGGAACTTGCGCTGGTCGATGGTCGGCGAGTCGATGTCGGAGCTGGTGGTGCTGGAGACGTCGCTCACCTCCTGCTGGACGTCGATGTAGATCTCGCCGCCCGCGCCGACCCGCGGCGTCACGGTCAGAACCACGCCGGTGTCGCGGTACTCGACGGAATTCACCACCAGGCTGTCGGCCTGGATGCCGGAACTGCTCGACGTGATGATCGGCACCGAACTGCCGACCTGCAGCGTCGCGGTGTCGTTGGCCAGCACCAGCATCCGCGGCGTCGCCAGCAGTTGCACCTCGGTGACCGTCGACAGCGCATTCAGCGCCACCTGAATGTTCGTGCCCATATAGGTGAGGTTGAGGCCAGGGAAGGTCGGGGCAATGGGGTTCGCGCCGGCGAGAGGCCCGCCCGTGCCGCTCAGGAATCCGCCCGAGACCGAGGGCAGGCTCTGGAGATACCACTGCACCCCGAACTGTAGACGGTCGTTCAGCTGAACCTCCGCGACGGTGGCCTCGATCAGCACTTGCGGCGGCGTCACATCGAGCTCGCGCACGATCCCGAGCAGGCTCTGATACTCGGCGTCGTCGGCGTACATGATCACCGAGTTCGAGCGCGGATCGGCGGTGACGGTGGCCATCGAGCCTGGCCGGTTCGGACCGACGATGGCGCCAGGGGCCGGCGCGCGGGCAAACAGATCCGAGATGGTCTTGACGAAATCGGTCGCAACCAGATTGTCGAGGTGCACCACGCGCAGCCGCTCCTCCGAGGGCGAAGCCGGCTGGTCCATTCGCTGGATCCAGTGGACGGTCTGGTCGAGCAGGTCGGACGATTTCGCCGCGACGATGATGGCGTTGAGCCGGTCGATGGTGATCAGCTCGACCTGGCTGCCGACGGGGCCGTCATGGCCACCGAGAACCTTCTCGACGTCGTCGCTGACGGCGGCCGCCGAAGCGTAGCGCAGCGGGTAGAACTCGAAGTTGCGGCCGCGCAGCCAGTCGACGTCGAACAGCGCCGCCGCGCGGGCCAGGGCGTTCACGGTGGCCGGATCGCCGGAAATGAACACGTGCTCCTCCGACTCGTCGGCGTGCACGTCGGCGTGGCCCTGGGCCATCGGTGTCAGCAGCTTGACGATCTGCTCGGCGCCGATGTTGCGCGCCCCGTAGATGGCGAGGCCGCCGACCATCTCCGCGCTGGGCGTCGCCTGGTCGTCAGGCGCTAGCGTGAAGATCGGCGCATCCTTCGCCGCCACCACAGCGATCCCGCCGCCGGGCGAATCGATCAACGCCGCGCCGGAGGCCCGGAGCGCTTGGTCGAAGGTGGTCAGGATGTCGGCTTCGGTCATGTCGCCAATCAGCTTCACCGAGACGTCGCCGGTCACGCCGGGATCGACCCGGTAGGACCGCTGCAGCGTGTCCCCCAGGACCGCCTCGGCGGCGGCCGCGATCGGCGCGCGGTCAAGCGTGACGTTCACCGTGATGGGGGGCGCCGGCAGGCGCACGGTCGTTTGCGCCGCGGTTGTCGAGGGCGGTGGCTTGGCGGCCTGTTCGCGCCAGGGCTGCAGTTCGGCCGGCGTCTGCGGGACGGTCGTCGCTGGCGCATCCAGCGGCGGCGGCGCGTTGGGCGACGCGTGCGGCAGGCTGGGCAGGCCGCTGGTGCCCCTCGGCACGTCGGCGCAGCCGGCGAGGGCGGCCAGCGCGAGCAGGACGATTGCCGCGCGCAGTCGCCGGGAAGCTACGACTGCCAGGTTCACGGGACGCTGACCGTAATGTCTTTGTCCGCGCCGTCGCCGCCGTCCTTGTTGTCCGCTCCAAGGGTGCTGACGGAGACCCCGGTTGTCGTGACGACGTAGTGATAGGGATGGCCCCAGGGGTCGTTCAGCTGGTCCTTGCCGTGCAGGTAGGGGCCGGTCCAATTCTGCACCCCTTCCGGCTGCGCGATCAGAGCCTGCATGCCCTCCTGCGCCGTGGGGTACCGTCCTGTATCGCCCTGGTAGAGTTCAAGCGCGGCGGCGATGCTCTGCAACTTCAGTTTCGCAGCGCGCGACTGAGCCTTGCCGAGTTGGCCGATAGTTTCCGGAATCACGACGGCGGCGATGACGCCGATGATCGCGATGACCACAAGCATTTCCGTGAGTGTGTAACCGGACAGGCGAACTTTTGCGCTCGGCGCATGCTTCCGCCTTAAGCTCAAACGCGTCATGGTGAACCCGACTTTCAACGCAAGCCGACTATGCCGCGGGCCTCTTCCAAAAGTCCACTGACAAGCCTGCCCTCGCCGCTGCCGCAAGATGACGCTGGCGCGGGCGAGGTCGTGCGTCCGGCGCTGGCGAAGCGCGACGTCGCCGCGGCGCAGGAGCTGGCGCGGGCGCTTGGGCTCGACGCCTCCCAGACCGACCGGCTGGCCGTCGCCGTCGCGGATGGCCGCCGCCGGCCGGCGGTGGCGGCCAGCCTTCTCGGCCTCGCGGCCGACCAGGATATCGCCGAGGCGATGGCCGGCCTCTACGGCCTGCCGCTGTGGGACGGCCCGCCCGCCGACGCCCCGATCAAGCCGCCCGCCGGTCTCAACGAGACCTATCTGGCCGAGAACCACGCGATGGTGCTGGCCGACGGGCCCGACGGGTGTGTGATCGGCCTCGTCGATCCGGGGGCCATGGATCTGCGGCGCGGCGTGGAGTTCGCCCTCGGGCGGCAGGTCAGCTTCCGCACTGTCACCTTCGATCAGTGGCGCGCAGCGAGCCACCGCGGGATCGCGGACGCGGCGGCGTTGGGCGCGGGCGGCGGCCTGCCGGCCGACGCCGAGCGGCTCAAGGACTTCGCTAGCGACGCGCCGGTGGTGCGCTATCTCGACGGGGCGTTGGAGCGGGCCCTGGCGGAGAGGGCCTCCGACCTGCACTTCGAGCAGAAGTCGGGGCGCTGCGTGGTGCGCATGCGCGTCGATGGCGCCTTGCGCGACCTGGAGCCGATCTCCTCGGCCTTCGGCGCGGGGGTCATCGCCCGGGCGAAGGTGCTGGCCGACCTCGACGTGGCCTCGACCCGCGCGCCGCAGGACGGCCGCGCGACGCTGTCGCTGCGCGGGCGGATGACGGATCTGCGCATCTCGACCACGCCCACGGTCGATGGCGAGTCCGCCGTGCTGCGCATCCTGACCCGCCAGGGCGTCGACTTCACCCTGAACAGCCTCGGCTTCGACCCGCCGATCATGGAGGCGTTCGAGGCGCAGCTGCGCCGGCCTTACGGGCTGATCCTGGTCACCGGTCCCACCGGCAGCGGCAAGACGACCACCCTCTATGCGGCGCTGAGACGGCTGGCGACGCGCGATCGCAAGGTGCTGACCATCGAGGACCCGATCGAGTACGTCTTCGACGCCATCAACCAGACCCAGGTCAACGAGGCCGCGGGGGTGACCTTCGCCTCGGCGCTGCGCGCCTTCCTGCGCCACGACCCCGACGTGATCCTGGTGGGCGAGATCCGCGACGCCGAGACCGCGCGCCTCGCCGTGCAGGCGGCGCTGACCGGCCACCTGGTGCTGGCGACCCTGCACGCCAACGACGCCGCCGGCGCGCCGGCGCGGCTCGCCGATCTCGGCGTCGAACGCTACCTGCTGGCCGGCCTCCTGATCGGCATTTCAGCCCAGCGCCTGGCCCCGAAGATCTGCGAGCGCTGCGCTGCCCCTCACGTGGCTTCGCCGCGCGAGGCGGCCATCTTCGAGGCGCGCGGTTTCCCAGCGCAGACGCTGCGGCTTCGACACGCTCCGGGTTGCCCGGCCTGCGCCGGCGCCGGGCGGCTGGGACGCCTGCCGCTGGGCGAAATATTCACGCTCGATGAGGACCTCGAGCGTCTGATCTCCGCCGGCGCGCCGACCGCCGACATCCGCGCCCACCTCGCCGGCTCCACGACCTTCAAGCCGCTGGCTCACGACGCGCTGCGGCGGGCGGCGAACGGCGAAATCGCCGTCGAGGACGCCTTCCGGACCGTCGGCCTGTGACCGCGTTCGCGTTCCGCGCCGTCGATGCGACCGGCCGCCCGGTGAACGGCCGGCGCGAGGCGGTGGATGCGCGGAGCCTGCGTGACCGCCTGCTGGCCGAACGGCTGACGCCGCTTTCGATCGCGCCGGCCCGGGTGGTGTTGGCCGGCGGCTCGCAGCGTCTGCCGGACGCGGCGACGGCGGCGTTCCTGGCCGCCGTGGCGCGCTTTCTCGACAGCGGCCTGTCGCTCGCGCAAGCCTTGCAGATCATCGAGACGACGGCCGACAGCGCCGGCGCCGCCCGCCTCGCCGCGCGGCTGCGGGCCGACCTGATGGCCGGCGTCCCCCTTTCGGAGGCTTTCGCGATCGTGCCTGGGCAAACCGGCCGCTTCCTCTGCTCCCTGGCGCGAGCGGGGGAGTCGACTGGCCGGCTGTCGGAGATTTTCAGCGGGGGGGCCAAGGCGATGGCCGAGTCGGCGGCGCTGAAGCAGCGGCTGACGACGATGATCATCTATCCGGCGTTCGTGCTGCTGATGGCGCTCGGCGCCATCGCGCTCTTCGCCTTCGCCGTGCTGCCGGCGCTGGAGCCGGCGTTCGACAGCATCGGCGCGAAACTGCCGCCCTCGACCCAGCTGGTGCTGGGCGCGGGCCAGGCGCTGCGCACCGGGTTTCCGTTCCTGGTCGCCCTGGTTCCGGTCTGCGCGGCGCTGAGCTTCCTGGCGCCGGTGCGCCGGGTGATCGGCGGCGGCCTTGAAGCGCTGATGGGCTCGCCGCTCGGGCTCGGCATCCTGCGCGATACGGCCTTCGCTGGCTTCGCCCAGCGCCTGTCGGTGGCCCTGGCGGCGGGGGTGCCCTCGCGCCTCTCGTTCCACGTCGCCGCCGACGCGGTCGGACCGGCGCGGATCCGCGCGGCCCTGCTGGCGCAGGAGCCGCGGCTGCGCGACGGGGCGAAATTTTCGGAGGCGCTGGAGGCCGTCCCCGCGACGCCGCGGCTGCTGCTGGGGCTGACGCGCGTCGGCGAGGCCTCGACCGACCTCGTGTCGGTCTTCGCCGAAGCCAGCGAGATGCTGTCGACCCGGGCGCGGGAGCGGACCGAGCGAGCGCTGGCGCTGATGGTGCCGGCCATCGTGCTGATGGTCGGCGCGATCGTCGGCACGGTGG
Organism: Caulobacteraceae bacterium; assembly: GCA_036267835.1. Lineage (GTDB taxonomy): Bacteria > Pseudomonadota > Alphaproteobacteria > Caulobacterales > Caulobacteraceae > Acaudatibacter. Next base: position 49,906 of record DATAVF010000232.1, on the reverse strand, counting down.
TGCTGGTGGTGTTCCAGGGCCTGCTCGCCATCACCTCGGGCATCGATACGTGAGTCTCCGGCGGCCCAGGACCCGCGGGGCGCGCGGCTACATCCTTGCCGAAGCGCTGATCTCGGCCGCCATCGCCTCGCTCACCGGATTGCTGTCGGTGACGCTGCTGATCTGGTCGGCGGAGGTGATCGACCGCGCACAGTCCAGCGTCGGCGCGACGCGGCAGCTGGCCCGGCTCTACGAGGAGAGCCGCCTCCTGACCCCGGACGACCTTGGCCGCCCGGGCTCGGGCGTCCTCGGCCGCTATACCTGGGTCCGCTCGCCGGGGCCGCCGCTCGACCGTGACAATCCATTCTCGCCGGCGCCGGTGCGCTTCACGGTGCAGTGGATGGCGGGCGGCCGGCTCGAGCGGATGAGCGTGCAGGCCATCGTCCGGCCGAGCGCCCGGCCGGCGGCGGCGCCATGAGGGCGCGCGGCTTTGCCTTGACCGAGCTTCTGGTAGCCGTCGCCATCGGCGGCCTTATCATCACCGTGCTGACGTTCCTGAGCGTCGAGTACGTCGGTCTGGGACAACGGGTCAGCGACCTGCAGGGGCCCTACGACCTGGGGCGGCGGGTGCAGGCGGACGCGGCCGAGGACCTATGCGCCCATCCCGGCGCGGTGCTGCAAGCCGGCCTCGACAAGGTGACCGCCCAGAGCATTCGCGACGCCAGCAACGCGCTGACCCTGAAGGTCGCCGACGGTGTCAGCAGCGTCTCAGGGCCAGGCGGGCATGGCGGCAGCTCGACCCAGCCGGTCCGCATCGTGGTGCAGAGCGCGGCCAGCCCCGGGGGTTCGGTCGCCTCGATCGAGGTGGGCGCCGCGACGGTCGGGGTGGTCGCCCCCCGCTGCGACCTGCCCGAAGTCTGCGACTACGACGTGACCAACAGCCTCTGCAAGGCGGACGAGGAGGCGACCGTTGGCCAGTCCCAGTGAGGCGGCGAGCCCGGACAGCGCGCCGCAGGAGCTTGTTGCCGACGAGGTGTTCGTGCGGGCGATCGATCTGCCGACGCTTTCGCTGCGCCAGGCCCGCGCGGCGGTCGCGCAGCAGATCGACATCCTCTCGCCGTCGCCGCCCGGCGAAACGGCGTGGAGCGTGGTGCTGCTGGGTCCCAGCGAGGGCGGGCTGAACCGTTTCGCCGTCGGCTTCGTCCGGCGCCAGATCATAGCCGAACTATCCCCGGACGGCGCAGCGGTCCGGCTGACGGGGCGGCTCGACGACCAGGCTATCGCCTTCCGCTTTGACGGCGCAGGCGACGCCGACGCGCCCGTCGATTGGCTGAACATCGCCACCCTCGTCGGCGTGTGCCTGGCGATCGTCCTGGCGGGCGCCAACCTGCGCATCGACCACGAACTCGATCAGGTGCAGACCCGCCTCGATGCTGCCGCGGGGGTGGTGCGGCAGCGCGCCGGCGCGGCCGCCGACGCCGCTCGCGTGCTGGCGGCCTGGCGCGCCGTCGCGGCGACCCGCAAGGCTGGCGTGGTCGATTGCGCGCTTGGCGACCTCGCCAGGGTGGCGGGCGGCCCGGCGAAGGTGGCGAAACTCGAGTTCGCGGACGGACAGGCCACAGCCTGGCTGAGCGCGCCGGCGAGCGACGCGGCGGTTGCGGGCCTTCGCGCTCTGGGCGCGGCGCCGGTCGTGGGCGCGGCCACGGATCCTGCGGCCGCACCGACGGTGCAGCAGTTCCAGATCGGCCTGGCGGCCTGCGGATGATCGGCCGCTCGACCCTCCTGCGCTATTCGCTGGCAACGCTGGTCGTGGTGATCCTGCTCGCCCTGGGGCTGCGCCTCGGCGCCCAGTCGAGCGCGCTTGGCGCCGCCCAAAGCGAGCTCGGCGACACCGAGCGCAACGCCGACGATCTGAAGCTGGCGGCGGAGCGGGCGGAAATTGGCCCGCCATTGCTGGACGCCAAGGTTTCACCGCCTGAAGACCAGGTAAAACAACTGCTTGCCGGCCTCGGCGTCACGGTGAGCGCGGCGCGAGTGACAGGCGTGTCGGCCGCTGGACCGCGCTTCGCCGTGGTCAAGATCGTCGCCGACGGCAGCGCTGACGCAACCGCCCTCGACCGCGTCGCTCTCTGGGCGCAGGCGAATGCGCGCTCGGTAGTGCTGGAGCGGCTGACGGCGAGCGCCCGCGCCGACGGCCGCAGCGATGTCCGGATCGAACTCGACGTGTTGGCGCGCGGTGTGAGCCTGCCGGTCACATGAAGGCGATGCTGATCTCCCTGGCCGCCGCGACGGCGGTGGCGGCGGCCGTCGTCTGGGCGCCGGCCCCAGGCGGCTGGTTCGGCGCCGACGCCCCTGCGGGCGACGACCCGCCCCCCGCGCCGGCCGCGCCGGCGGAGGTGATCGCCCCGGCGGGCATCCACGGCTCGGCGGCGGCGGCCCAGGTTCAATTTGCAGCGGCCACGGCGCTGGACCCGTCGCAGGCCTCGGCGGCCGCGCCGCCCAAACCGCCCCCGGGTCCGCCGATCCTGGTCGGCCTGACCGACGGCGCCCCGCGGCGCTTCGCCTATGTCCTAGAAGACGGCCAGACCACGCGCGCCGGGCTCTGGGACAAGGTCGGCAAGTGGCGGGTCACCGCGATCGGGCCGCACGGGGTCACCCTGAGCGCTGGTCGCCAGACCCTCGCGCTCGCCCTCTACGGCCCGCGCCCGATGCCACCCCCGCCCATCGCGGCGGCGGACGTGGCGCCAACGCCCCCGCCTGTGGCCCCTCCGCCGCCGCAGGCGCCGCCCAGAGCGAGGGCGCTCGAGCCCGCCTCGGCCCCATCGCCGCCGGCGACCGGCGGTCATCATGCGCACTATTGGGTCGGCCCCGCGAATCTGGCCCCGCCCGGCTATATCGCGCTCAAGCCAGGCCAGCTTCCGCCCCAACCGTGACCGCGCGGGCTGGCCAGGCCTGGGTCGGGTTCGCGGCGCTTTCGGGGCCGAGGCGTCAGTGGTGCGGCGGCAGGGGACCGTGGACGGCGGACCCTGGCGCGGGCGGCGTGTGTGGCGTGTGCGGCGCCTGTGTCTGCGGCGTCTGCAGCGTTTTGGGCGGGGCGCCAGAGCCGTCGGGGGTCCAGCTGATCCGGCCGGAGAGGGTTTCATCGCCCGAGCCTTCGCCAGGCGCGCAGGCCCGGGATTTCAGCGTCTCGTCCGCTGAGCCAGCTGACGCATTCTGTCCGCTGGTATCGCTCGACGTCACGGTAACCGTGCCGCCATTCGCGCAGGGGTTCGACATGGTCGGGTTGCCGCCTGCAGTGCGGTCTCGTGGCGCACCCCGCCGCGAGACCGCGTTCGCTACGCCGACTCAAGGATCCCAAGGCGGCGAAGCAGTCGCGGGTCCTGGCGTTGCCGCGCTTTGAGCGCTATCCCGCATCCAGTTCCGGGTAGTGGCGGAAGATGCCCTGCTCGTTGAAGGGGATGCGCCGCGGCGAGGCCAGGTACGCCGCGATCCTCGGGCGCTTCTCCACCCGGTCCACCAGCGCCAGCGTCTCCTCGAGCCGGTCCCGCATCGCCTTCATGGCGTTCGGGAAGGCGTACTCGAGGCCGCGGATCACCTGAAACAGCGACAGGTCCGCGTAGCAGAGCACCGCGCCTGCCAGGCCCGCGCCGGTCTCGCCGCCGCCCTTCAGCACCCGCTCGAAATAGCCGAGGTATTTCGGGATCCGCTCCTGGATGAAGCGCTCGGCCGCCCGCTTCGCTTCGGCCTTCTGGTCCTCATAGTAGAGGCTGCCGGCGATCGGGTGGTGGGCGTTGTGGGCCTCGTCGACCACGTCGGCGAGAGTCAGCTGCAGCTGGTTGACCCAGAGCCGACCGGCGGCGTCGTCGGGCGCGAGGCCGTGGCGCAGTCCGAGGAACAGCAGGATGTTGGAGGTCTGCGAGACCACCACGTCGTCCGCCACCAGCACCGGCGGCGCGAACGGCGGCGGGGTCAGGGTTTCGAGCACCGCGACCAGGGCGCGGGGGCCGCCGCCCTCGCTCTCGGGGCCGCGCGCCACGTCCACATACTCGATCCCGGCTTCCTCCAGCGCCAGGCGCACGAACTCGCCCCGCCCCTGGATGCCTGGCCAATAGTGCAGCTGATAGGTCATCGGCCCTTGCTCCCTCGCGCGCCAATTGGCGGAACTCGTTCACGGCCCCGGTCGTTGCCGGGTCCGCCGAATTTCGTCCGCCGAATTTCGTCCGGCGATTTTCGTGGCGAGGCGTGATGCCGCCCTTCCGGCGCGGCCCGCCGAGGCGCATATGACCTGGCATGTCTGACTGGTCCAAGCGCTCGGCGCCCACCTCGATGCTGCGAGGGCTGCGCGGCAAGTGCCCGCATTGCGGCAAGGCCAAGCTGTTCTACCGCTATCTGAAGGTCGAGCCGGTGTGCCAGACCTGCGGCCACGACCTCGACCGATATCCCGCCGACGACGGGCCGGCCTATTTCACCGTGCTGCTGGTCGGCCATTTGGTGATCGTGCCGTTCCTGATCCTCGGCGCGCCGCTGATCCTGACCACGCCGATCTGGATCCTGATGCCGGCGGCGCTGGTCAGCGTGGGGGCCATCACCCTGACCGCCCTGCCGGTGATCAAGGGCGGCGTCGTCGGCCTGACCTACGCCCTCGACATCACCCGCGCCGACGCCCGCCTGCACACCGCCGACGCGGCCGAGTAGGCTCTCTCACCCCAGCCCCAGTTCGCGCCGCGCCTTGCGCGTGAGCTTGCCCGCCACCAGCGCGTGGGCCTGGGTGAGGTAGCCCCGGATTTCGGCCTCGCCGAGCGCGTCGGGCGAGGCCAGCTCCAGCCATTTGGCTCGCGCCAGATAGGGCGCCGGCCGCGCCACGCCCTCCTGCGGCAGCAGCTCGAACGCCATCTCCGAGGCCTTGAACGACAGGCCCCAGACGCTGCCGCCGACCATGGCGAAGATCTTGCCGCCGACCTTGAAGACGTGCGTGCCGACCCACTGCACCACCAGGGTCGCGCCCGGCAGCGCCAGGCAATGCGCCTCGATCGCCGCCGGCGTCATGCCTCGCCGCCAGAGAACATCGCCCCGCCTCCCGATGCCGCATCACGCTCGCTTGTAGCCAGCCCCGCCATCGCTATATTCCCCGCCTCCCGCAAGGGGGTGAGGTGGCCGAGTGGTTGAAGGCGCACGCCTGGAACGCGTGTATAGGTGAAAGCCTATCGAGGGTTCGAATCCCTCTCTCACCGCCACGCAGTCCCTTGTATTTTCTCCACTTTTTAGAGACCCGACCGGGATTCGAACCGTCGATAGGGAAATGACACCGGCCGATCGCTGATCCGCGCCCATTTCGCAGTTATCGGCAATATTTCGTCTCTCGGGATTCGCCGGTTGAAATAGCCCCGACACTTCCGAGGGTTGGCCGCGGAAAACCCTATCGAAAGTTCGAGTCCACGTCGGTCCGCCACGCAGTCTCGACCAACGGTCTCTCTCTGCGGGCTCGGTCGGCAAGCGTCGGTAAAGGCGCGACAATTTCCCTCATACTGCGACTTTCTTGAGAAGGCGGCGCGCTGATTTCGTCGGCTAAATGGCCGCGCCGGGGGCGTCGTCTCTCGGCGTCGGCTAGTCGGTTCCGTTTCGTTCGGCCGGCGCCACGAGAGACACCCCGGTTCGCTGATTTTCAGGGATTCTGCAGGCTAAATTGTCTTCTTTCCCGCGATTTGGGTGGCCCATGAGACCGCCGCCAAAATGAAATCAAGCAGTTAGCGTCTGGATTCGCTGTGGCGGCGAGCAGGGAATCTCGGCGGGCCACCCTGCATCGGAATGACCAACAGCAGGCAACGCCGCACCGATCGGAGGCGGCAAGGTTTCCGTCGAGCGACCCCTTGCCGTTTTGCAGGCAATCCACAAATACAGCTACGTCAGGGCATAGGCGCTCCGTTGAGTCGTTTCGACGCCCTGACCGGATGTCCCGCCTAGGACGCCGGAAGGCCCGGTCCGTTGAGACCATTTGGATAGCCGTTGGCGGCGCGGTGGCGCCTGACTGGTAAAGTACCGTTGGGGCGGCGATCGGCGGATGCCGAACGCCTGACTGGCAAAGAGCCCTCAGCAAGCACCGAAAAGCCGGCGCGGCTCAGCCCGTGCCACCATCACGCTCAGCCAACACAAGGCCGGTTTGGGCTCTTTGCCCCTCCGCCCCCCGCCAAAGGAACAACGACGATGTCGACTTTACAGCCCGCTTCTACGCCTCGAAATCTGCCCCCTGCCCGGAAACGAGTTCGGGCCGCCCCGACGCCGCTTGTTGCGCAAGAACCGCAGCCGCAGCAGACCGAACCGGAAGCGGCTGCCCCTCTGCCAGGGGACTTAGATGCCGCCCCGGCCCCGACGCCGGCCGAGCCGCCGGCGAAAGACGAAGCCTACGTTGGCTACCGCAACCCGCCTCGCAAACACCAATGGAAGAAAGGCGTGTCGGGCAATCCCAGGGGGCGCACCAAGGGATCCAAGAACATCCGTACGATCTACGCCGCCCGCCTGAATGATCGGGTGAAGACCAACACCAACGGCAGGGTCACGACCGAAACCATTCTTGAGGCCATCATCCGCGGCCTTATCTACGACGCGCTGACCAAGCGGGAACATCGGAAGGTGGTGCACGTCCTGGCGGAAGCCGAACGCCACAGGGTGTTCGAAGAGCAGGCCGATTCTCCGGCGCCCGTGGACGGCGGCCTCGAAGAAACCGATCTGGAGATCGTCCAGCGGATGATCGACAGACTCCGGGATGAAAACCCGTGAGCGCCCTCGTCACGCCCGCTGAGTATCGCGCCATCCTGCGCACGAACCTTACAGCCTTCACCGAGCGGGTCTTCGCGACGATCAGTCCCGGCGATAAGTATGATCCGAACTGGCACGTCGAGGTGATGACGGAAGCCCTTCGCCAGGTTCACTTTGGCGAGACGCGTCGGCTGTTGATCACCGTCCCTCCGAGGCATGGGAAATCGATCACGACCGCGGTAGCGTTTCCGGCGTGGGGGTTGGGCCTTGATCCCTGCCGCAAGTTCATCGTCGCCAGCTACGGCGGTGAACTCGCTTCAAAGCATGCGCGCGATTTTCGCATGGTCATCGACTCGCCTTGGTACCGCACGCTCTTTCCCAGGACGGTCCAGTCACCGAAGCGGGCCGTCGAATTCGAGTACGAGACGGCTGAGAACGGGTCCCGGCGAGCGGTATCCCTGGGAGGCGCGATCACGGGCCTCGGCGCGGACACCCTCATCATCGACGACTTGATGAAGGCGGGTGACGCCAACTCGGCGGTCGAACGCCAGAAGGTCAAAGACTTCTTCGACCAGACACTCTTCAGCCGACTGAACGACAAGCGCTCAGGCTCCATCATCGCCATTCAGCAGCGCCTGCATGAAGACGATCTGGCTGCCTACCTGATCGAAAAAGGCGATTTCAAACACATCAACCTGCGGTCCATCGCGGAGGAAAACGAGACCTGGGAGCTGGGCGGAGGTCGCAGATTCCGCCGACGGCAGGGCGAGCCGCTGTTTGAGGCGCGCGAGCCCCTCCACGTCCTGGAAGAAACTCGAACCACGGTCGGCGCGACCACCTTTCAAGCCCAGTACCAGCAGGACCCGACCGCCCCGAATGGCAATCTAATCCGGTTGGACCGGCTCAGCTTCTACGACGAGCCGCCAGAACCGGAGCGAACTTTCTACCGCGTGCAGAGCTGGGATGTAGCTGTAACGGCGACGCCCCAGAGCGACTATTCGGTCTGCACGACATGGGGATACGACCCACCCAACTGGTATCTGCTCGATCTATCCCGGGTCAGGATGGAGTACCCGGACCTGCTGGCGCACGGCCGGGAGCTGCGGCGCAGGTGGAAGCCTGACCTTCTGCTCGTCGAAAAATCGGGCGCCGGTCGGCCGTTCTTCGACGACATGCGGCGCGACCAGTTGAGGGCCACGCCGGAGCGGGACGACCCGCCCTGGATGATCGTCGGCTGGCAGCCGAAGACGGACAAGATTAGCCGCATGGCAGGGCAAGCTGAGAAACTGCAGTCGGGGCTCATCCTGCTACCGCGCTCGGCGCCCTTCCTGGCGGTCCTGAAGGCCGAACTTCAGGCATTCCCCGGGAGCCGCTACGACGACCAGGTCGATAGCATCAGTCAGTTCGGCGAGTGGATCGCCAGGGGCCGCTTCCACCGCGGCCTGGACGAGAAGGGCTACCCGGAGCGCGAGCGGCGGTGAGAGACCAGCGTGTCCTGATCCGCCCACGCCAGAGGTACGCCTCCGGTCATGAACATCTGCAAGTTCATGTCACCGCTGGCCGTTCCATCAAGAATGGCGCGCTTTAGCGACGGCGACAGAAAGGCGAGCCGTGTCAGCGCACGGGCGTACTGTTGGGTGACCCCCTCCGCCGCCGCCAGCTCGTCGAGGGTCTTGCAGCTGCCGTCCAGCATACGCGCCCTGCAGGCCTCTGCGCGGACCAGCGCCTTCAGAAGGGTCAGATCCACCTTCGGGGCAACGAACGGCGCGGCCCCCTGAGGACCGATCGCCCTCTTGGCTCCGCCGCGCCAACTTAGGTGGGCCCTGATCGTAAGCACCGGCGAGCCGTCATCGGAGCTTAGGTCGTCTCCAGGTCCGAGAGCCTCATAGGCGAGGTGATCCTGCGGCCGCGTCGTCAAGTGCGCCACAATCGTCCCGGCCGAGACCTCGACCCGGCCGATGAATGAACGGAGCGACGTGGCGCCATCGACGGCAAGGCCGAGGCGCCGGAGGCGGTCAATCAGCAACTCCTCCAGGGCCAGTCCGGGGAAGCGGGCCAGCGATCCTGCGTCACTGCGGCGGCCCTGCTGAAGCGCCGTAGAAACGTAGTAGCGGTAGAGCTGACCTTTGCCCTTGCGGGCGCTCACCGAGGCCATCGGGTTTCCTCGGTCGTCGAAGACAAGTCCACCGAGTGGGGCGGCCGGCGCACGCTCTTCCAAACCGACTGAGCGCCGACGCGCCGCGCCGGCGTTCTCGGCCAGTTTCAACTGGACTGCGTCGAAGACCTCTCGCTCCACGATCGGCGGGTGGGCGCCAGGATACGAGGTGTCCTTGTGGACGATTTCGCCGATGTAGTGGCGGTTGGAGAGCATGTGGAAGAGCGCGCCTCGGCCCAGCACCGCCCCACCGATCTCCTTGCCAGACAGGGTGGTCCGTCGCTTTGACCGGCGGCCCTGCGCTTCCAACTCATCCCGCAACATGTGAACCGAGCCCAGTTCGAGATATCGCAGATAGATCTGCCGAACCTGCTCGGCCTCGACTTCGTTCACGACGAGGGCTCGTCCTTGGGCGTCGTAGCCCAGCGGCACGTTGCCTCCCATCCACATCCCCTTTGCCTTCGAGGCAGCGATCTTGTCGCGGATGCGCTCGCCGGTGACCTCGCGCTCGAACTGGGCGAACGACAGAAGCACGTTCAGCGTCAGCCGCCCCATGCTGGTGGTCGTGTTGAAACTCTGGGTGACCGAAACGAAGCTCACACCGGCGGCGTCGAACCGCTCGACGATCTTGGCGAAGTCGGCCAGGGACCGGGTCAGGCGATCGACCTTGTAGACCACCACGACGTCGACCCGACGGGCATCGACGTCAGCCATCAGCTTCTCAAGTCCCGGCCGGGCCATGTTGCCCCCTGAGAACCCGCCGTCGTCGTACTGGCCGGCGAGCGCGCCCCACCCCTCGCCGGCCTGGCTGCGGACATAGGCTTCGCAGGCCTCCCGCTGGGCATGGAGGCTGTTGAAGTCCTGGTCCAGGCCCTCTTCGGAGGACTTGCGGGTGTAGATGGCGCACCGCAGCCGGGATGGCGCCGAAACGGCTTTCGGACGGGTCATCGGGAGGCTCCAGCGGCCTTGGCTTCGCGCAGACCGAAGAACCGCGGGCCGTTCCAGCGCACGCCGGTGATCTCGCGGGCGATGAGCGAGAGGCTGCCGTAGTTGCGGCCCTCCCAGAGGAAGCCCTCATCCAGCACTTCTACGCGGTGGGTGCGGCCCTGGTGCTCGCGCACCAGCACCGTGCCCGGCCGGAAGATCGGCTGCGGCGTGCTCACCTTCTGGCCCCGGCCGTAGGCGCGAACGAGCGTGGCCAGCCGCCGCTCCAGCTCCTCGTCGCGGCCCAGCGCCTCGGTCTGGATGCGATCGGCGAGCAGCCGGCGCATGAGGTCGGGCGCGCGCAGGGCCGGCGGCGGCGCCTTGAAGCGCCGCCGCCACTCGTCCCGCAGAGCGTCGATGTTGAGGCCTTCGAGGGCGCGGACATCGTCCGCGACCCTCTCCGGCATGGCGCCCGCAGCGACCATCACGCCTCGCCCTCGACCGTGGCGATCCGGTAGACGCGGCCGGCGTCGGTCTTCTCGTTGGTGATGGAGAAGCCGAAGCCCTTCTTCAGGGAGCCGGACATAGCGCCGCGGACGGAGTGCACTTGCCATCCGGTTGCCTTGGTCATGTCGTCCAGGGTCGCGCCAGTGGGTCGCTTCAGCAGTTCGACCAGCGTCCCCAGCTTGCCGGTAGGACTGGTCTTGGCCCGTCGTCCCCCGCTCGCCGCCAGCAGGACGGCGGCGTCGCCCTCCCCTTGCTCGCCGTCGGCCTGCGGGCCAGCGTCCGCGGTTGACGGCTCGTTAGCAGTCGGCTCTTCGGTCGCGTCGGTGTCCGTGGGCGCTTCACCCTCCTCGGCCGCAGCCGTTGGCGGCTCCGGGTCGTCCGCGCTGGGCTCCGGCATCGGAGTCGGTTCGATGGCTGCCCGGCCGGCGTTGGTGATCAGGAGGCGGCTCGGGCGCTCGCCCGCCACGGGCAGGAAGATGGCCAGGCCATTCTTGATCAGCGCCTTGGCGATCTTGGTCTCGGCGGGCGCTTCGATTACGCCCTCCGGTTCGGCCGCGGCGGCGCTCAGCAGCTTGCGCTGTGCTTCGGTGATGTTGGTCATGGTGTGGTCCTCTGGTTCGAGGGCCACCACCGCGGCGGCCCCTACCAGCGCGAGCCCGGAGCGAAGCCGGGCGAGGACGATGTGGACCAGTGCTTGCCGTGGCGGGGTAGTCCAGCGCTATTCGACGGCTTCCGCCCTTGTGGCGAAGATCTTCATGGCGGCCGCGAGGAGCGCGATATCGCTGCCGGCTGATCCCAGTTCGGCCGCCAGAACAGCGTAGCTTTCCCTGTTACCGGCAGGCGTCACAGCCTGCTCATGGACGTCCTCGATTATCGAGGCGATCGCCGTCGCCAGCGCCTCCAGACCCTGCCTGGCCGTCTCCTGATCGATCATCCCGGGCCTCCGACTCGCCTGTGTCGGACTGAGCTCTGTTCGCCGTGGCAGTCGAGCGCGAACGGCGACGTTTGACGTAGAAACGTGATGCACTTCAAAGACTTGCCGTTCGGACGGCGGCTTCCCACCTAAGCTCAGGGCGCTTCGGCGCCCTCAGGCATCATGCGCTTCGTCGCGAGCAGCTCTGACCTTCCAACCACCCCCTCGGCCCGCGCCGGCGATCCGGCGCGCGCCTTCTTCATGAAAGGAGTCAGCCATGACCGACGATCCGAACACCCACGCTGCCCGCTTCCCCGAGTTAGCCCTGAGGATCGAATACGTTCCGATCACCGACCTTCGTCCGGCGGGGCGCCAGGCGCGCCATCACAACGCCCGACAGCTGGCGGCGATCAAGAAGAGCATCAGCCAGTTCGGCTTCATCGACCCAGTGGTGACCTACTCCTACCAACGGATCCTCGCGGGCAACGCTCGTATCGAGGTCGCAAAGTCGCTCGGCATGACCACCATCCCCTGTGTTGCCGTTGACCACATGTCGCCGGAGGAGCAACGCGCCTACGTCCTCGCCGACAACCGGCTGGCCGAGCTGGGCAGCTGGAACAAGGAGGTGCTGGCGCTGGAGCTGGAGGAGCTGGCCACGTTCGACCTGGACTTCAGCCTCGATGTCACCGGCTTCTCCCTGCCCGAGATCGAAGCCATCCGCTTTGGCGTGGGCGACGCCGACCCTGGCGATGACGATATCCCCGAGGCGAAGCCCGAATCGGTCTCGCGCCTGGGCGACGTCTGGCGCCTGGGTGACCACCGTTTGCTGGTCGGCAGCGCGACGGATCCCGCAGCTGTCGCCCGGTTGCTGTCCGGTGACGAGGTCCGGGTGGTCTTCACCGACCCGCCCTACAACGTCCCGGTCGAGGGCCACGTGACATCTTCGCGGGGTCACGGCGAGTTTGTGCAGGCCTCGGGCGAGATGAGCGACGCCGAGTTCACCAGCTTCCTGACCCAGGTGATGGAAGCCAGCGCCGCCGCGCTCTGCGACGGCGGCATTGCCTTCGTCTGCATGGACTGGCGGCATATGACGAATGTGCTGGCCGCAGCGGAGGCGGCTGGTCTTGCCCAGATCAACCACTGCGTCTGGGACAAGGGCAGCCCCGGGATGGGGAGCCTCTATCGCTCTCAGCACGAGCTGGTCTTCGTGCTGAAGAAGGGCAAGGCCGCTCACCTCAACGCCGTCCAGCTCGGCAAGAACGGCCGCAACCGCTCCAACGTCTGGTCGTACCCGGGCGTCAGCGGGTTCGGCGCGGACAAGGCGCGGGAGCGGGCGATGCATCCGACGGTCAAGCCCCTCGCCCTGGTGAAGGACGCCTTGCTGGATGTCTCGAACAAGGGCGACCTCGTCCTCGATCTCTTCGGCGGCAGCGGCACCACCCTGATGGCCGCCGAGAAGTCCGGGCGGCGCTGCCGGATGATGGAGCTGGACCCGAAGTACGCCGACGTGATCATCCGGCGCTGGGAGGCCTTGAGTGGCAAGGAGGCCGCCCACGAGGCGCTTGGCCAGTCCTGGCGAACCTTGAGCTTCGGGCGGCCCCACGCCTGCCCGCCGGCGCGGGTCAGGGTGCGCGTCGGGGCCTGACGACGGCACCGCGGCGGTCAAAGATGAAGGGCGGAGGCCATCGCGGCCTCCGCCCTTTTCTATGGTGGGTGGCTCCCTCCCTGGGAATCCTGACTACGCCCACCCGTCCATCATCGACCCGTCGATCTGGATCGTGCGCCGATCATCGCCCTTGAAGAGCCAGATCTTGTAGAAGGGCTTACGCACGTTGGGCCCCTGCGAGACGCGGATCCGGTAGCCCTGCTCGATGTAGTCGCGGACCTTCGTAACCATGGGGTGCGTAGCCAGTTGCAGTTGGTCGGCGATGCCCGTCGCCACAACACGGTCGGCCACATCCGGCGCAGACCTTCCGGCTGACGAGATCAGCGTCAGCAGGCGCGTGGTACGGGTTCGCAGGTTGGTGGGGTAGGTTCCTGTCAGCTGAAGATACGCCGCCCGGTCCCGTAGCTCGCTGAAGGCGCGCGATTTCGGGTCGGCGAGAATGCTCGCGACATCGCCCATGTCGGGCTGATCCTTGTTCATCGGCCGGCCTCCCTGCGCGGGTTGGCCGAGAGTTCAGCTGACAGATCCGCTTGGTCCGTCGCCTGGGGTGGCGGATCACCGCCGCAGAGCAGGCCGACATCTTCATCGTCGACGCGGTCGCCATGGACGGTCGTCAACTCATCGCGGGATGCGAGGTTGAAGGTGTGCGACAGCCGCGTCGGCGCCTCATAGCCGTACATGCTCACCATGTCGGTCTGAGCTGGTTCAAAGGCAAAGGCGGTCCAACCGGTGTATCCGCCCATGCGGTTCTTGGCGTTGACCTCGCCGCAGATGACCAGGACCAGACCGCCTCTATGAGCCCAAGGGACCTTGTTAGATTGGCCCTCGTCATCATCGTAGACCGAGTGGACGATGCGGGCGTGGACGTCCTGGAACCGCGCCGACGGGTAGTCCGTCAGCGTGCTGTCGAACGCCTTGCGCGCCGCCGGCAGCGCCGCTACGGCCCGCGCGTGCAGGGAGCTTGGCGGGGACCCCGGTGCGTGGGCCGGTCTTCGTGGCGACGCGTCCGCCAGGCCCGCTACGGCAAGCACCGCAGCTCCGACAAGCACTGCCTTGCCACGCGGGCCTGGTCCGCTCCGCGGGCGTGTCTCCAAGTCTCTTCGCAAGAACATCTCCTTCTGGTTTGGATACCGGGAGGAGCTGCGTCATGCGGTGGGGCTGCCCCTCCGCCAGCGTTCGACGCCACTGGTCCTTCGCGTATCCGATGAGTCTCAGTGGGGCCGTCACGCCATGACCCGCGGCGACAGTCAACGCGACATTTGAGACTCATCGGCTGTAGTCCGATCGGCTGCACTCCCGCCCTCTCAGGGCATGGACGTGCGCCGCCAGCTTGGCCTCAACTTGCAGCGCCACAGGCGCGCCAAGGGATGGTCGCAGGAGGAACTAGCCGATCGTTCCGGGCTGCATCGGACTTACATTTCCGGGCTTGAACGCGGGATCCGGAACCCCACCGTCACGGTGCTGGCAAAACTTGCTCTGACTCTGGAGACGACGATCGGCGACCTTGCAGACGTGACGGCCTGAACTCGCCGCCGGGAAGTCTAACCAAGTGACGGCTTGAACGGCGCCACGAGCGGACCTTGGCTACCTTCCCCAACACACGACGTTCCGACAGTACTTGAAACGCCGAGGTTAGTGGCGGGACCCAGCGCATCACTAAGTGCGAATCTGCGAGACTTTCGCTGCCCGCGCGTGTGGGCAAACCGACTGAAGGCAATGTCGGCCATGTGCGAGTTGAGAAACGTCTGGGAGGCTTCAGTCCGTGAATGACCAGATGTGTGCACGGTGGCGGCCGGAATGGCGGACTTCAAACTGCGCCTTTCCGACGATCTGGCCGCACGCTCCGACGTCTGGGTCTGCTACCATGGCGGCCGGTCCCGGGCGCTCCGCCACCTCATCGCCTGCGCCTGCGCCGCCAAGGCCGATGGCCCCGCCCCCCCTCCAGGCTGGCCGCCCGACCGGAGGAACTAACCGTCCACGCCTTGATCCCATCGGACGGTCGAGGACTGGACGCCGAGGCTCGGAAAGCTGGCCTGCCTCGCAGCGCATCGGTATGAGGGCCGGCCAGGGCACGCCCGCGAGCGAAACGTGCCGCCTATCAGGAGGCGGCAAAGGCGGCTTTTGGCGGGGGTTCGGACCCGAACGGAGCGTCAGGCTCTGGTTCGGGGGCTGTACCTGCGCAGGCGCTGCGGCGATCGCGCGATGCAACCGTTCAGGCTCTCCGCGCCAAGGTGGAGGCGTTCGTCAGATCCATGCCGACATCGGACAGCCAGCGACTAGGTTTTGGCAAGGGAGCTAAGATCGGCAAACGCGACGCTCAAACAACGGTCGGCTCCAAGCGGCACACGAGGTTCGGAAAGTCCCGCAAACGGCTCCGACCCAGACCGGTGACTCGTCGGCAGCAGATATTTGGGGCGAGACCTTCTGCGCGATCATCGTTGCGCCTGTCCGAAAAAACCGCCCAGCCCATTGTTCATGAACTTCAATTGCGCCTAGGTTGTGGTCGGGGAAGGACGCGATGGATGATGTGAGCACAACCACCAACGTCAGGGGGAGCGAAACCGATGCCCACCTCCCATCGTTCATCACCGCCAGTAGTATCGCCGAGAAGTTAAGTTGGGCGCCAAGCTTGCAGCGCCTCTTTCGTCAGCACGTCCAATTACATCCCGTACCTGGCTGGGCCATAGCTGACGGTGATCTCTACGCTTCGATCTGCGAACTGCTGCGTCTCCCTGGCGGACTCGGGTTTTTTGAAAGCCGGGTGCACGGCTTCGATTCCAAACGCGGAAGAGGCTTTCTCAGAGCTCTATTCGAGGCCGGTTCACGACAGCTGCTACCTGACTTGAAGACCCGCCCAAGGTCGTCTTTCGCCCTGATGTCCGCGATGATCCGGCAGGAGATGTGGGACCTGGCCGCTTGGATGGCCTGGAGCCAGCTTGAAATCCCCGCCCTAAAGGGCGAGCGAGATGGCGTCGCGACAGTCTATGAACTGGTCGATAGTCACGAAGAACTTGCTCTACGCCTCGGAGATTATTGGACGCAACTAGGCTGGTTGCGGGAGTCGGACAACAACGGCGAGCCACCCAGCCCCGCTGTCGCCGCGGGCGAGGTGGCGGAGGGCACGCTGCTAGAGCTGCGCTGGCGAGAGGAACTCGATGATCTCGCGCTTCGGCTGAGCGAAGCGATGATCGGGGAGGATCTAACGCACGAACTCGCCGCCGCCGGCAAGCGCCTAGGTGCCCTGAACCAGCAATGGGCTGACCTCGGGGCCGTCTCCTTGCAAGAACAGCGCGAAACGGCGCTGGCAGCCCTGGCAGACGCCCTACGTGCAGCAGAACCGCAGCTATCGGTGACTGGCCGTTGGGCGGAAGGCCTCGTCGACACTCTGGCACAGCAGCTTGGGACGGACGATCCTGGGCGCATCGATGAGGTGGAGACGGCGGCGAAAGAGCTCCGGAGCCTCGCCCAGGACGCTACGTTCGCGGCTAACGCCGAGGACGATGCCAGGGCGACCCACGCCAGGGATGATTCTGACGCGGCGGACACAGCCTATGCAACGGCGCGAAGCCGGCGGCGCAGGGCGGCCCAGGCGCTGATCACTTTCGTGGATGTCCAACTAGTCCGCCTCATCAAAGGGCAGACATCGGGCGGCGAAGACGATGACAGCGCTATAACGACCGAGGCCACCGTCGCCGTCGCAATCAACCATAAGGGAATCGACCGAGCGGACGAACAACTGCCTGTGTCATCCGATGATGATGCCGATGTGGCAAGGGCGCCACTCGAAAGCGTCGCTGACGGGGACGCAACAGCGCCGAAAGGCGCCATCACCGAGGCCGAGGTAGCGGAGACTGAAACTGCGACCAGGGCAGCCGAACGCATGGCCCCAGAAGCCCTTGAATCCGAGCCCGCCGAACTCGAGGTTGTTACGTCTGCGCCGCCGGTGCCGGACGAACCAGCCCCGCCCCATGCAGGTGTGCGGGACACGCCCATAGAGGCAGCGATCGCCGAATCGCTGATGACCAAACGTTTCGGGTTAGCCTATCACCTCGCCGCGGCAGCCGAGGCACGTGGCTTGGGCGTGGGCTTGGCGCCGCCAGCCGTCGTGGAGGCGCTGGCGGTGGGTGCCATGGCCGGCGGTCTGCAGCTGATACCCGCCACGACCCGCTACTTGATGCTCCAGGAAGAAGTCTTGTTGGCCATGGACGTGAGCTCAACGCCGTCCACCCGCCTGATTGTCTTCGCCGGTGCCTTGAAGCCCGCACTGTTCGCGCCCGATTCCTCCGGTGTTGAAATCCTCGGGCGCGCGAATCTCGGCGAGTATGGCCTTGGACTCCATGAACTCTGCCATTTCGTGACCACCGAAATCCGCGGGCGCGGGCTAAGTCTGACGCCCGCGGATTTCGAGCCGGCAACGGCCGATGGCGATCGTCGCGCCGCCGAGGAAGCCGCGCGCAAGTCCCTGCTCGACTTCGCTGCGACGGCTCCCAGCCGTAAGCTTAAGTTCCACCGGGCGATCACCATCTGGACAGAGATTTTCCGACAGGGGCCGGTTGCGGACGCCATCTCCGCCGTCGCCGCGCAGGCCAAGAACGCCTCTGAGCTCGCAAGGGTAGCGGAGGAATGGATCTACGAGGACACCGCGGAGCATCGAGTCGATCTGCTCGACGTCCATCATCGCACCCGCAAGGATCGACCTCTCGAGGCCGGCGTGCGCCTGCGTCTGGCCGATTGGCTTCGGCAGACGGCGCAACATCTTCGCCACTGGGTGGAGGCCCACGATGCTCGCGGACGCACCGGGGGTGAGCACGTATTGGAGAAGCTGCATGAGCTTCGGCGTCACCTCAGAGCCGCCCGAGCGGACCTTGAATCGGTAGCAAGTAGCCATCCGCCTCTTCGGGCTCCGGCCTTGGCGGCTGTAGAGGTGGTGACCGATTTGCTCGCCCGGTCAGCCGACGCTGCAGAATCGCCGCTCACCCTTGAGATGACACTCAACGACGATCTGTTGCTGTTCGATCCGCCGATCCTGCGGCGAAGTGCGGATGAGGGCAGCGCCGAGGAAGCCGAGACGATCGTGCGACAGGGTCCGGCGATCGCGACGACGGTCCCCGACTTCGAAACCGCCTTCTACGCCGCAATCCGGGCCGGACGCTTCGCCGCTGCGCGCCAGCTCCTTGAGCGGCTGGGTGCGGCTGGCTTCGCGCTGCCACCTTTGGAGCAAGCCCTGGGCGCCTCTGTTGATACTTGGTCGACCGAGACGGCCAACCGGGCTGAGAGGTTGCGGGGAAAGATCGACGACCTACTGGGCGCCGACCAACTAGCGCTGATCGATGTGGGCCTCTCCACCCGCTTGGACAATCTTTTGACTGCCTTGCGGGCACAAGGTCGCGAAGAAGACACCGAGCTCGACTTCGCCGACCTCGGCACTCAATTGGACGAAATCGAAGCGGACGTTCGCAACGGATTTGAAATCCTGCTGGTCCCTCTTCGGGCACGCATTGAGGAGTTGAAGACCCGGGGCCGCGACACCACCGAATTGGAGGAGATGGCCGAACATCACGACCTCGCCACTCTCGCAGAGCACATCGACGCCGCCCTTGATGATGTGGACTGGACGTCCAAAAGGGCGGGAGCACTACTGGAGCGCTTTGCCAGTCATAGCCTGACGGATGAATATGAGCGCATTTCGTCGAACGACCGCAGCATCGCCGAACTGATCAGGGCTGCGGAGGGTCGCAAGCGGAATCCTGCAGCCGACTTCTCCGCCCTGGACGAGGGTGAAGCGAACCGGGCTCGCGAATTACTGACGGCTTGGCGGGAACTGCGCAACCCACAGGCGCGGCGCCCAATTGCCCTGGCGAGATTGATGGAAGCCTTAGGCTTCGCCTCGGCAGAGGCGAAGGACAACGGGGCGCTGGGCAAGGCGCAAGATGCGCCGCGACGTATGACCCTGCACACCGACAAGATCGCCGACCGTGAAATCTGCCGAGTCCCTGCCTTCGGCAGCGAGGCAAACGGCCGCTACGAGATCATCCTCGCCGAGCCATCGGCGGTGAAAACTGGAGAAGAACTGACGGGATGGCTCGACCGGCTACCGGCCGCCACCACCACGCCGACCTTCGTTGTCGTGACCGGGCATCTGCCCCTAAAGAGCCGAAACCTGTTCATGAGCGCGGTGCGGCGACGGGGCGGATCCGCCTCCTACGGGCTGATCGATGAGGCCATGGTGGTGTTCTTGGCGGCGCAGCCGGACCGGCGGCGAGGCCACCTTTTCGACTTGGCCTTACCTATGGGTCTGGCGCAACCCTACGCGGACACTGCTGCTCGCACGTCGCAGGAGATGTTCTATGGCCGAAAGAGCGAACTGGACGACATATGGGATCGCAACGGCTCGTGCCTGGTGTACGGCGGTCGGCAGCTCGGTAAGACCGCGCTGCTCAAGCAGATTCAGCTACGCCACAACCAGCCTCCCGCCCAGCTAGTCATCTACGGCGACCTACAAGCGGAACTACCCGGCGCGAACGGCAACAACATCTGGCCCTGGCTCGGCCGCAAATTGAAAGGCGAGTCCGGCTTTGCGGGCCGCGAGATGAAGACCCAGGCGGAGGTGGAAGGGGGAATCCACGCTTGGTTGGATAACGACAGAAGGCGGCGTCTTTTAGTGCTGGTCGATGAGGCAGACGAATTCCTTCGCCAGGAGCTCGTCAATCAATACACCAGTCTAGCCAAAATCCGCGACCTGATGCAGGCGACTGACCGCTACTGCAAATTCGTCTTTGCCGGCTTGCATGATGTGCAGCGGCTGGCGCGAACGCCGAATTCCCCTTTGTTGCACTTCGGGGCACCCGTGCGCGTGGGGCCGCTGATGGGGAGCGATCTTCCAGAAGCTCGGGCGATGGCCGAGGGGCCAATGGCAGCCGCGGGCTTTGTTTTCAAATCGCCGACTCTTACCGGACGGATGTTAAGCCAGGTCGGTTATTACCCTTCATTGCTACAAGCCTTCGCCAAGGGGCTAATCGAGCGGATGAACAAGTCGATCGGACGGCGCCTGATCTCCGCCGGTAGTGCGCTTGTGCCCCTGATAGTTACGGAGCGTGACCTTGAGGAGACGTTCCAGGACAAGGCCTTCCGCGAAAATATCCAGCTCAAGTTTGAAAACACCCTCAACCTGGACGAGCGGTATCGACTGATTACTTTCGTGATGTTGGTCGACAGCTTGGCGCGGCGTGACCAAGGAGTGCTGCCAATTGGTCTCAAGGACGCGGAGGTGCAACGCCTAGCGCTGCAATGGTGGCCACAGGGTTTCGCCGAAGACCAGTCGCTCGACGCCTTCCAGGGCCTTTTGCAGGAAATGATAGGGCTGGGCGTGCTGATCGAGCAGGCCGACGGTCGCTTCGTGATCCGTTCGGCGCGGATCGCCGACATGCTGGGCGGCCGCGAGCAAATCGAACGCAAGCTGGTGGAGCTGTCAGACAAGGAAGCGCCAAGCCGCCTCGACACCGGCGCTCTGCGGCGCCAATGCGGCCCTGCGCCTTCGCCGCTGACTGCGCGGCAGGAGACCATGCTGCTCTCAGAAGCTCGGCCGGCTAGCGCCGTTCATCTCTTGGCGTCGTCTCGGGCGCTGGGCACGGACCAGGTCGCGACGTCATTGTCTGACATCACAGAAATGCGCATACGGATCGACCACCGCAGCTACCAAAACTTGCGCCAGCTCGAACAGGCTGTTGATGCCGCGGCTGCAAGTGTGGATCCAAAGGAGCGCGGCCTGCTCGTGCTCTCAGGACCGTGGCTGGGTGCTGAAATGATGACGATATCGGCGCGTCACGCTCGCGTCCGCCAGGCTCTCAAAGATGGCCGCTATGGCATGCGGGTTCTGCTAGTGCCCTACGAAGTTGATTGGAGGGAACTGGAAGCTGCCGTCGATGGCGACGCAATTGTCTCGCTCTCGCCCCTTGGTGAAAGCTCCGTTGGCCAATTCGTCAAGCGACACTGGGGGGGGCCCCTTGGCGCGCAGCCGGACGAACCGCAGGTACGGGAAATCCGCCGATTGACCGGCGGATTCCCCCGTTTCCTTGCTCAGCCCAAAGGCCGGACAATAGGCGAAATGGTTGAGGCGCTGAGGCGGCGCATGGACGACCTCTATTTATCCCCGGACCTGTTTGAGCTTCTCGGTCTGGTCGACGGTGCCTTGTTGTGCGCCGCCACCATTGTCGGCGAGCTTGGCTACGACGGTGAGGCGTCAGACGAACTCATGCGGGGAGAGGGAATTGACGATCCGCAAGGAGCTCTACGCCAGCTCGAACGGCTTGGCATCGTCGAACGCCACACTAGCCAGCAAAGCTATGAGGCTGAGCGCCGGCTCAACCCGCTAGTGGTGGCCGCTCTGGCGCGGCGGAAGAGCTAACGTGCGCCATCCGGATCTGTGGTCCCTGCCAGGCCCGCGCCGGTTCGTGAAAAACGTCGTTGATCGAATCTACAAAGGCCGGTGCATCAGTCTCCGCGATGCACACGGCGCTGCTGGCATGCTGGGGGCCCTTGGTGCGCAGATCGGCCGTGACAGCTTCATGAGGCTGCAGACCATCGACATGGGCGCGCCCATGGCACTGCTGGCGGCCCTCAATGAGGCGCTGGCGATGGATATCCGGTCCCTCGCGGCCCTAGCTGTAAATGAAGGTACCCACGACACCGTCTTTCTAATCCACCTATCGGATGGCGCTCAAGCCGCCGATATCCAGACCTTCGTGCGCGCCGGACGCCTGCGGCCCGGTAACGATGCCGCCGTGGTCGTGGCGGCCTGCGACGGATCCATCGATGGCTTGAGCGACGAACACTGGGACACACTGGATTCTGCTGGGCTTGTGGGTCCACTGGATGGGATGGCCTTTGCGGCCGCCCACCTCTCTGAGGCGGACAGTTTGCCCATCCGCATTAAGGCGGCGGTAGCAGTGGAAGTGGGGGCTTGGGACCTCTGGCTCACCGAACGGCTGTTGGATTTGCCGATGAGGGAGGCGTTGCGGCCCGATCTTTGTCCCTCCCGGTGGGTCGACCTAGACGATGAGGGCGCGGATCAGCGCCTGGACAGCTGGGGCGGCGAGGCTATCCGCCACGCTGCGTGGTTGGCGCGCCATGACATCAGCAGTCTGACCAAGCGCGTTTGGCGTGGTCAGTTGGGCATCCTGTTTCCCTGGATCGAGGAAAGGCGGCGGGAGGTCATCGCCCGCCACAGACCTCTCCTACGGGCGACAGAAAAGACCATGCCTGAGGTGGAGATGCTCGATTGGGGGCCTATCGCCATCCAGCTTGGCAATGGAGCCAAGGGCTGCCCCAAGGCGGTGCAATCAGCGCGCATCATCCGCAATGAGCTAGCTCACGGCCGGCCGGTGTCTGGGGCAATGATATCGCAATGTCTCGACGAGTTTCGGACCTGGACAGCATCGAAGGCCTGACGGTGGCGGATTCCCCGGCAACGGCGGTACTGATCGAAATCTTGAAGCGAGCTGGACTCCAGGCGGCTGACGGACGACCGCTCTACCGTTACGCGGTTGACGAGACCCGTTTTGCGGCGCTGAAGGCGCAGTTGCGCTTGTTACACCGGCAGCAGAGGCTTGCGCACCCCAGTCCTGGCAACGCCGCCGTCTTCGCTCTTTATGTGGCCGAGTGGTTTCGGCGCGAATACGAGGGGGGCCACTATCGCTGGGATAGCCCGTTCCCAGAAGTAATTGGCGAACTCGCGGCATCGACTATCAAGTCCCTAGCGCGCCAGGGGTTGGCTTGGTGGGGCTTGGTGCCTCGGCGCATGGCAGGGGGCGAAATGCGCTTGCTATCCCTGGTGCTCGAAGGCGGTTTTCCGACGCGGCTGTTGGAAAGGGAGCGCGGGCGCATTGCCGTTCATCTCCGCACCCTGATCGCTCGCTTGGAAGCCCGCACCGAAGTCGACGAGGAGGCCGCGACGATGCTCTCGCGCACGGCCGGCTCGACCTTGGGCTCCTACGATCATGACGAGTTTCACATCCTGTGCGCTGAGCTAGCGCAGGCGGTGATCGCGTTGAAGCGCCAAGCTGCCGCCGCGGCGCCGCCAGGGATATCTACCAGCGCCTGGCTGGACCGATCGCAGCCAGGTTGGCGGGAGGCGCTACCAATCGGTCTCGCCGGCGACTTAGCCCGGCGACTATTGGATGAATTGATCGGCGGCCGCCCCGAGCGGATAGGCGGCGCTGCCGGCTGCCAGAGGCTGCTGGTGCGCGACGGTGAGCGCTGGGTGGCCGCCCTGGCGCTGGAGATGCAAGGCGAAATAGATCTACCTATGGCGCTAGCGCTGCCTTCCGAGGGGCGGCTGCATGTGTTCGCGGCGGCAGCGTTGGCGTCAGTGCATGCGGGCGAACTGAGCCTGCTAGACCCCCCGACTGAGCTTGGTCAGCGGTGGCTGAGCCGGCGACGCGGCACTCCGCGGGCGCCAGCGAAATTTCCCTTCGACCAAGCGGCAAAGGTCGAGTTGCGCTCCGTGGAGGACCGCCGATTGGTCTTGACCTGGCCTCGCGGCGAGCCGTTGCGCTCGGAATTGCTAGTGTTCGCCGATCTGCACGGCGACGAAGCAGACCCCTCGCCAAAGACATTGATCCACTTGGGCGGCGGTTCTTTAAGCACGCGACAGCGGCGTGTCTGGTTGCTGACGCCACCGGATTTTATCGTCTTCCCGCTGAACAGCGGAGATCGGATGTTACCGGTCTGGCAAGGCGAACGCCACCTCTATGAAGCCCGCCGCTCAGTGCATGCCGGGCCGCCAGGGCAACGCGGCTATCGCGTTGAGGTAGGTGCCGGCAGCGACCAGGTTCATGCGCTGGCGCTGGATGGGCCGGTGCTAAAGGGTGCCGAAGCGGTTCGCGGCGACGTTACTATTTTCGCCGGAGTGCCACGCCTGAGGCTCCACAGCGATCTGCAAAATCGCGCGCCGCAAGATGGGCAAGTGGCCTGGCGGCCCAGTGGCCCATCGATCTGGCGTGACTGGGATAGCGAGCCCCCAGACGCCGAGCGTGACCAGGGTCCGCTTGAGGTTGTTTGGCTTGATCCGAAATCCCGCACGCCTCTCGATCGACAGCGCTTCGTTCTCATGCCACCTGGAGCGGAGATCTCAGCGCGACCAAGCGGTGAACGGGGCGTGGTTTACAGCTTAGACAGACTTGAGGGTTGGACGCTGGAGATCGCTTCCAACGAGGTGACGGCAATGGCGTCACCGGGTGGTCTAGAGGTGGTGTTCGTCGGCCGGCCCGTGCGCCGCTTGGCGCTGAGCTTGGCGTCGACCAAGACCCGGCTCGCGGTCCTGGCGCGCGCACCCGTTGCCGGAGGCGGCTTCTGTAGTACCGACGGCGTGCTGCTGGACAATGGTGCGCGGGTGATGCTGGACGACTTGCGCGGCGCTGTCGCTTTCTCGCCGGGACACGAACGCCTGTATCTTCTCGGCCCACACGGCTCCGACAGTCGCCTCGCCTTCGACGACGAACTGGCGTTGTGGGCGGCCTCGGAAGAGATCGTGCGTCTGCTTAGCGCCAGTAGTGGTCTGGACGATGTGGTTACACTGGAGCTAGGCCGGCTCGGGCGCCGCCTGAAGGTAGGCCGCTACGCCGCCACTCTGACCATCAGTCCGGATGGCCGCGTCTCGCTGGTCCCCGAGCTTCCTGCCGGGGCGGCGCTTCGGCTGGACTGGCTCTCGGTAACCACGGGACAGCATCGGGTGCTGTCGAATGGCGCTTGGATCGAACGATTGCCCGACGACCTGGAGGGTCCCGGCATCCTTATGCCTCGGCAAAATGGACGTGTGATTGGACGGCCGACCTTGGTGCCTGGCGGTCCGTTGCCCACCGAAGGCTTAGGACCTCTGCAGCGGGCGACGCTAATTTCGCGAGGGGGCAATCGCCGCGCCGCGATGGCCGAACGGCTAGAGACCTTGGCCGACGACTCCGCTGAAGCGGCAGTCGACCGCGGCTTCCTGCTGAGGTTGATCAATGCCCTAGATGGCGCCCCCCCCTCTGCCGTCGACGCCCTCGCGATGCTGCCGGGACATCCCGCCGCCCTAGCCGGTCTCGCGGCGACGGCGGATACCGATGAGTTGGTTGGAAAGGTCTGGCTACTGGAGCGGGAGCTCCCGTTCCTATGGGCCGCGACGCCCCTGCATCTTTGGATGAGCGCGTTCGCCACCCGTCGCCAGACGCTCGAACGCCTCTTGATCGCCCATGGCTTCGACGCCGTCCCTGCTGCTGATCTGGCGCGCTCGGCTGTCATCGAGGCCGCCGATGCCATAGCTGGTCTCGACCCGATGCTGCGCACTGCGCTCGCGCTGGTCGTCGGGGCGACGCCGTCGACCGACGCGGCCCCTAGTCTGACGGACGCCGTCCAAGACCGATTGCGGCGCACAGCCGAGGATTACGAGAGTCAGGGCACCGTTGCCTTCCGCTCGCAGGATAGTACGGCAGCCGGCTCCTGCTTCCGCCGCGCCGGCTCGGCGCTTACCGAGCGATTGCCCGTATTCCGGTTCGATGAAAGTTTCCGGGAAGGTTTGGACGCGCCTTGCGCTCTCGCCTTGGCGGCTGCCGCTTGGCCAGATGATCCTCATCGCATTGTGCTGGACGCCGAACAAATCCGGCGTGCTCGGGACGCGCGTGCCCGCGAACCTCAATCCTTCGCCGACATCTATGGCGCCGCGCTCAAGCTACTGGCGCGCGGCGTGCCCCTGGCCCTCTAGAACTCCCGAGTTCGAACCCCGAGATGATGAACCCCTTCGCCGCCCTCGATGAGATCCGCCGCCGGACCGCTGAGGGCGTGATCGGGCAGACTGGAGTCAATCATGCAGGCTTGGCGGCGGAAATCCGCGCGCGGCTGGGAGCCTTCGACATCGCGGCCGGCGGGGTCACCCAAGCGCCGGTGTTAGAGGCGGCACTACCGTATGTGACGGCACAGGAAACCCTGGGTGAACTCGCCGGAAACCTACTCCACCCTAGCCTGGTGGAAGCCCTGGATGGAGCTGACACGCCCGATCGGCCTTACCGCTTCGAGCGCGGCATGAAGCCCTATGCCCACCAGCTGGACGCCTGGCGGACCCTGTCGGAGGCGAAGCCTCGCTCGGTCCTCGTCACCAGCGGCACTGGCTCGGGCAAGACGGAGTGCTTTCTCGTGCCGATCCTGGACACCTTGGCACGCCAATCAGCGGACCAGTCGGGGCGTTTGGAGGGCGTGCAAGCGATCATGCTCTATCCGCTGAACGCTCTGATTTCGAGCCAACAAGAGCGGCTGAGGGCCTGGACCGAACCCTTCGGCGGCCAGATACGCTTCGCTCTCTACAACGGACTGATGCCGAAGCGGGTAAAGGCCGGCGTGGCGGACCTGAGGCCTGAGGAAGTAGCCGATCGCGCGCGTCTGCGCGCCTCGCCGCCTCCGATCCTGGTCACCAATGTGACCATGCTCGAATACATGCTCCTACGCCCGGATGACGCGCCGATACTGGGCAAGTCTAGGGGTCGGCTGCGTTACATCGTGCTGGACGAGGCCCACAGCTATGTCGGGGCCAGAGCGGCGGAGATTGCCCTGCTGCTACGCCGGGTCTGTTTGGCGTTTGAGGTCTCACCCGCTGACGTGAGGGTGGTCGCGACCTCTGCCACCATTGGCCAAGGGGAAGACGTGGGGCGGGCGCTCAAGGATTTTCTAGCCGACGTTTCTGGCGCTGCGCGTGAGCGCGTGAAAGTGATCCAAGGCCACCAGCGGCGGCCCGTCCTGCCAGAGCTACATGCCGGCGGCCTGCTTCCTCTGGCCGGACACTTTGATTATTTCGGAGGTCATCCACGGCTGCGCCCACTGTTGGAGCAGCTGTACGCGGGACCCTTGTCCTGGAGCCACTTGGCGGCGGCAGCCGAAGCGCTGGGGTTGGCTGCAACGGATTTGGCGCTGAGGTTAGCTCACGCCCAGTCGGAGAATGGCGAAAAACTGGCGCCGCTGAGGGTCCATACCTTCCACCGGGCGGTCTCGGGCTTGTGGAGTTGCCTCGACCCTGCGTGTACGCGGCAGAGGCCAACCGGCTGGCCCTTCGGCGCCATCCACCATCAGTTCGGCGAAGCCTGTAACTGCGGCGCGCCCTTATTCGAGGTCGTCACGTGCGCCTCTTGTGGTGAGCCATTCCTGGACGTCGAAGAACGCCCCGGTCTAGTTTTGCGGCAGCCCCGCCGTGCTCGGATCACCGACGAGTTCGCCGCCGACGCTGACCGCGATGCGCCGGATCCGGACGATGACGGGGCCGATCCTCCGTCACCGTCTCAGGGCGATGGCGAGCGAAAGCTAGCAGCGCTTGGTCAACTGAGGGCAGGATCGCGTTGGCTCTGGGTCACACCGGCCACCGGTATCGTTCATCCGAACGAGGTCCCGGGCGGCATGCGGTTGACCGCCTACGATCGAGCAACGCCGCAGCGCTGCCCTGCCTGCGGTGCCCTCGAAAGGGACGGCTCGGATTTGATCCGACCGGTCCGCTTCGGCGCTCCCTTCATTTTGGGAGGCGCGACGCCAGTATTGCTGGCTGACGCCGCCATCCCCGAGGCCGCCCGTGATCCATCCGTGGTGGAGGCGCTGGGCGCAGCTCCGCCCTCGGAGGGACGCCAACTGCTGTCCTTTACCGACAGCCGCCAAGGCACTGCACGCCTCTCCGCTAAGCTGCAGACAGCCTCGGAGCGAAATTTTGTCCGCTCAATGATCTTCCACGCTGTGCAGGATCGACTCAGCGCGACAGCCGATCCAGCGAAGGTGGTGGAACTTAGGACGCAGATCGACTTCCTGCGCGCCACGACGGAACCGGCCATGGTCAACTTGCGCGCTAGGCTGGAACGTCAACTTGTCGGACTTGAGAGCGCTGGCACAACTGGCCTTCCATGGAACGACATGGTCGATGTGCTGGCGGAGCGACCGGAGGTGAGGGTGTGGATCGGCTCCGTTTGGGCTGGGCGCGACAATCGCTTCAGTCGCACACGCGAGTTGGCCGAATTCCTCCTGCTGCGCGAGTTCATCCGCCGGCCGCCTCGTGCCAATGCGCCGGAAACTATGGGTTTAGCGCGCTTGCGGTTCGCCGCCATCGACGATCTGGCGGACGCGCAGGCTTCCGCCTCCTTCATCGGCCTTGGCGGCACTTCACAAGACTGGCGTGATTTTCTCCATCTACTGACCACCTTCATCGCTCGTGGCCGTTCTGCCGTGAAGGTCCCCCGTGACGTGCTGCACTGGATTCCACCGAAAACCGGCGCGCGGGAATTGCTGTTTCGGCCGCAGAGATCTGCGCAGAGCTGGGAGGTGATCTGGCCGCGCTTCGTGCCACCGCCAGCCGGACGGACGCCCATGATGGTCAACCTACTTAGCCAGGCTTTCAACTTGTCCCAAGGCGATGCAGCCAGTCGCACACTGTTGGACGACATTTTCCACGACGCCTGGCGAGCACTCGCGCCTGTGTTGCGCTGGCCGGGCCAAACCAAGTTCGCCCTGGATTTCGCGCAGGCCAGCATCGCGCCGGTTATCACTGCGTGGTACTGCCCTCTGACCCGGCGAATGCTCGATGTTACGCTTAGGGGGCTGTCGCCCTATGGAGCACGAACGCCCGGTGGGGCCGGTACGCCGGCTGAGCGGTTGGAAATGCCCCGCCATCCAATCCCTTATCCGGGTCGCGCCGGCGGTTCGATGGCGGCAGAGGGTCGCAAACAGATCGCCACATGGTTGGCGGATGACCCTGCCATAGTCGCGCTCCGTGACCGCGGAGCCTGGACCGACCTTAGCGATCGCATCGCCCATTTTTCTGACTATTTCCGATCAGCAGAGCATTCCGCCCAGCAGCGGCCCAGCAGGTTGCGGGCCTATGAGCGCGCCTTCAGGAGTGGCGCAATCAACGTCCTCAATTGTTCAACCACTATGGAAATGGGAGTGGACATCGGCTCGGTCTCACACGTGATGATGACCAATCTGCCTCCTTCCATCGCCAATTACCGCCAGCGGATTGGTCGGGCGGGCCGGCGCGGCCAACCGCTGTCAATGGGCTTCACCTTCTGCAAGGACCGGCCGTTGGACCGCGATGCCTTCCGCGACCCCGAGCGCTATCTAAATAGGCAGGTGCGTGCGCCCAGAGTAACCCTCGATAGCCGGGTAATCGTGCAGCGTCATGTGAACGCGCTCCTGTTCGCCGCCTTCGTTCGAGGCGACGGTGCCAATGCCCTGAACATGCACGCCGGCCCTTTTTTTGGCTGTGGTCATAAGGTCGGTGAGGAAAAGATCGAAAACTCTGCGGCGCGGCGTATGGCCGAGTGGACGCGAGCGCAGCAGACCCGTGAGGCCTTTGGCGCTGACATCAGACGGTTGACCCGTCATTCAGTGCTGGCCACGGACGATGGAGTCTACGAGGCTGCCGCCCGAGCCGTCGAGGGAGCTCGCGAAGCTTTCGCCGCCGAATGGAGCGGAATACAGGCCCTGACCGCAAATTGCGGTGACGACGCGGCGGCCCTGGAGCGGTTGGCTATCCAGCTGAAGCGTTTGTGTCAGGATTATCTCCTGAGCACGCTCGCAAACCGCGGCGTTCTCCCGGGCCACGGTTTTCCGACCGACGTCGTCTCCTTTGTCATCCCCACCGATCCGCGTGATCTGCCTTACGCCGAGGAGGAGGAGTCGCGCTTCAATGCCTACCCCCAGCGACAGCTGGACATCGCTATCCGCGAATACGCGCCAGGCTCGGAATTGGTTCTCGATGGGCTAGTGCACAAGTCGGCGGGCGTGACCCTGAATTGGAAGCAGCCGGCCACGGCCGAGGCAGTGCACCAGGTGCAGGCGCTAATGTGGCGGTGGAGCTGCGACCATTGCGGCGAGTCCGGCTCACAGCGCAACCGGGACCTCGCCAATCTAAACTGCCCTGTCTGCGGGACGGGCGCGGTAGCCTGGTTCGAATATCTTCAACCGGCAGGCTTTGCCGTTGATCTGCGCGCAGCCCCCCACGCTGACGCCGACGTGGTGAGCTATGTGCCGCCGGAACCCACCGCCGTGTCCGCCCGCGGCAGCGAATGGGCGGCCCTGCCGCAGGGCCTACAAGGACGTCGGCGAGCGACGCGCGAGGGCGCGGTCTTCTTCTGTAACGCCGGACCCAGCAGCGACGGGTACAGCCTCTGCCTTCGGTGTGGCCGAGCCGATGATCAGGCCGCCGGACCGCATCGGCCATTGGTCGGCGGCGGGACCGATTGCGGCGGTCCGGCCCGACAATTTGCACTAAAGACCAGTTTGCGTCTGGGCCATCAGATCACCACTGACGTCTTCGAGTTGCAGCCCTCCCGATGGCCGCAACCAGGCGCGGGCCTCGCCCTGGCGATTGCCCTGCGCGAGGCGCTGGCGCGACGGCTTGGGGTGGAGACTGACGAGATGGGCATCGCAATCGCTCGGCGAGCCGACGGTGCGGAAGCGCGCACCGTTTCCCTCTTCTTGCACGACAAGGCCTCCGGCGGAGCCGGATTTTCCATCCAGGCGGTAGAATTGCTATCCGACCTTTTACCGGAGATCGAACATATTCTTGACTGCCCAGTCCCTGAATGCGTGGACGCATGCCCAGCTTGCGTTCTCACTGGCGACCTCAGCGACGACGAGGCCGCCATCCTAGACCGCAGGACAGCGCTCGCGTGGGTCCGGTCTCGGCAAGATGCGACGAATGATTGAGACGGGGACCGCGCCAGCTGCCCTTCTACCCTCCGCGATAGCGGTTCGGTCGCTGCGCAACTTCAGAGCGGGGTAGCCGGCAGCGCGGATGACTAAACGTCATCGTCAGCGCCTTGTTGAGCATGTCCCACCCACAGAACGCGTCAGCTTCTAGTTGTCTGGAAGTGTGCCGTGGACGTCGACTTGGTGGGCCTCGACCGCGCGCCGAAGACCGGTTTCTCCAGTCCGCAATGTCCATTGTCGAGCGCGTGCCAGGGCGAAGGCGAAGGTGTCGGGGAGCGGTTCCCGCTCTCCGACGCGTCAGAAGACAGCTTCACAGAGCCTGAGCTGCGCTTCGACGGCCACGATGCCAGCCCGGCGGTCCGCTGACTCCTGTACTGGAGGCCGAACCAATGGCTTAGGCACCGAATGTTCGACCAAGAAAGTCAATGGGGCTCCAGACGGCGCCAGGCGCGGCCGCAGTTAGGCGCGTTTGGATTGCCGTTTTCAGGTCAGAGCGTTCGGCCACCGTGTCCGAAATCTATCTACAAATTTCGGACAGAGTCGACATCCGAAAAATGTCTACAGATTTCGGACCTACGCCGGAGCTGACGTTACGGTAGGCCAAGAGGGCTGGGCCGAATGCCGAGCTAACGGGCCGAAGTAGCCTGCGATCGAGCTTGGCGGCACAGCCCTTACGTAGTATTCTTCTTTTGTTCCAGGCATCGCTACCTCGTGTGCGAGTGGCTGGTTGGCTCTCAATCGCCGCCGGCGTTCGATGGTGATGAGTTGTTTTCGACCATCTGAGCGTGGCTTAGGCGGCCCCGGGTACCGATATCACAACTCATGGCAGTTGTTTCTGCGCTATGCGCGTGGCTATGGTGCAGCTGGGGGTAAAATGTTTCGCGCACTGCATCCGGACATCTTCACGCTCTTCTCGGGTGCGAACCGACATCTCTACGAAGAGGTGCTCATCCACGTCTATGAGACGTGGATCCGCTCGGACATGCTGTTTCCCACCGAGGCGGAAGTCCTAGGCGCCATCTACCAGATTTTGTCGGATCGCCCCGACCTGTGGCGTGACGACGAAACGCCGGTCGCTTTCGACGAAATCCTGCCCGCTCGGGGACGGCGGCTTCGCCGTCGCCGAGCGGTAGCCGCTGACGATGAGGCAACCTCGCAAGCCGTGATGCGAGCGCGCCACATCTACACCCGTCTGCGCACGACCGGCTGGATCGAGGAAAGCCGATATGGCCTGAAGACCACGGTCGACATGCCCGCGGGAGCAATGCGCCTGATCGAGTTTCTCTGCCAGATGCGTGAAGGCTTCTCGGAAGAGCTGGGCGGTCTCGTCGTCGAGATCAAGACGACCGTCGAAGCGGCCAGACTCATGCCTCGAGAGAACGCCCTAGGGCTGCATAAATCCGCCCGCGACGCCACGACCTTCGGCCGCTACCTGCGCAGTGTTCTGTCAGCGCTCCGTGACGTCGAGCGCCAGATTCTCGCCAGCGACAGCCTTGAGCGCCGCCTCCAACACTACTTCGAGGACTTCGTCGAGCAGGTGCTCCTGCGGGACTATGCGGCTATCTCCACGACAGCGCACCCGTACCGGTTTCGCCATCGCATTTTCCAGGCGCTGCAGGATCTGGAGGAGTCATCGGTCGAGATCGAACTCCTGGCCGATGCCTATCTAGAAGCGCGCCTCTCTAGAGACATCCTGGCGGCGCGGGAAATCGTGTTCGAAGACTTGGGCAAGATTCGGCGGGTTTTCGATCGAATAGAAGACGCCTTCGCCCGCATCCAGCAATATCGAAGCCGTTTGGAGGCGCGCCTGCGCAATACCGTCCGATACGCCGGCCGTCGCACCGGTGCGTTCCTCCAGCGCAGCGAGGGGATCATCGCGAAGCTCGATCGCGCCCTGTCATCCGGCCGGGGGCTTAAGATCGAAGGCGCGTTCGAAGCAGTGCGGACTCCCTGGTCGCCGCTGCTGCTCGGCCGAAGTCGCGCCATGCGCAGCCCGATCGAGAGCACGCCAATTCTGCTACGGGAGAACGATCCGGTCTGGGCGCTGCGGCGGGAACTGGAGCGAGCCCACCTCAGCAGGCTGAATGTGCGGCCACAGCAGGTCCTCCGCTACCTCGAGCGACAAGTGCCCCCGCGCGGTGAAAGCCTCGCCGCTAACCTCCGCATTGATGACGTAGATGACTTCCTGGCGTTCCAGGCTTTGCGCCTCGCGGTGCCAGAAGCGCTTGCCGGCGTCACGGAGAGCACGCTGACTCGCCGGCTGTTGGAGCACTTCGAGTTCAGTAGCGCCGCGGACGACCCCGTTGACAACCTATGGGTCAGGTCCAGTGGGTTCTGCGTCCGCCGCAGGGGTGACCATGTGACCTTGGCGGACAAGCATGCTCTCTGAATTTCGCCAACTGGAGGAGCGGGATCCTGCGCTTATGGGGCGGATCACTCACCTGATCGCCCGGCTGCTGCGCGACCAGTTCATCCACCGTCAGGACCATGGTTCGGCGCGTCTGCTGGAGACGCTCTATCGACCCGTCGCGGTGACCTTGCTCCGCGACTACTTCGACGTCGCCGGTTACCGCCTGGTCGTGCGCGAGAATGAGGGCTGGGCGGGCATCTTGCCGGACCTGGAAAGGATCAGCGCGCCGCGCATGCGTATCGACGAGACGCTGGTGCTCCTCGTGCTGAGACGCCTCTGGGAGGAGAGCGTGCACAACGGCGACATCGAAGAGGGCGGGTCCGTGCTGCTCACCCTTAACGAAGCCTACGCCGCCTACGAGGACGTCGTCTCCCGCGGGCGGCGGGCGGCCATGCCAGCCGTCCAGTTTCGCGATGTGGTTCGGAGCGTCGAACGCCGCGCGATTGTTCATCTCGGGGCCGTCGAGGATGATGACATGGAGCTGACGATCCGGCCGATCGTCACGCTGGCGGCTGGTGACGAGTTCCTCGTCCACCTGGAGCAGCTGCTCCAAGGCGCCGAATTCGACGAGGAACCGAGTGCAGAGGTCGACGAGGCTGAGGAAGATCTGCCGGTCCAGGATGTGGACGCCCTCGCATGATGAGTCTCTGCAAGATCGCCCTCGTCCAGTGGCACTTATTTACGCGATCCGACCTCGACCTCGGGGGCAACGGCGCCATCCTCGGTCCGAACAGGTCGGGGAAATCCACCCTTATCGACTTGATTCAAACCGTTCTGACGGGCGGCTCGGCGAACCTCTTTCGCTTTAACCGCTCGGCGGGTGAAGGCGGCGGACGGTCTGATCGAGACCTTCGCAGCTACTGCCTGGGCCAGCTGAACGAGCACGAGGCTCTACGCAGCGAGTCGGTCACGCACATCGCCTTGAGCTTCGAAGACCCGAGCGGCGCCCGCAAGCCGGTCACGATCGGGCTCTGCATCGAAGTGCCGCCTCGGGAAGGTGTGTCAATTGTGGGCCGCTACGTCGCTGAGGGCGTGGTGATCGGAACCGAGGCCTTCGTTGAAGTCCTGGCCGATGAGACGGTGCGATCCGCGCCCTGGGTGGTCGTACGCGACCGTCTTGAACGCGCCTGTACAGAGTCGGGCGGACGTTTCCTGAGATCCGACACGCCACGGAACCACATACGCGAGTACATGCGGCTACTATTCACCGAGCGCCGCCCGGTGGAGCCCGAACGGTTCGCGCGCGCGTTTGTTCTGGCGCTGTCGTTCGAGGACATCCGACGCGTCGAACAATTCGTCCGCACCTACCTTCTCGAGAAGAAGGACATCGACATCGGCGAACTGCGGGACTCGATCCAACGCTATCGTCAGATCCAGAAGGACATTCGAGAGCTTGAGGAGCGCCTGAACGCTCTGCAGGCGCTCCAGGCGCAGGTGAGCCGATATGACGACCTACTGCGTCGGGAAGAGATCGCTCGTGGCGTCGAGCGTCTCGCGCTTCTGCTCGAAGCCGGCGGGGCGCTCTTCGCCAACCTCTCTGAACTGCGCACCAAGACCGCTGGCCTACTCTCAGTGGACCGGGAGATGGCCGACTACGACGCCGAAATCACTCGCGTCGAGTCGCAGATCACCAGCCTGAATGCGCAGCTGGCGGTCTCCGATATCGCCGGACAAAAGGCGATGCTGGCGCTTGAGGCGCGGGACGCGGAGCGCGAACGAACCGATGTGCTGCGCAGATTGTCCGAACGGTTCAGGGTCGCGGCCCAGGGGGTGGCCCTGCTGCAGCATCGCGACCAATTGCAGCCATATCGTCTTGGCGAGCTGCTCCAGGCGCTGGATGCCGTCCAGACCCAAAGCGCCGGGCTACAACCACCCGACTGGCCCCGCAACGCGAAGGCCATGGACGAACTCCTCGACCGGGCAGCGCGGGCGGCGGCGTCTAAGCTCTCTCTCCTCCTGGATCGTCGCGACGAAGCCATCGCCCACCGCGGCGAGGCTCAGCGCGAGGTCACCCGTCTCCAGCAGAGCTTGAAGCAGGCCAAAGAGGGTCGGATCACCCTGGAACCGGCGACCCTTGAGCTCATGGCTCTGCTGCGCCGTGAGGGCATGCATCCGCGCGCGGTCTGCGAGGTCGTGGATGTGGGCCAGGACGACTGGCGAGACGCCGCGGAAATTCTGCTCGGACGGGACCGGGAGGCCATCGTGGTCGAGCCTGACGAGGCCGCCCGCGCGGTCGAACTGCTCAGCCGTGAGCGCCAACGCTTTCTGGGCCGCCGGATCGTCAACACCCGCCGACTCGCCACCGAGGAGTCGGCCGTGCGTCCAGGGTCGCTAGCCTCGACGCTCCGAAGCGACGACCCCCTAGCCATGGCCTTCATTATCTTCCGACTCGGCAATGTCAGGCTGGCCGCAACCCAGGCCGAGCTCCTGGCCGGCGGCCGTGCGATCATGCGCGACGGAACCTACAATGATGGGATCGTCGTCGAGGTGCGGCGCACTCGCGATTACAAGATCGGGCGGGCAGCCGCCGGCCTGATGCTCAGCGAGTTGGAGCGCGAGTTAGCGGACCAAACCGCCATCCACAAGCGTCACAGCGAGAACGTCGCTTTTCTGGACTATGTGAGACTGCGCCTTGAAGCGCTTGCAACGCCTCCATCCGCGCAAGATGAACTCCAGGTGCTGTCGAGCGAAATCTCCACGACCTATGACCGGCTGACGGACATCCACGGCCGCCAGGCGAGGGTCGCTAGTTTCGTCGATCCCGAACTGCAGGCGGCCCTGGATGGGTCGACAGGTCAACTGAAGGCGCTCCAGACAGACCGGGATACGCTTCGCGATGTGCGCGCCACCCTCATTGCCGAGATCCGCGAGGCTCGCCGGCGGCTTGATCAAGGCGAAAGCGCGCCCGGTTCCTGGTTTTCCCTGAACATCCGCAGACGCCGGTTCAGGGAGCAAGTGGGTAGCCTGGCGCTCTTCACGCCGGTCCGCGCGCGCTATGCCGCCCTGCGCAACAAGGCCGCGAAACAGAGCCCTGGCCGCATCGCGCAGGATATGGAGCGCGAAGCCAATGAGCTCGCGACTGACCACCGGGCGTGCCAAGTCGAGATCAGGGGCGAGCTGACCCGATACCGCCTCACATTTAATACGGATGCGCCATCCGGTCCGGAGATGCGCATCCTCGCCGACATCAGACCTTGGGTGGACGAACATGTCGCGGCCTTGGAAGGCAACGAACTCATCCGCTACCGTAAGCAAGCGGACCATGCTGCCGATCAGATCAGCCGCCTCTTCCGGACGGACTTCATTCACACGCTCAACAGTCGCTTCAGTGGCCTGGAGAGCGACCTTAACGAGCTGAACAAGGCCCTCCGCACCCGTCCTTTGCACGGCGAGGTGTACGCGCTGCGATCTCACGTGCGCCCGGAGTTTGCGGCGCTGCACCAATTGGCGCGTGAAAGCGAAAACGACGAGACCGTGCTGGCGTCGCTCTTTGGCCGAGGTGCCCCGCGGGACGACCGTCACGCCGCCGCGTTAGCTCAGCTCGAACGACTGATGGAGGACGAGACCCTCCGTTTCGACGACTTCCAGGACTACCGGAACTACTACAGCTTCGACCTGCGCATGCGCGATGCAGCGACCGGTCGGGAGGCAAGCTTCGAGACCCGCCGGGGAACGGCTAGCGGCGCGGAACGCCAGGTTCCGTTCTACGTGATCATCGGTGCCGCGCTAGCGAACCTCTACCACGGCGTGCGCCGACCGAGCGGATCCGACGGCCAGGGCATAGGTCTCGCCGTCTTCGATGAAGCCTTCAGCAAGATGGACGGCCAGAACCAGAGAACGCTGCTGGACTTCTACGCAGACATTGGACTGCAGGTGATCATCGCAGCCCCCAGCGAAAAACGGGCCGCGGTCCTAGAGAACCTCGACAGCGTTATCGACATCCATCGCTACGGCGACCAAGTGATCGCCGAAACCACCTACATCAAACCCCACGCCCGGGCTGCCATGCGCACCGCCAATCCCCACTATCTGACGGATGACGACCTGCGGATGCGGCTTGGCCCGGAGGCCGCTGACGTGGCGGCCGAGTGAGCCGCCGCCGCTTCGCCGACGCCCGCGGCCTGCTGGCCGATCTCCTCGACCGCTATGAGGCCAACCCCGCGGCGGAACGGTTACTCGCCTATCTGGACGTCGATGGCTTCATCTCGGTGGTCGATCTCGACGCGTGCCTCAGTGAGCTCGCTGTCATCGAACGGGCGGGCGGCGTCATCGTTCGGCGGCGCCGCGCCGGCGGCGCCGATCATGTAGAGAGCGTCCGCCTGGGCGACGTGGGAGCTGTCTACCGACATCTCGGCCGCGTCCCGGCCGGCGAGAAGGCGGATCAGGCGCTGGCTCAGCTGGAGCAACGCGGATCGAAATCGCAAGCATTGCGGGCCGTGATCGATCAGGTCCGGGCAGCTTGGTCGCGCAATGTCAGCGCGCTTGGCCTGGGACCTGGTGAGGCTGCCCGCCTGATCATGGCTATCGATCTTGCGGAAGCCCTGATCGCCCGTCTGCGAGCTGACGACCTGACACAATCCGACTTCAGGAGCTTTTCTCGCGCCGTGGTCGGGGACAGCAAGAGGTTGGAAAGGCTGGCGCCTGCCGTGGCATCTCTTGCGCAGCGGCTAGCCCCCGATGCGATCGTCCCGGAAATGCAGGCGCCAGAAGAGATAATTGGGGCGTTTGGAATAACACGTCTGCCGCAGCCGTTCCTGATCAGCGGTCCACTCGCGCTCGACGGACTCGAACTGCCAACTCTTCCATACCTCGGGCTTCCACCAGAGCAGGTGCCCCGCGTCACCTTTGCACGACCCCCGACCTACCTGCTCATTGTCGAGAATTTCACGTCCTTCATCCGCCACGCGCGAGAGGTGAACCCGAACCTTACGGGCGCAGTGATTTTCAGTGGCGGGTTCCCGTCCCGTCCGACTCTTCGAGGCATAGTGCACATAGCCCGTCTCGCCCTCACGCAGGCCTATCATTGGGGCGATATAGATCTGGGCGGGCTACGCATCTTCATCCATCTCGAACGAGCCCTGGCCGAGATGGACTTGACGCTTAAACCTCACCTGATGACGGAAGGGCTACTCCGGACGCACGGCCTGCCCGCGCGGCGACGGTCGTGGGCAAGGGCGCTCGCACCCGACGAGAACAGTGGGATACGAAGCCTCTGGCAGGCCATAGCCGACGCGAATCTCGATCTTGACTTGGAGCAAGAGGGGGTAGCGCCCCAGCATCCGCCGTCCCCCGAGCCGGCGCCCTCCGATGTGGGAGACCGGATCGCGACACTCTCCTAGACGAATCGGCCGCCGAATCTTCGGTCTCCGTTGTCCAGCGGCCATGGCTAAGTTCCGGCTACGGCTGATGATCCGCAGTAAGGCGGCTCCGCGATGAAATGCGCGGAATTGCTCAGCGACGGCAGGGTCGGTGAATCTGGTGATGGTTTGCGCGTCTGCTGGAAGTGTCAGCGTGCCCGGCGGGGACGCCGTGCTGCCAACCATTGGCGGCGCGGAAGCTGACAACGAGCTGGCCGAATATAGTGCGCGTGCGCCGCAGTTTGTGTTTCCCAGCGCCGCCCGTTGGGCAATTGAATGGTCTTCTTGCCCATACTAAAGCGCGACACCGCGACAGGCGCCCACTAGGATAACTCCCATGTGGCGACCGCCGAGGTCGGCTCGGTCATCGAGCAGATCGCTAAAAGCCTTGGAGCAATCGGAAGCACCGCAGAGCAGGCGAGCCCCGTGGAGGCTGAAGCGCCGGCTGCCGAGCGGTTAACGCCCGCCCAGACCCGCAAGTCTATCACAGCTGACGCGCTGATCAGTTTCGAGGACGGGCGCTCTTACAAGACCCTCCGACGGCACCTCGCCATCAAAGGCCTTACGCCGGGGCAGTATCGGGAAAAGTGGGCTTTGCCAGCGGACTACCCGATGGTCACCGCAAACTATAGTGCGGCGCGCTCACAATCTTGGACTTGGCAACCGGCGCCGGCCTGAGCCGCTGCCCCTCCCCCGCCGCCCCCGCGCGGGCGGCGGAAGCCGGCCCCCGCCGCGCAAGAGTAGTTTTAGTCAGCTTCACGCGAACGGCACACCTGGCTCCAGAGCCGCGCCTAAGCGGGATTGTCGGAAACCGGACTGTAGCAGCAACATGCAAATGTCACCGACGGGCAAGTTAGAGATGTCACCTTCCTCGGTCTTTGACGAGGCCAGGAAGGGTGACGGTGGATACCGGACGGTCGGCGACGGTCGGCCGGAGCTGCTGACCGGTTGGGTTCCTTTACGTTGAGCCTAAAGATCGACCTTCCTGCCGACTTCAAACGATGATCGAGGCAGGCACGGATGGAACTCCTACGGGAAACCGCGAAGGAAATCGCTGCAAGCTGACCTGACGGTTTCAAGGATCGCTGGTGTCGTCGAGATGTCTGCCCGGTCGAGGCGCGTGTGGAAGAGCGGGTTAGCGCCGCCGATCCCAGCTAGGGTTCGATAGCCAGCTTCATAGAAGATCGATAGCTCTCCGTAGGCGTTGGCGTCGTTCATCAATGAGGGCGCGCCGAACCCAGCCTGAGGGACGAACGCGCGCTGCGCGGCGGCGAGGGCGGCGCTGGTTGTGGTGATGCGGCGTTCGGGGCCAGGCACGGATGAGGGCCTTGCCGCACCCCGGTCGAGCGCCAGCGGCTGCATCGCCGCATTGGCGCCGACGTGAAGCCATGCGCGGACTCGGTCGGGCGTTGGCGCCCCGTGCTTCAGGAAGAAACCGCCGCCCATTTCGTCGAGTTCGTGCCCGGAGAAGGCGACGAACAGCAAGTCGGCGTCCGTGCCATGGGCCAGTTCGTGGGCGAGGGCGAGAAACACAGCGATGCCCGTCGCCCGCTCCCCGGCGCAATGGAACCAGCCGCTCATTGGCGTTGAGACGACGAGCGTCTTGCCGGCGCCCCGGCGCCGGGCCACGACATTTGTCGCTGTCGCAGCGGGCCCCGCTACGCCGGTCGAGACGAGCGTCGCGGCTTCGCCGGCCGCGGCGGCGGCCGACAGCCGGTCGCCGTCCTCGCCGGCGGCGATTACCACGGGGATCGGCCAGGTGAAGCGCGATGGCACGGCGTTCAGGGCGATGACGCCGCCGGTGGGCCCGTCGGTCACCACGACGACCGCAGCCGCGCCGGCGCGGGCTGCCTGCATAGCCACCTCGCCGAAGCCGGGCGCCGCCCACGTGCCGCCCTGCCGATAGCCCGGCCGCACCAGCGCGATCTTTCCGGCGAGACCTGGGGCCTCGTGCGGAACGATGGTCGTCGACAGACCGGCAGCGGACGTTGGTGCGACTGGCCAGCCGGGGAAGCAGTGGTGTGCGCTGCCGGCCAGGCGCAACTCGCACCTCTCAGGCACAAACAGCGGCGCCGCGAATGGCTGCAACGTGGTTGCGAGCCCAGCGTCGGCCAGCCGACGCGCCAGCCATCGCGAAGTGGCATGGTCGGTGTCCGTAGCCGTGCGATGCTCGCCGAGGGCGTCGTAGGCTTGCACATCCTCAAGACGCGCCGGCACGGGTGCTGGAGCCCCTGCCCGCGCGACACCGGCGCTGGCCGTGAGCCCTGCGACCAAGCCCAGCACTTGGCGCCGGCCGATATTGGCCGCCGATGGGTCGCTGCAATCCAACATCGCTAACCTCTCCAGGAAGCGGCTAGGCGATGAGGGCGTCCAGGCCGACGACGCCTTGCCCAGTCTCGCGCACAAGCAGTGGGTTGATCTCGATCGCCTCGTAGGACCCGGCATGGTCGACCGCAAACCGGCTCAGAGCGACCAGCGCATCTGCGAGCGCTGCTCGGTCGCGGGCCGGCTTGCCGCGGAACGCGTCAAGCAGACAGGCGCTGCGCAGCTCTGCGATCATGGCGATAGCCTCGTCGCGGCCAAACGGCGCGGCCCGGAAGCTCACATCCCGGAAGACCTCGACCAGCGAGCCGCCGAGACCGACCATCACGATCGGACCAAACGCGGGATCGTTACGAACACCGATGACGGCTTCGACGCCGTCATCCAGCATCGGCGCGACAATGGCGCCTTCGATCCTGGCGCCTGGCGCGGCCGCGCGGGTCCGCTGCATCACCGCATCGAACGCCGCCGCGACGGCCTCGATGTCCGCCAGGTTCAACACGACACCGCCAACGTCACCCTTGTGGGCGATGTCGGGCGACAGGACTTTGAGCGCCACGGGAAAGCCTAGGTCGGTAGCAGCAGCGGACGCCGCCTCGCGCGTTGTGACAATGCGGCGCGGGGCCATCGGTATGCCGGCGGATTCCAGCAGGTCGGACGCCTCCGCCTCGTTTTTCGCCGATGCGCTCAGCGCGGCCACGGGCCGAACGTTGCGATCGCCTGGCGCAGACGGCGGGCCGAAGCGGTGGAGGGCGGCGATGGCGTTCACCATCCGCGTCGGCTCGTCGAAGACTGGAATCTGCAGTGGGTCGAGCGCGCGGCGCACCGCTGGGTCGCTCATCATGGCAACGTAGAAGGGCGTGTCTGGATGCTTGGCGCGGAGCTGGCTCCATCGCGCTTGCAGCCGCTCATCGGCGCCGGCGCCCAGGCCGCTTAGCCCGTTGAACACGGCGATCGCTCCGAAGTCGCCGTCGCGGATCATAACCTCCAGGAAACGGCCGAAGAGCGTTGGGTCGTTGGCGGCCTGGCCGGTGATGTCGACAGGGTTTCGCGTGCCGCTGAACGGCAGCATCTCATGCAATTCGGCCTGCGCGGCCGCAGGCAACGGCGCCATGTCGAGCCCGGCCTTTTCGGCCGCGTCCGCCATCAGCACGCCGGCGCCGCCGGAGCCAGTGATCACGCCGAGGCGCGCTGACGTCGGCCGCATGCCCCGCAGGCATCCGTAGCCAACGTCGAAGAACTCATCGACCGTGGCGGCGCGATGCACGCCGCACTGGCGAAACACAGCGTCAAACACCTCGTCCGAGCCGGCGAGGGCGGCGGTATGGGACTGCGAGGCGGCGGCGCCGGCCTCGGTGCGCCCGACCTTTATGACGATGACAGGCTTGCCGGCGGCCCGCGCCAGATCGAAGGCGCGCATCAGTTTGCGCCCGTTCCTGCAACCCTCCATGTAACCCATGATGACCTTGGTATCCGGGTCATCGGCCAGCCAGGCGACGCAGTCGGCGAAGTCGACGTCGGCTTCGTTGCCGGTGGAGATCCAGCGAGCGATCGGCAGGCCGCGCATCTTGCCGGCCATGAAGGTGTAGGTGCCAAAGGCGCCGCTCTGGCTGACAATGCTGAGGC
This sequence comes from Caulobacteraceae bacterium, assembly GCA_036267835.1. Classification (GTDB taxonomy): domain Bacteria; phylum Pseudomonadota; class Alphaproteobacteria; order Caulobacterales; family Caulobacteraceae; genus Acaudatibacter. Next base: position 7,585 of record DATAVF010000232.1, on the reverse strand, counting down.
CGCCGGGCTCGGGCAGACCGAAATTGGGCGCGGCGCCGAACGTGCAGAGCACCTTTGAGGCGATGCTCATCACGCCCAGGCAATTTGGGCCCAGCACCCGCAGGCCGGTCGCCTTCGCAAGCGCCGTGATCTGCGCCTGAGCCTCGGCGCCCGCCTCGCCGGCCTCCGAGAAGCCGGCCGAGAATACGATGGCCGCCTTGACGCCTCTGTCGGCGCAGCGTGTCAGTTGCTCGATCACCTGGGCGGCGGCGACCGAAACCACGACCAGGTCTGGCGCTTCTGGCGTTTCGGCGATGCTTTTGAATGCCGGTAGGCCTTGGATTTCGGTCTCGCGCGGATTGATCGGATAGATCGCCCCGGCATAGCCGTACTGTTTCAGGAAATGGAGGCTGCGGCCGCCGATCCGCTCTGCGTGGGCCGAGGCGCCGATCAGGCCGATCGAACGCGGCTCCAGCAGGGCCGCGAGGCCCTTGGTATGGACCTCAGCGCTCAGAAAGCTTGTCATAGGCGGGCCTCTGAATCAGCAGCTGGCATGCGAAACCCGGCGGCGAAGTAGGAGGCCGCTGCGGCGAGGGCGAAGGCGCTCAGGCTGGTGAGGGCGTAGCGCAGAGCATCGGGGCCGGCATACCGCCGCAGGTAGTCGCTGAGTGCGCCAATCAGCAGCGGCCCAAAACCGCCGCCTACCAGGCTGGTCAGGAAGAGGGTCACGGCGACGGCGCGGGCCCGCATCCGCGGGGGCGTGAGGTTCTGCGTTACCGCCGAGGTAGGCGCCAGGTGCACGGCGGCCAGGAAGGAATTGGCGAACGCCATGGCCGCGATGACGTTGGCGTCGTCGGAGTAGAGGAAAGCGAGGGCGGACAGCGGCAAGACCATGAAGGCGGCGGTGACTACCCAGATCCGCCAGCGGGGGTCACGCGCCCCCAGGCGATCGGAGAGTATCCCGCCGATCACGATGCCGAGCCCGCCGCCAGTGGCGGTGGTCACGCCCAGCATGAGGCCGGCCTGTCCGATCGTCATGTGGTGCGAGCGGACCAGGAACGACGGCAGCCACGCGCCTTGCGTCTGGGTGAACATCGAGCAGAGCGTGATGCCGATGAGGGTGTAGCGAAGCGCCGGTGTCACCCACAGGAATCGCAGTACTTCGAGGAAGCTGCGGTGGCCTTGGCCCTCGTCCGTGTGAATCTCGCCTTCGCCCCGCTGCGGCTCGCGCACCGTCAGGGCGAAGACGATCGAGACGACGATGCCCGGGATCGCCATGACGAAGAAGGTCTGGCGCCAGCCGAAGTGCTCGGTGATGTAGCCGCCCAGCGCCAAGCCGATCAGTATGCCGATGTAGATACCGACCGAGTAGACCGACAGCGCTGTGGCGCGGCGTTGGTGCGGGAAGAGGTCGGAGATGATCGATTGCGCCGGCGGCGACAGACCGCCTTCGCCCGCCCCCACCCCGACTCGGGCCAACGCCAGCTGCAGGAAATTGCCCGCCAGGCCGCAGAGGCCGGTCATGACACTCCACACGGCGATGGCGACGACAATCAGGTTACGGCGGTTGCCACGGTCGGCCAGCGCCGCGGCAGGCAGGCCGAAGAAGACATAGAAGGCCGCGAAAGCGAGGCCAGAGAGGAAGCCAAGTCCGACGTCGCCGAAGTTGAATTCGTGTTTTAGCTGGGGCAGCACGATCCCGATGACGCTGCGATCGAGATAGGCGCAGGCGTAAGCGATCATGAGGATGAAGAGCACGTAGCACCGACGCAACATTGACGGCGGGGAGCCTGCTTTAGCCCGGCTGCCTTCCGCGAGCGCCGTCATAGAGCGCCTAAACAGCGATCCGCGATGCGCTGGGGAGCCGACTGATGCATTTCCGCGAGCGTCCCTCCCATGCGAACACGTTCTTGTCGGCGGGTTCGGGCTCTTTTCGTCCCTTTGACTCAACTTCCAACGACCGGAATAATAGAAGCCTTGCGCCGACGCGACGAGCTATTGATCTTGTTCCGTTTTACGGAACGCGCCGATCCGGCGGTTCGAAGCGTCGACTTTTTGCCTTGGCGCTCGGCTACATGAACTCGCATGAAAGGGAGCCAGAATGGCGACCCCCGGCTTGATGCGTGAGCAGGATGATCAGTGGTCTGACGATGCCCCGCAAAAAGGCTTCCCACGGCTTATCTGGCGCCCGGGAGATCGACGCTTCAGCCAATCGCGACGGGGCGGTGTTTCTGGACCGCAGGGTCGAGGCCGGTGGGATCGATCAGCTAGCCGTGGAGCAGCATGTTGTGGCTGTGGGCTAGCTGGTGCAGAGCGAAAGACTGCATCGCCGCTACCCGGCCTTGCATCCTGGGCGGCGTTCACCGACTCCTTGGCCAGCTTCAGCGGTAACAGCGGTTTGCGGGCGACACGCTCGGCTAAGGTCGCAAGTTCGGCGGCCGGGATGACAGGCCAGCTGTACTGACGCGCCCCAGGGCGCAGATCCAAGATCGGCCGTATCATCCCTACGCCCTCATTGAGGGCGTCCGCCGCCGCGAGACGCCTCGACCCCGTGATGCTTGTCTCGGTCGAATGTGCAGCTGACGCATCGACGCCTGCGGCGTCATAATTCGTCACGCACTATTCGATCGAGCCTCGCGATCATGAAGGCTCGACGCTCAAGCCATGCCGGCTTGAGGCTCGCGGCGGAAGTCCGTTCCAGTCACCCACATCTTATGGAGCACCACTGCGAGACGCCGCGCCGTCGCGACGACCCCCCGCAAATATCCTCTTGCGGCGGCCACTTTCATTCCGAACGTCTTCAGACTTGAGGTTCTGGTCCTTTTGCCGAGCGCGATCTTCGCGGCCAGGAAGAGGGCTGTCCGGGCGGACTTGTCACCACACTTCGAGATCCGCCCTTTCTTATCGACCGCACCGGACTTGTACGTCCGCGGCGTCAGGCCGAGGTGAACCCCGACGTCCCGTGACCTCGCGAACCGCTCGGGCACGTCAATCGCTACCCTGTAGGTCAGCGCCGTTAGAGGCCCGACCCCAGGCGCTGTTTGCAGCCGGACGCAAACCGGGTCGGCTGCCGCGAGCTCCGCAATGGTCCGGTCCATCGATTTGACCTCGGCGACAACCACGGCCCTCACGCGAAGCAGCGCTGCCACGAGCTCGCGCGTTTCCGATGACTTGGCGGCGAGCTGCTCGGCCCGCTTATGGAAGGTGGTCGGACGCCCGGCCTGATGCTTCAAGCCGAACTGCAGCAAGGCGCCGCGGACAAGGTTCTCGATGTCGCGTTGCTTTCGGGCCAAGTGGCGGCGAACCGTCAACAAGAGCCTGGAGCGCTGGCTTGAGAGGGTCTTGATGTGGACCGCCTTGTAGAGGCCAGCCCGCATGATCTCAGCGATGCCACGGGCGTCGTTACGATCGGTCTTGTTGAGACGGCTCTTCAGCACGTTGTGGGCGTGCTGCGCCTCGATGCAAATGACCGGCAATCCCGACTTGGCGAGCCCTTCGAAGAGCCAAGCCGCCATCGACATCGCTTCTATTCCAACGCGTGCGTACCTACGCCCGTCGCCGCGTAGAAAACCAATGATCGTGCGCGGCTCGGTGGGGACTGAGCCCTCCTTCACAATGGCGCCCTTCTCATCGACGATGCAGATGCTTGTCGATTGCTTTCCGGCGTCGAGGCCTACGTAGTGTGGCATGGTGCTGTTCCTCCGAGGCCCAGCCCACCGACAAGGTCACACAGTCCCCACTATCGGTCCATGGCAAGCACGCAGGTGTGAGGCTACAGGTGACCGTGACCAGGCTGGCGACGACATTATCGTCGCGGCACCATTACCGAAAGTGCTTTTCTCTTGCGAGCGATTCAGGCGGATGTTCTGGTCGGACGTCAAGAACGGCGCAAAGGCCCCACCCACATGCCCTTCGATTCACAAACCGTGGCGGCGCTGGGCGTCTTCGCGGGCGGCATCGCGGCGCTAATCCAATCGCTACGGGCGATCTTTCAAGGTGACCGCCATCAGCCAACCAACCGCTGGCTCAAGCTGCCCCTCCTTGGGCGACGTGCCCGAAAATCTCGCCCATCGGGGCGCACCAGAGCGGTCGGCGGCCGATGAAGTCCAGGATCTCGGCATGGACCGCGACGCTGGTGTCACCCTCCCCTAGTCGCTTGGGGAGCACGTCGTGAAAGATGAGGATGGCCCATCGGCCCTCCTGCATCGCCCGGTTCAGATAGCTGAACGCCAGCTCCGGGCGGTCCAGGTCGTAGGTCGGCTCGAACCCGGCAAGGTGCTGCCGCTCGCTCCACGCCCGTTCTGGCGCGATCGGCGGACCGACCGTGGTGCGGGCGGCGACGAAGTCGTGGCCGAGCGCGCTTGTGTAGCGGGCGATGCGGTCTCTGGCTGAGCCCTCTCCCAGGCCGATGTACCCGCACGGATAGGCGTAGGGCCGGCTCGCAGAGCGGCCGAAGTTGGCGTTCAGGAAGCGCTCCATCGGGGTGATCTGCGTCGCCCGGAATCGACGCACGCTGTAGTGGGCCAGACTGCACGGGTGGTTTTCGGTGTGGTCGCCGATCTCATGGCCGAGCCGAGCGACCTTCTGCCAGTCGGCCAGCCGCGCTTCCATGTTCTCCTGCACCAGGAAGAAGGTGGCCTTGAAGCCGGCGGCTTGGAGCTGGGGTACGGCTTGGTCTAGCTGGCTTTCCAGGCCATCGTCGTAGGTGAGGCTGACGGCGCCGCGCGCATTGTTCGGCCACGAGTAGCTCGGCGCGGCGCCGAGGGCTGCCACAGGCCCCATAAGCGCCGTTAGTCCGAGCACGCGGGACAACACCCGCCGCCGCGACGGCGTCTGCATATTCATGACTTTTGGAGCCCCCTGAGGCGGTAAGGCCACGCTGCCAGCACGCTGGCAAGCTCCGCCTCGCGGCTACTTTGAGAACGCGTCGACGCATCCCTGGTGGAAGGCGGCCGGGTAAGTGGGGACAGGCCCCGGCGCCAACTGGCCGGTTCGCCCGCGCCCACATAGCGCCTGCCGCTGCTTCATCGTCCGCGAGATCCGGATCGCCGGCATCTGCCTCCGTGGTTGAGGCTTGTAGCCGTCCCGCGACGATGACCTGGGCCACTCCCTTTCCGCCGCTCGGTCGTGCTTCTCCCGAAAGCGCGACCGCCGCAGCGACGAGCGCGGCGACGACCAGGATCCCGACGCCAAATGCGACGACGCGGGCGCGGCCGGCGCGCGCCGGCTTTTGCCAGTCAATGAACACGAAAGCTCTCCACTCTAGCCTTCACGACTCCGCGCCCAAGCTTAGCCTGGCCGCACTTCGCCTGCGACCGTCCGGGGTCATCGGAAGGCATAGATCGAACGGTCTGGCTCACCACGAGGCGCTGGCCCGGACCAGATCGTGCCCCATCGCGTGGTGTAGCTGCGGCGGTGTGATCACCGCGCTCTCCGGCGAGGCCGGATCGGTCAGGCGGCCAGGATGGGCAGGCTGACGAGGCCATTGTCGCTCAAGCCGGCGACGGATTCCAGGCTGAGGTAGCGCGAGCGCTGGACGGCCCATTCGTCGTTCTGCTCTAGGAGGATGGCGCCGACCAGTCGGACGATGGCTGCCTCGTTGGGGAAGATGCCGACGACCTCGGTGCGTCGCTTGATCTCGCCGTTGAGTCGCTCCAGCGAGTTGGTGGAATGGAGCTTCTGCCGGTGGCCGGGCGGGAAGGTCATGTAGGCCAGCACGTCGGTCTCGGCCTCGTCCAGCAGGCCGGCGAGCCTGGGCAGCTTGGGCCGCAGCTGGTCGGCGACCTTGCGCCACTGGGCCTTGGCGGCGTCGGCGTCGTCCTGGGCGAAGGCGGCGCTCATGAAGGCCGAGACCAGCCGCCGGCCGCTCTTGCCGGCATGGGCCATGACGTTCCTCATGAAGTGGACCCGGCAGCGCTGCCAGGTGCAGTGCATGACCTTGGAGACGGCCGCCTTGATGCCTTCGTGGGCGTCGCTGACGACCAGCTTGACGCTCCTTAAGCCGCGCCGGGCGAGCCCCCTCAGGAACTCGGTCCAGAAGGTCTCGGCTTCCGACGGGCCGACGGCCATGCCCAGCACCTCGCGCCGGCCGTCGGCGTTGGCGCCGACCGCGACGATGACCGCTACCGAGACGATGCGGCCGGCCTGGCGGACCTTGATGTAGGTGGCGTCGATCCAGAGGTACGGCCAGTCGCCCTCGATCGGGCGCTCGAGGAAGGCCTTCACGCGAACGTCGATCTCCTCGCAGAGCCGGCTCACCTGGCTCTTGGAGACGCCGCTCATGCCCATGGCCTTGACCAGATCGTCCACAGAGCGGGTCGAGATCCCCTGGATGTAGGCCTCCTGGATCACCGCGGTCAGCGCCTTCTCGGCCAGCCGCCGCGGCTCCAGGAAGAACGGGAAGTAGCTGCCCTTGCGCAGCTTGGGGATGCGCAGCTCCACCGTCCCCGCCCGCGTCTCCCAGTCCCGCTCGCGGTAGCCGTTGCGCTGCGCCAGCCGCTCGGGGCTCTTCTCGCCGTAGGGCGCCCCGGCAAGGCCGCCCACCTCCAGCTCCATCAGCCGCTGGGCGGCGAACCCGATCATCTCACGCAGAAAGTCCGCGTCCGGGCTCTTCTCCATCAGCCCGCGCAGCGCCATCATGTCTTCGGTCATCTTCGGTCCTCGGTCAGAGTTGAGTGTCGCAACCCGACCCTACCGAAGATCGCGGATGACCACCGCTGCGCCGCTCGCTCGCTACGGCGCCATGTGGAGGGCGCGCGTCGCGAGCGGCTCCGCTACCGCCGAGCTACACCACCCTGGGACACGACCCGGCCGAGTGGCGGACAGTCACGGGGTAACACCGCCTGGGCTTGGGCTCACTGCGCCTCACCGGAGACAACCCGACTTTGGTCTGACAGCACCGGCCGGACAGATGACCGCACCCTGACAGATCAGTCGATCAATTCAAAATCACCCTTGCAGGGCCGGGGCCGTCCGCAGATGACAGCACCCGCGGAGGGGAGGCGGGCTCGAAGCGCGCCGTCGTCCGCACCGCGCGCATCGAGGCCCGTCAAAATCTCCACGGGCGCGCAAGGCCATCCCAGTTTCATGTAGTGAAACACCGGAAGAAAAGCGCGCCTGCCCGCGAATATTCCGCCCAAGGTAGGTCGGTTATCGCCACGGGTGCCTGCCCCTCTCAGTGGGCTCATAATTTCGACACCACGCGATCTGGTTGGAAACGGGGGACGGCATGCTTCGACGGACACAGTTGATGGTTTCGTGCGCGCTCGGCGCGTTGCTCATGAGTGCCGGTGCGGCCACGGCCCAAAGCGTTGACCAGGCCTCGCCGGTGAGCGCAGCGCAAACGGAGGCGGTCACCGCGACTGCGGACAGCACAGCCTCGGACAGCACGGCTTCGGGTGCCACCAACAGTCAAAGTTCGGACACGCCGCAAGTCGGCGAGCTGATGGTCACCGCTCGGCTGCGCGAAGAGAACATCCAGAAGGTACCTCAGAACGTCATCGCGGTCAGCGCTCAGGTTCTTGCGGACAACAACGTGACTAACTTCTATAACTTACAGGGGTTCGCTCCTTCCTTAGACGTTGCAACATTTCTATACAGGAACTAC
>DATAVF010000231.1:0-17753 GCA_036267835.1 Caulobacteraceae bacterium | reverse complement strand
GGCTGGGCCGGCGCCCCCACGCCTCGTCCTCCAGCAGCGCCGGCGGATACGGCCCCAACCGCGAGAACGCCGGCATGTAATGGGTGCGCACCATCACATTGACGCTGTCGAGCTGCAGCACCCCCAGCCGCCGCGTCAGCGCCCGGAACGCGCGCCGGTTCACCGGCCTGGTCGGCCGAGGGTCCGCCAGACCCTGCGCGGCAAGAGCGATCCGGCGCGCCTGGCCGGCGGAAAGACTGCGACTCATGCCAGCGAGGCTAACGGCTGTTCCGGGATCGTTCCACCCGGCCGTGTCAGCAGTGATCAGTCCGCGTGGGCTTCCAGCGCCATGGCCGGCTGGACAGGGGGGCGGCGCATGAAGAGGAGCAGGGGGGCGAGGAAGATGATGCCGATGGTCATCCAGGCGAAGATGGTGTCGTAGCTGATCATGGTCGCCTGCTGGGTCACCACGCCGTTCAGCGCCTGGAGGCCGGCGTCGGTCGAAAGGCTCATTCCGGTCGGCAGCGCCGCGTTGACCACCGGGTCGCCGGTGATGATCCGGTCGGTCAGGCTCGCGTGGGCCGTGGCGGCGTTGTGGGTGAGGGTCGCCTGGATCAGCGAGATGCCCAGGCTGGAGCCCAGGCTGCGCGCCATGGTGTTGACGATGGTGCCTTCGGTGCGGTGCACCGGGTTCAGCGTCGCGTAGGCCAGGGTGTTGAGCGGCGCGAACAGCAGGCCGGTGCCCAGACCCTGGACGAAGCCGGAGATCATGATCGGCGCCGACGTCATCTCGAGGTCGAACTGCGCCATCTGCCACAGCGCCAGCATGGAGAGCAGCAGCCCCATCATCAGCACCGGCCGCGCCCCGACGCGGTTCATCAGGAAGGGCACGGCCAGGAAGGCGATCAGCGAGCCGGCGCCGCGCGGCATGCTGGCGTAGCCGCTCTGCAGAGCCGAGTAGCCCAAGAGGTTCTGCATGAACGAGGGCAGCAGGGCGGTGGTGGAGAACAGCAGCGCGCCCACGAAGAGGCCGAACAGGGTGCAGGTGACGAAGTTGCGGTCCTTGGCCAGATCGCGGTGGAAGAACGGGTGCTTGGCCGTGATCGTCTGCAGGATGAAGACGTAGAAGCCGATCGCCGCGATGATCGCCTCGATCCAGATCTCGCTGGAGGAGAACCAGTCCTTGTCGGGGCCGCGGTCGGCCATCAGCTGGAACGACGCGACGAAGCAGACGAGGGCGCCGAAGCCCAGGAAGTCGAACGGCCGTTCCTTGCCGCCGCCGTCGTTGGACATGAAGATGTAGACGCCCAGGAAGGCCAGGAAGCCGATCGGCACGTTGATGTAGAAGACCCAGCGCCAGGAGAAATTCTCGGTCAGCCAGCCGCCCAGCGCCGGGCCGATGATCGGCCCCATGATCACCACCGCGCTCCAGATCGACATCACCTGGGGGATCTGCTTGAGCGGGAAGATGTCGAGCATCGTAGTCTGAGAGAGGGGCATCAGCGAGGCGCCGGCCAGGCCCTGCAGCAGCCGGCAGATGACGATCTCCGGCAGATTCTGCGCCACCCCGCAGGCCATCGAGGCCAGGGTGAAAGAGGCGATGGAGACCAGAAACATCGGCTTGCGGCCGATCTTCAGCGACAGCCAGCCCGAGAGCGGCGTCATGATCGCCGTCGCCAGGATGTAGGACGTCAGCACCCAGACGATCTGGTCCTGCGAGGCGCTGAGCGAGCCCTGCATGTGCGGCAGGGCCACGTTGGCGATGGTCGAATCCAGCGTGTTCATCAAGGTGGCCAGCATCAGCGCCACCGTGATCGGCGCCCGATTGGCGATGTCCGCCTGTGAAGCCACGCCGTGACCGCCCTGATTGTCCGCCCCGCCGGGAACTTATGCGGCGCGGACGGCGAAAGTCACCCCTCCGTTTGGACGGCGGGTCCAACTTTCGGGTGGGCGGGCGCGGTTAGCAGCGGGTGCTGTTGCGCGCGAGGGTGCTGCCGGTCAGGGCGCCGGCGCCCGCGCCCAGCAGGGTCCCGCCGGCATGGCCGTGGCTGAGCACGCTGCCGAGGATGCCGCCGCCCACCGTGCCGGCGATGGCGCCGAAGGCGGTGTTGCGGTGGCGCTCGTAGCGGCAGTGGCGCACGTACCTGTGGTGATGGCGCGGGTGGGCGCTGGCGACCCCGGTGACGGCGGGCACGCCCAGGGCCGCGGCGAGCCCGGCGGCCAGCATCAGTTTGCGCATCGTCTCGATCCTTCCGTTGGCCCCTCGTCAGGCCAGGGAAATGTGTCGCGAGCGCGATGGGTTCCTCTTCCGGCCGGCGAGACTCAGGCCGTGTGCGGCTCGCGCCACATGCTCCACATGGGCGGCGCGTCGGCTCTCGCCTTGTGTTCGGAGAGGATTTCGAAGCCGTGGCGCTGGTAGAGGGCGACGTTGCGGGTCGTGCCGGTCTCCAGGTAGGCGGGCAGGTTCTCGGCGTCGAGGCGGGCGCCGGCGGCGCGCAGCAGGGCCGAGCCGACGCCGCGGCCCTGGGCGCTCGGGCTGACCCCCAGGAACCACAGGTAGGCGTGCGGCCGGTCCATCGGGTGGTGCTGGTCCATGTCGGCGCGGATGGCCATCAGCCGGCCGAAACGGGCGAGGCCGGTGGCGCGCAGCAGCACCGGCAGGGCGCGCAGCTCGGTGATCAGCGACATCGGCCCCAGCGCCTCGAACGGCAGCCATACCGCCGCCGCGCCGCCGCCGGCCGGGCGGTCGATGCGGCCGCGCACGATGCCTTCCTCGGTGATCAGCATGCGGAAGAAGCCGAGGCGGGCGTGGTCGCGCTGGGCGTCCTCGCGCATGAACCAGTCGAGGTGCGGGTCGACCGCGAAGGCGTCGGTGAGGGTCTGGACCACCTCCTCGATGTCGCCGCGGCCGGCCTGCACCGGCTTGTCGGCCTCGCGGCGCATGGCGTCGATGTCCATGCCTCAGACCTTCTCAGCGATGCGGATCGCCGCGCGGCAACCGGCGCGGATGACGGCGGTGAGCAGGGGGTAGGCCACGGCCTGGCGCGCGCCCCCGGCGACGGCGATGTCGCGATGCTGCAGCTCCTCGTCGCGGAAGCGCGACAGTTCGGCCGCCAGCGCCGGCTCGGCCGGCGCGATCTCGCTGATCTGGGCGGCGTAGTGCTGCTCGATCACGGTCTCGACCGCCTCGGTGCAGGCGTGGGCGGCGCGCTCGCCGATCAGGGCGGTGGCGGCGCCAAGGCCGAAGCCGGCGGCGCGCCAGAGGGGCGCCAGCAGGCTGGGACGCACCTGGCGCTCGATCAGGATGGCGTCGAAGCGCGCGAGGTGCTCGTCCTCCTGCGCCTCGAGGTCGGAGATGGTCGCCAGGGTCCGGCCCGCGCCCGGCGAGGCGCGCAGCACCGCGCGCTGGCCGCGGTAGATGGCGCCCGCCGCCAGCTCGCCGGCGTGGTCGACGCGCAGCATCTCGTCCATGCGCGCCTTGGCGGCGCCGACGCCCGGCCGCGGGGGCAAGGGACGCGTCACTTCGCCGGAGCCTTGTGGACGGCCGCGGCCAGGCTGAGCAGCACCAGGATGACGGAAGCGACGGCGTTCCAGCCCGCCATCGAGAGCCACAGCACCCGCCCGGGGGCGACGTCGCAGGCCGGCTGGTGCGCGCCGCCGCCGGCCAGCAGCGCCTGCAGCGACGAGGCGCTGACCGGGCCGGTGCTGGAGCAGGTGACCGGCGCCGGCCAGAAATGCCACTCGGCGCCGGCGTGGAAGACCGCCAGGTAGGTCCCGTAGGCGAAGATCGCGGCCAGCACGAGGCTGGCGATGCGCGGCGTTGGCGCATAGGCGCGAATCAGGCCGACCGCCACGGCCACGGCAGCCACCGCCATCGCCCACCAGTAGACCTCGCGCTGTTTCAGGCACAGATGGCAGGGGGCGAGGCCGCCGAAGGTCTCGAAACCGTGGGCCACGGCGAGCATCGCCGCCGAAACCACCAGCGCGACCAGCGGCCAGCGGCGCAGCACGAAGGAAATGGCGGTCATGGCGCCGCCTATACCGCGCCCGGGTCAGATGGCGAAGCGCAAGACGAGCACCACGCCCACCAGCGCCAGCACGATGCCGCTGAGCACCAGCCCCAGCCGCTTTTCGACGAAGGCTTGCACCGGAGCCCCGTAGGCCCGGATCAGCCCGGCCACAAGGCCGAAGCGCAGGCCGCGAATGATGATCGAGGCGCCGAAGAAGAGCGGGAAGTTGAGCTTGAAGAGGCCGGACGCGATCGCGGTCAGCTTGTAGGGGATCGGCACCGCCAGCATCAGCACGCCCCACGAGCGGTACCAGCGCTCGAACTGGTGCGGGTCGCTGCCGGTCAGCGACAGCAGCCACAGGCCGACCGGGTGCAGGAAGTAGCCGACCGTGTAGCCGATCGAGCCGCCCAGCACCGAGGCGCCGAGGCAGATGAGGGCGTAGCGCCAGGCGCGGTCGCGGTTGGCCAGCACCATCGGGCCCAGCATCACGTCCGGCGGAATGGGGAAGAAGATGCCCTCGCAGAAGGCCAGCAGCGCCAACCATGCGGGCGCCTCGGTCGAGGCGGCCTTGGCCATCATCCAGTCGTAGACGCGACGCAGCATGCCGCACGCCGTATCAGGGACCGTGCACCTTGTCTTGGGGACGTGATGGCGCGGAGGCCACGGAACCGGGCCGTGGTGTGCTCTGGGGCACACACGCGCCGCGAGCGTTGAGCCCCGGCCCCGGTCCGCGCTAGCTTCGGGGCGTGACCGAACTGGCCGAAGATCTGGCGGAAATGGCGCAGGACGAGCTGGAGCGCGCCCTGACGCTGAAATGGCGCGAGCTTTCCAAGCTGTTGCCGTGGGGCGATGCGTTCGACGGCTACACCCGCGGCGGCCGCCAGGTGACGGTCGAGCGGAGCTACCTCTGGGTCGGCGAGGCCGACGGCGACATCCTCTGCGAGGTGCTGGTATACGGCGGCCCCAGCCGCTGGGACGAAGGCGTCAAGGCCAGCGGCGTCATTCGCAAGGGGGCCCGATGAAGCTGGCGTCGCTGAAGGGCGGGCGCGACGGGCGCCTGGTCGTGGTCGGCCGCGACCTCGCGACGTGCGCCCCGGCCGGGCCGGCCACGCTGCAGGCGGCGCTGGACGACTGGGATCGGCATGGCCCCGCCCTCGCGGCGCTGAGCGAGCGGCTGGAGGGCGGCGCGAGGTTCGACCCGTCCGAGGCAGCGAGCCCTCTGCCCCGCGCCTACCAGTGGGCCGACGGCTCAGCCTACCTCAACCACGTCGAGCTGGTGCGCCGCGCCCGGGGCGCCGAGATGCCGCCGAGCTTCCTCTCCGACCCGCTGCTCTACCAGGGCGGCTCTGACGGCTTCCTCGGCCCCAGCGATCCGATCCCGCTCGCCGACGCGGCCTGGGGCGCGGACTTCGAGGCCGAGGTCGCGGTCATCACCGGCGATGTGCCGATGGGCGCGGATCCCGCCACGGCCCTCGCCGCGGTGCGGCTGGTGATGCTGGTCAACGACGTCTCGCTGCGCAACCTGATCCCGGCCGAACTCGCCAAGTCGTTTGGCTTCTTCCAGTCCAAGCCCGCTTCGGCCTTCTCGCCGGTGGCGGTGACGCCGGACGAGCTCGGCGAGGCCTGGCGCGGCGGCAAGCTGCACGGCGAAGTGCGCATCGACTTGAACGGCGCCCCGTTCGGCCGCGTCGATGCGGGGCGCGACATGAACTTCGGCTTCGGCGAGCTGATCGCCCACGCCGCCCGCACCCGCGCCCTGGCTGCCGGCACGATCGTGGGCTCCGGCACCATCTCCAACCGCGGCCCCGACGGCGGCCCCGGCAAGCCGGTGGCCGACGGCGGCGCCGGCTATGCCTGCATCGCCGAGCAGCGCACGGTGGAGACCCTGCTCGAAGGCGCGCCCCGCACGCCGTTCCTGAAGGCCGGCGACCGGGTGCGGATCGAAATGCTGGATGCGGCCGGCCACTCGATCTTCGGCGCGATCGATCAAGTGGTCCTCGCCCCGCACCTGTGAAACTGAAACGCGGGACCAGAGGCCGTCAACTTGTCAGTCCTGCAACGGCTCCGTATGAATTCCACACAGGGACGCGGCAGAGGGAGCCAACCATGCCCCAGTCGGGCGATGGCCTGACCAGTCGCCGCCGGGCGTTCGTCGCCGGCGCCGGCCTCGTCGCGGCGGCCGCGTTCGCCGGCGCGGCCAAAGCCGATCCGACCTCCCCAGACGAGGCGACCAACGCCGCCGGGCCGACCCCGACCCAGCCCACCCAGCCAGTGAGCCCGCCGCCCCCGCCGCCGATCATCGGCTCGCCGGCGGTCAACCCGGTCGGTCGCCAGCGCGACCTCGGCAAGCTCAGCAACGTCATCTACAACAACCCCGACATGCGGGCGCAATTCCTGGCCGACCCGGCCCAGTTCGCCGCCCGCCTCGGCCTGCGCAACATCAACGGCGCCGACCTCGCCGGCCTGCGCAACGTGTTCGCCGACGGCTTCTGCTGCATGGGCTGCGGCTGCTGAGCCCGGTCCGGACCAAGCGGCCCTATCTCGAACGGCTGGTGATCAACGTCAGCCACGACTGCAACCTGCGCTGCACCTATTGCTATGCCGACACCGGCGCTTACGGCGGAGCGCGCGGCAAGCTGGCCGCCGGCGTCGGCGCCGACATCGTCGAGAGCTTCTTCAGCCGCTTCCACGAGATCCGGACGATCCAGCTGTTCGGCGGCGAGCCCTTCCTCAACGTGCGCGGCATCGACGGCCTCTGCCGCCACGTCGCCGAGGTCTGCGAGCGCGAAGGCGCGCCGCTGCCGCGCTTCACCACCGTCTCCAACGGCACGCTGGCCAGCGACGCGGTGATCGACCTGATCAACCGGCATCGCATCGGCGTGACCGTCAGCCTGGATGGCGCGCGGCCGGTCAACGACGCCCAGCGCGTCGACGTGCGCGGCGGCGGCTCGTTCGACCGCGTGGTGGCCAATATCGCCCGGCTGAAGGGGGCCACCGGCCAGCCGGCGCAGATCGAGGGCACCTTCACGGCCGCGCATCTGGCGTCGAACTTCTCGCTGGCCGGGTTCATGCGCTTCGTCGCCCACGACCTCGGGGTGCGCTTCCTGCACATGCCGTGGATCCTCGGCGACGCCTATGGCGGCACGGGCATCGCGCCGACCGAGGGCAACGTAGCGCGGCTGATCGACATCTACGGCGCGGCCATCTCCGCCTCCCTGGCCTCGCTGGAGACGCAAGACCTGCGCGACACCATCCTGCTGTCGCAGGTCGACGACGCCCTGCGCGCCGCCCTGTCGCCCGCGCCGCCGGCGCGCCGCACCCACCTCTGCCCGGCGGGCAGCGGCACCCTCTCGGTAGGCGCCGACGGGCGGGTGTTCCCGTGCTTCATGTTCACGGGCAAGCCGGGCTTCGAGTTCACGCGCGTCGGCGCCGGCTTCGATGACGCCGCCTTCGACGCCCGCCGCGCCGACTTCACCCGCCAGCTGGAGCTGCCGCCCGAGGGCGACCTCGGCGGCCTCGCCCAGCGCGGCGCCTGCGCCGGCCACAACCACGACACCGGCGGCAACATCGCCGCGGTCAGCGCCGCCAGCCGCGCCGTGCACGACGCCCTCAGCGCCCACCTCCGCTGCGAACTCGCTGCCCTCCGCGCCGACGCAGATCGCTGGAGTTGGGTCCGCTGCAAGCTCATGCTGCACCAGCTCGAAACCGCCGGCGACTTCGCCGCCCCCGCCTGCTGAACTTCTCGCGCAGCCGGCGGGCTCGACCAAACGCCGCCGCCGCGCTAAGCCGCCCCTCCGCTGCCCCAGTGGCGAAATGGTAGACGCGGCAGACTCAAAATCTGTTGGCCGCAAGGTCGTGTTGGTTCGAGTCCGACCTGGGGCACCATCCACCCGTCCGCCAACGTGGCCGTTTGCGGCTCGCCGAGTCGCCGTGGTTAGGCAATATCGGCTCCATGAAACTGCTCCTCGTCGAGGATGACCGTGAGGGCGCCGCCTATCTGAAGAAGGCGCTGACCGAGGCCGGGCATACGGTCGATCACGCCGCTGCCGGGCGCGAGGGGCTGCTGCTGGCCGCGGGGGAGGCCTATGACGTGATCATCCTCGACCGCATGCTGCCGGAGGTGGACGGCATGGCGATCCTGCGCACCATCCGCGCCTCCGGCGTGAAGACGCCGGTGCTGCTGCTGACCGCGATGGGCGGCATCGACGATCGGGTCGAGGGGCTGGAGGCCGGCGGCGACGACTACCTCCTGAAGCCCTTCGCCTTTGCCGAGCTGCTGGCGCGGGTGAACGCCCTCGCCCGCCGCCCGCCGACCCAGGACGTGCAGGCGGTGCTGACGGTTTCCGACCTGCAGCTCGACCGATTGAAGCGCACTGTCATCCGCGCCGGCGTCCGCATCGAACTGCAGCCGCGCGAGTTCCAGCTGCTCGAATACCTGATGGGCCACGCCGGCCGGGTGGTGACGCGGACCATGCTGCTGGAGAGCGTCTGGGACTTCCACTTCGACCCGACCACCAACATCGTCGAGACCCACATGAGCCGGCTGCGCGCCAAGGTCGATCGCGGCCATGCCTGTGAGCTGATTCACACGGTGCGCGGCGCCGGGTACTGCTTGCGGGCCCCCGACTAGGTGTTCCGTTCCACCAGCCTGCGCCTCGCCGCGCTCTACACGGCGGCCTTCGCCATCTCGGTGGTGATCCTGGGCGGGGTCACGCTCATCTCCACCCGCGCGGCGCTGCGCCAGCAGTTCGACGCGCGCATCAACGCCGAGGCCCTGGCCCTGGCGCAGGAGTTCCGCACGGAGGGGCTGACGGGTGTGGTGCAGGCGGTGCAAGAGCGCGACCGCACGCCCGGCGCGCTCGACTACGGCCTGATCGGGCCGGCGGGCGAGCTGGTGGCCGGCCGCCTCGCCGCGCCCGCCGCGCCCTACGGCTGGTCGACCCTGCGGCTGCGCCAGCCCCACGGCGAGACCGCCTCCATCCGGGTGCTGACAACCGCCCTGCCGCAGGGCTACCGCCTGGTGGTCGGCGACGACGATGAGGGCAGCGACGCCCTGCAGGGCACGGTGGTGGCCGGCTTCGTCTGGGCCTTCGCCGGGGTGGTGGTGCTGGGCATTCTCGGCGGCTACGGCTTCGGGCGCGACGTGCACCGTCGCCTCGCCACCATGACCGGCGCGGCCGAGGCGATCATCGACGGCGACATGACCCGCCGCATCCCGGTGCGCGGCTCCGACGACGACCTCGACCGGCTGGCCGTCACCTTCAACCGCATGCTCGAGCGCACCCAAGCGCTGATGGAGAGCCTGCGCCAGGTCTCCAACGACATCGCCCACGACCTGCGCACCCCGCTGGCCCGCCTGCGTCAGCGCCTGGAGGCGAGCCGCACCCTGGCCACCCAGGAGGAGCAGGCCGGCGCGGTCGGCGGCGCCCTGGCCGACGTGGACGCCATTCTCGACACCTTCGCCGCCTTGCTGCGCATCGCCCAGGTCGAGGGCGGCGCGCGCAAGGCGGCGTTCAGGCCGGTCGATCTCTCCGCCCTCGCCCGAACGGTGGTCGAGGCCTTCGCCCCCTCGGCCGAGGATGCCGGTCAGCAGCTGGCCGTGCAGGGCGATGGCCCGCTGCCGGTCGAAGGCGACCCCGAGCTGCTGACCCAGATGCTGGCCAACCTGGTCGAGAACGCCCTGCGCCACGCCGGCGCCGCGGCCAAGATCACTGTGCGCGCCGTCGCGGGAAGCGGCGGCGTCCGCTTGTCCGTGATCGACAATGGCCCGGGCATACCGGCGGCCGAACGGCAGCGGGTGTTCGATCGCTTCTACCGGCTGGAGGGCAGCCGGTCGACGCAGGGTAGCGGCCTAGGCCTCGCGCTGGTCGCTGCGGTGGCGCGGCTGCACGGCGCGGCGATCGAGCTCGCCGACGCAGGCCCTGGCCTTGATGTACGGGTGAGCTTTCCCCGCCCAGTCCGCAACATTGGGATTTCCCAACCTGGCGGACAGCTCCCGGTCACCTGACCACTGCTAGGCACGCCCCTGGTGGTCGCGCGGAGCTTTGATGGACGAGGGTCGATCCACAAGGCGGCGCGCCGCGGCGCTGGTCGCGGGCCTCGCCGGCCTCGCGGCCTGCACCACCTATAAGCCGGAGCCCCTGCCCACCGCGCCGGCCACCGCCGCCCGCGCCAGCGACCTCAAGGTGGACGTCTCCCAGCTGCGGCTGGCCCCGCTGCAATCCTTCGCGATCGACCCGAAGGCGGGCTTCTCGCCCTTGGCCGTCGCCGTGCTGGCCGTGCTCAACAACCCGGACCTCACGGCCAAGCGGGTGGCGCTGGGCGTGCCGGCGGCGCAGGTGTTCGCCGCCGGTCTGCTGCCCGATCCGCAAATCTCCTTCGGCAGCGACCAGCCGATCGCGGGCCCCGACACCCACACCGCCATCAGCATCTCGCCCAGCATCGACATCGCCGGCCTGCTGGCCCGCGCCAGCAACGAGCGCGCCGCGCGCTTCACCGCCAGGCAGGCTAACCTCGACCTGCTCTGGGCCGAGTGGACCACCGCCCAGCAGGCGCGCCTGCTCGCCGAGACCGCCCTCGCCGACGAGGCGCGCGCCGCCTTCCTGGCCGACATCCTGCGCGTCGCCGCCGACCGCGCCGATCGCACCACCCGGGCGCTCAGCCGCGGCGACGTCACCGCCCAGACCGCCGCCGCCGACCTCGCCGCCAAGACCGATGCCGCGACCGCCCTCGCCGCCGCCCGCCATGACGCGGGCAAGGCCCGCCGCGATCTCGCCGTGCTGCTCGGGCTGGACCCGTCAGTGACCCTGCCGCTGGTCGAAGGTCCCGAGCCGCCCGGCCTCGGCGAGGCCGCGGTCGCCGCCGACCTCGCCAGCTTGCCGACGCGCCGGCCCGACCTGCTGGCGCTGCAGGCCGGCTACGCGGCCCAGGACGCGGCCCTGCGCAAGGCCATCATCGCCCAGTTCCCGCTGGCCTCGATCGCCTTCGCCTATGCCCGCGACCCGACGCCGACCACCACCCTCGGCCTCTCCGCCGTCACCGCCCTGCCGATCATCAATGCCGCGCGCGGCGAGGCGCACATCCAGGAAGCCACCCGCGAGCAGCTGCGCGCCGAGTACCAGGCCCGGCTCGACCAGGCCGCCGCCGACGCCAGGAGCGCCGCGGCCGAGGTGGCCAGCGCCCGCGCCCAGGCCGCCGCGCTCCGCGCCGACCTGCCGCGGCTGGAGGCCATGCTGGCCCCCGCGCCCGCCGCCTTCGCTCGCGGCGACATCGACAGCCAGACCTACCTCGCGTTGGTCCAGACCGTCATCGCCCGGCGCGCCGACCTCGCCGACCGGGAGCTGACCGCGCGCCTGGCCGAGATCCAGCTCGAGACCGCCCTGTTCGCCCCGCCGTCGCCCGAGCCCGCCTCATGACGCGCCCCCGCCTCATCGCGCTGGCCCTCGCCGCGCTCGTCCTCGTGGCAGTCGCGGCCCTGGTGCTCACCCACAAGCCCGCCGACGCGGGCGGCGACAGCGACGCGACGCCGACGGCCAGCGTCACCACTTCCCCGATCCGCAGCGAGACCCTGCAGGACGTGACCACGGCCTATGGCGTCGTGCAGGCCGACCCGGCCGGCAGCTCCACCGTCGCCGCGCCCCGCGCCGTGATCGTCACCCGCGTGATGGTCCGCGCTGGCCAGACCGTGGCGGCCGGGACACCGCTGGTCGAGGTGGCCAGCGCGCCAGCCTCGGACCTCGCCTTCCGCCAGGCGCAGGATGCCGTGACCTTCGCGCAAAACGACCTGGCGCGAGTGCAGCGCCTGTTCGACGCGCACCTGGCCGCCACCGACCAGCTCGGGGCCGCCAAGAAGGCGCTGGCCGACGCCCGGTCCGCCCTCGCCGCCCAGCGCGCCCAGGGCGCCGGCTTCGCGCGCCAAGTGCTGAGCGCCCCCGCCGCCGGCGTCGTGACCAACGTCGCCGCCGCGCCCGGCGACCACGTGGCCCAGGACGGCGCGCTGGTGGCGCTGGCGCGGCTGGACGCGCTCAGCGCCAAGCTCGGGCTGGAGCCGGCGCTCGGCCACTTCGCCGCCGGCCAGGCCGTGACTGTCCACGCCATGACCGGCGGGCCCGCCATCCACACCCGGCTCGCCATGGTCGGCGCCGCGGCCGATCCGGCCACCAAGACCCTCGACGCCGTCGCGCCCCTCACCGGCGCCGGCCTGCCGCTCGGCGCGCCGGTCGAGGCCGAGGTGGTCACCGGCCAGCACACCGGCCTCGCCGTGCCGCGCGCCGCCATCGTCTTCGACGAGACCGGCGACCACGTCTTCGTCATCGAGGCCGGCAAGGCGCGGCGCGTCTTCGTCACCGCCGGGGCCGACTTCGGCGACGACACCGAGATCACCGGGCCGATCGCGGCCGGCCAGCAAGTGGCCGTGCAGGGATCGCAGGAGCTGCAGGACGGCATGGCGGTGCGCGTGGTCGCGCCCGCCCCGCCTGCGCCGGCCGCCGCGCCATGAACCTGACCGCGGCCGTCTCGCGCCGCCGCCGCTCGCTGCTGACCCTGCTCGGCCTGCTGATCGCCGGCGGCCTGGTCGCGGCCTTCCTGATGCCGGTCAGCCTCTTTCCCAATGTGCTCTTCCCGCGCATCGCGGTGACAGTCGACGCCGGCGACCGTCCCGCCGACCAGACCGAGGCCGTCATCACCCGCCCAGTCGAGCAGGCGATCCGCGCCATCCCGGGGGTGCAGAACCTGCGCTCGACCACCGGCCGCGGCTCGTCCGAACTCTCGATCAACTTCGCCTGGGGCTCCGACATGGACCTCGCCTTGCAGCGCGTGCAGGCGGCGCTGACCCGGGCCCAATCCGACCTGCCGGCGGGGGTCAGCTTCGACGTGCGGCGCATGGACCCGACGGTGTTCCCGGTCGCCGCCTACAGCCTGACCTCAGCCCGCGCCACGCCGGTCGAGCTGCGGCGGTTCGCCGACCTGACCCTGGCGCCGGTGCTCTCGACCATCAACGGGGTTGCGCGGGTGGAGTCGCAAGGCGGCGCGCCCGGCGAATACCGGATCGAGGCCGACCCGGCCAAGCTCTGGGCCAACGGGCTCTCGATCGGCGACGTCGCCAACGCGGTCGCCGGGGCCAATGCGCTGAGCGCCGCTGGCCGCATCGAGGACCAAGGCAAGCTGCTCTTGGTGCTGACCTCGTCGCGGCTGACCGATCCGCGCCAGATCGCGGGCGTGGTCGTGAAGACCGTCGGCGGCACGGTGATCCGCGTCGGCGACGTGGCCCAGGTGACCGCGGCGCCGCAGCCGCAATGGATCCGGGTGACGGCGGACGGGCGCGACGCGGTGCTGGTCAACGTCTACCAGCAGCCGGGCGGCAACACCGTGCAGATCGCCCGCCAGGTGCAGGCCGCCTTCCGGCACATGCGCGGCCAGGGCCCGGCCGACATGCAGGTGAAGGCCTGGTACGACCAGAGCGACCTGATCCTCGAGTCGGCCGGCGCCCTGCGCAACGCCATCGTCATCGGGGTGATCCTGGCGGCGGGCGTGCTGCTGGTGTTCCTGCGCGACTGGCGGGTGACGCTGGCGGCGGTGGTCGCCGTGCCGGCCGTGCTCGCGGCCACCACCCTGGTGCTGGCGGCGATCGGCCAGAGCTTCAACATCATGACCCTGGGCGGCATGGCCGCCGCCATCGGCCTGATCATCGACGACGCCATCGTGATGATCGAGCACATCGACCGCCGCCTGGCTTCGGCGGCGGATCGGGGCGCGGCGACGATCTCGCACGCGGTGTCGGAGTTCATGCGCCCGCTGGTGGGCTCGTCGGCGGCCACGACCGTGATCTTCGTGCCGCTGGCCTTCCTCAGCGGCGTCACCGGCGCCTTCTTCAAGGCGCTGTCGATCACCATGGCGGTGTCGCTGGCCTTCTCGTTCCTGGTCGCCTGGTGGCTGGTGCCGGTGCTGGTCGAGCAGCTGGCGCGCCGCGACCGCATCGCGCCCCTGAACCCGGCGGGCCGCATGGTCTCCGGATACCGGCGGACGCTGCAAGGCTCGGTCGACCGGCCGCTGGTGGCGGTGGCCGGCGTCGCCGTCTTGGCCGCCATCGGTGTCGCCGCCTTCCTCAACGTCGGCACCGGCTTCATCCCCAAGATCGACGAGGGCGGCTTCATCCTCGACTACGTGGCGCCGCCCGGCATGTCGCTGACCGAGACCGACCGGCTGATGAACCAGATCGAGGCTGAGCTGCGCGCCACGCCCGAGGTCGCCACCTACTCGCGCCGCACCGGCGCCCAGCTCGGCGGCGGCCTGACCGAGCCCAACACCGGCGACTTCTTCGTCCGCCTGAAGCCCGGCGCCCGCCGCCCGATCGAGGCGGTGATGGATGACGTGGCGGGCCGCGTGCAGGCTAATGTGCCCGGCGTCGACATCGAGACCGCCCAGCTGATGGAGGACCTGATCGGCGACCTCACCGCCGTCCCTGAGCCGATCGAGGTCAAGCTCTACGCGTCCGACCAGAGCCTGCTGGAAGCCACCGGGCCGAAGGTCAAGGACGCCATCTCCGCCATTCGCGGCGTCACCGAGGCCAAGGACGGCGTGGTCATCGCCGGCGATGGCGTCGACATCGAGGTCGATCCGGTGCGCGCCGAGCTGGAGGGCATCGACGCCGGCGAGGCGTCCAAGCAGATCGGCGACCTGCTCTCGGGCAATATCGCCACGCAGGTGCAGTCGGGCGCCAACCTGGTGAACGTGCGGGTGTGGACGCCGGCCGCGGGGCGCGCCCGCATCGACCAGATTGGCGCGCTGATGCTGAAGTCGCCGGCGGACGGCCACCTCTTCCCGATCTCGCGCATCGCCACCCTGAAGGTGGTCACCGGCCAGGCCGAGATCGACCGCGAGAACATGCGCCGCATGGTCGCCGTCACCGCCCGCGTGGTGGACCGCGACACCGGCTCGGCGGCCCAGGAGGTGGAGCGGGTGGTCGGCAAGCCGGGGTTTCTGCCGGCCGGGGTGAGCTTCGAGATGGGCGGGCTCTACGCCGAGCAGCAGTCGGCCTTCCAGGGCCTGGCGCTGGTGTTCGCCGCGGCAGTGGCGGCGGTCTTCGTGCTGCTGCTGGTCATCTACGAGAACTTCCGAATCGCGCTCGCCATCCTGATCATGCCGCTGACCGCCGCATCGGCGGTGGCGATCGGGCTCTGGCTCACCGGCGTCGAGCTCAACATCATGGCGCTGATGGGCGCGACCATGATCCTCGGCATCACCACCGAGGTGGCGATCTTCTACTTCACCGAATACGAGGCCCTGCTGGCCAAAGGCATGGCCCCGAACGAGGCCCTGGTCGCCGCGGGCGTCAACCGGCTGCGGCCGATCGCCATGACCACCCTCGCCGCCATCCTGGCGCTCGCCCCGCTGGCCCTGGCGCTGGGCGGCCGCGCCTCGATGGAGCGCCCGCTCGCCATCGCCATCATCGCCGGCCTGATCGCCCAGGGCCCGCTGGTGCTGCTGGCCATGCCCGCAATTTACAAACTGCTCGCCGGCGGCTCGCGGTGGCTCCCGGCTCGATAGATCGAGCATCGCCCGGCGCGGCCACCAGGCGAGCTCATCGACCATGCCACGTCCGTCACTGTGGCAGGTCGCGCCAGGGGAGGGTGCGGGCGGCGGGGCAGGCGGGCGGGTAGATGAGGGCGACGTAGAAGGGCTTGGGCGGGGGTTCGGAGGCGAAGGTCTGCGCCGCGCGGCGGCCGAGGTCGCCGAGGAAGCGGTCGGGCCCCGGCGGCGCCGGCGAGATCACGCCGTGGAAGACGTAGGCCACCGCGTCGGTGGGGCCAGTCCTGCGGCGCAGCAGGCTGTCGATGTCGCCGCCCAGCTGTTCAGGGAAGGCGCGCGCCGCGCAGCCCCCGGCGGCGAACGACCAGCCGGTCCAGTCGTAGGGGCCACCGCCTCGAAGCCGGGTCAGGGACTGAACCCCGGCGCCGGCGAGGAAGGCCGCGAGGCGGTCTGACGCCGTCGGCGGCGGCCGTGCGGCTTCAGCCAGCAGCGCTTTCGAGCCCGCGGTCATGACCAGCAGGGCCAGCGTCAGCGTCCAGAACAGGATCGAAGAGTTCCTTGCGGACATCCCAGAGCGCCCAGGCGAGGCTGACGGTGGTGACGGCGGCATCGAAGATCGGCGAACCGGTCGCGCCGTGGGCGAGGTGGAAGGTTTGGGCGTTGAGGCTCATCAGCGCAAGCCGGCCGGTGTTGAGAGCGGCCACCGAAAGCGCCAACGCCGCCGCCACGGCCAGATCTCCGCGCCGCATGCGTGGCCGCGCGCTGCGCGTCACGGCGAACCAGAGCAGCAGGGCCAGCGCGATGTTGTTGATCGAGGTGCAGCCCCGGGCGACGTAGAAGCCGCCGCCGCCGTGCAGGAAGGCGATCGCATTGCCGTGCACGACCGCGCCGGTGAACCAGGCCGAGGCGCGGGCGTCGAGCGCCTCGATGGGCGCGCCGGCCACCACCATGGCGGCATTGACCCAGACGAGGTCAGCGGCCAGGGCGGCGAGCAGCAGGGCGCCGGCGCGCAGGCGCGGATCGTCCGGCCCGGCGCGCCAGGCGAACCAGGCGCCGGCCAGGGGCGCGGCGATGCAGCTGGCGATGTGGTCGGCCGGCAGGGCGACGACGGCAAGGCTGGCGGCGCCGACCGCCAGGTCCCAGCCGCTCGCCGGCGCCGGGGCCGCGCGCAGCGCCAGCCGGACCGCGAGGCCCGTCGCCAGCCAGAACGCCCAGCTGCAGCCGAAGCCATCGATGGCCGCATTGAGCCAGCCATCGGCCGCGGCTTCCTGCACCGCCTCGCCGATCGTCGCATTGGCGATGGCCAGCACGATGACGGCGCCCAGCAGCCGCCCTCGCGTCAGCGGGGGGTCGGCGGCGCCGGTCCGGGCCAGGGCGTTGGCGATCGATTTCCCCTTTTGCGGTACGGCGGCCGGTCCTATCGTGCCTATAGCGACCGCTGCGGCGCTTGTGGAGGCAGACGATGACCCGGTTGACGACGCTCGGCGTGTTCTCGATGGCCACCTGGCTTGGCCTGGCCGGCGTCGGCTACGCCGGCATTCCGGCGGGGCCCGCGCCGCTGCTGGCGGCCGGTCCCGCCGGCCTGGCCGTGCTCGCGGTGGCGGGCCTCGGCTATGTCGCCCTGCGGATCGTGCGCAGCCGCAAGCTCTAAACCCCTCCGCCGCCGGCGCCGGCAATGGACCTGTGGCCGTATTGCCTGATCGGCGGGCTCGTCGTGGGCGAGGCGGCGGCCGGCCGCTGGTGGTTTCGCGAGCCGCTCTACGGCCTGCGTGACAGCGAGGTCGGCCTCGCCTTGGCGATCGGCTGGGCGCTTGGCGCAACGGTCACGGCGGTGCTCAGCGCGGCCGCCTTCGCCGTCTGCTACCAGCACCGGGCCCTCACCCTGCCCGACACCCCACTGACCCTGCTGCTGCTGGTCGTACTGGCGGACCTGACCTACTACGGCTGGCACTGGGCGGCCCACCACGTCGGCTGGCTCTGGGCGACCCACTCGGTGCACCACAGCGCGCCGCGGATGAACGCCCTGGCGGCGATCCGGCAGGGCTGGACCGACATCCTCTCGGGCACCTGGCTGGTCTGGGCGCCGCTGGGCTTGCTGGGGTTCTCCCCCGCCAGCATCGCGATCTATTTCGCCGTGCTCTTCGTGTGGGAAGCCCTGATCCACAACGCCTGGGCGCCGCGCCTGGGGCCGCTGGAATGGGTCTTCGTCACCCCCTCCCACCACCGGGTCCACCACTC
>DATAVF010000230.1:0-1862 GCA_036267835.1 Caulobacteraceae bacterium | reverse complement strand
GCCCTGCGCCAGGGCCTGCCGGTGGCCCGCCAGCTCGGCGCCACCCTGGCCGGGTTCATGATCCAGGACGGCGGGCCGCAACTCGCGGCCGTGTCGCTCGACGGCTTCGACACCCACGCCAACCAGGGCTCCAGCCAGGGCCAGCTAGCCACGCGCCTGGCCTACCTCGACGCGGCGCTCGACGGCCTCGCCCAGGGCATGGGACCGGCGTGGAAGACCACCGCCGTCGTGGTGGTCACCGAGTTCGGCCGCACCGCCCACGTCAACGGCACCAGCGGCACCGACCACGGCACCGCCTCGACCGCCCTGCTGCTCGGCGGCGCTCTCAAGCCCGGCGGCATCGTCGGCGACTGGCCGACGCTTAGCCCCGCCAAGCTGTTCGAGAACCGCGACACCGCCCCCACCGTGGACATGCGCGGCCTCTTCAAGGGCCTGCTCGTCGGCCAGTTCGGC
Source organism: Caulobacteraceae bacterium (assembly GCA_036267835.1). Classification (GTDB taxonomy): domain Bacteria; phylum Pseudomonadota; class Alphaproteobacteria; order Caulobacterales; family Caulobacteraceae; genus Acaudatibacter. Next base: position 1,409 of record DATAVF010000230.1, on the reverse strand, counting down.
TTGAACCGCCGGGCGCTCGACACCGCGGTGTTCCCGGACAGCGCGGCCGTGGCGCCGGTGGGCGGCATCATCGCATAGCGGCAAGCTGGCATCGGCTGCGGCCCTGCTCTATGGGACCGGCCATGGACGATCTCGTTCGCGCCGCCGATCTCAGAGCCCGCGCCGCCCGGCTGCGCGACCAGGCGGTGAAGTTCGCTGACCGCGCCGAGAGCCTACCGCCCGGCACCATGGCCGACATGCTGATCGGCGAGGCGAAGATCCTGCTCGAGACCGCGGGCGCGCTGGAAACCCAGGCCCTGGCCCTGATGCCACCCCTCGGGACCGCTTAGCGCCGGCGACCGAAGGGGTTGTCCGGGGCTTCGTGCTCCTCGAAGCCGAAGCGCTCGAAGCCGGCCCGCAGCTCCGGGCTCATCGGCGCTTCGATCTCCAGATCGGCCCCGCTGGTCGGGTGGGGCAGGATGATCTTGCGGGCGTGCAGCTGCAGCTTCAGGTCGCCCGACAGCTCCAGCGAGGCGACGTTGTAGTACTTCGGATCGCCCAGGATCGGGTGGCCGATGGCCAGCATGTGGGCGCGCAGCTGGTGGGTGCGGCCGGTGATCGGGCGCAGCGCCATCCAGGCCGCGGTGAGAGCGGCGCGGGAGACGGTGACGAACTCGGTCTGCGCCGTCTCGGCCTTCGGGTCCTTCGGGTCGGCCGGGGCCACCATCTCGCGGTCGCCGAAGCCCTGCTTGGCGAGGGGCAGATCGATCGTCCCCTCCCCGGGTTTCGGCGTGCCGGCGACCAGCGCCCAGTAGGTCTTGGCGGTGCGGCGCCGCGCGAAGGCGCCGGCGAGGCGGGCGGCGGCGGGCGCGGACTTGCCCAGCACCAGTACGCCGGAAGTATCGCGATCCAGCCGATGCACCAGCCGCGGCCGGTCCGGCCCCTCGCCCCAGGCGCTGAGCAGGCCGTCGAGGTGGCGCGGTGTCTTGGTGCCGCCCTGCACCGCCAGGCCGGCGGGCTTGTTCAGCGCCAGCACGTCGTCGTCCTCGTAGAGCACCAGGCCGCGCACATAGGCGCGGTCGCCGCTGGAAAGCTGGATCGACTTCTCCCGCGCCGGGGCGTCCGGCAGCGGCGGCACGCGCACCACGACGCCGGCGGTCAGCCGGGTCTCGGCCTTGGCCCGCGCGCCATCGACGCGGATCTGGCCGCTGCGAGCCAGCTTCTGGATCTGGATGTTGGTGAGGTGGGGCCAGCGGCGGCGGAACCAGCGGTCCAGCCGCACGCCATCCTCCGCGTCATCGACGGTCAGGTTGCGGACTTCCACGTCAGGCCTCCACCGGCGCGGGCGCCGCCAGGCCGAGGCCCTGGAGCACCGCGGCCATGTCCGACGGAACCGCCGCCTCGATGCGTTTCTCGCCGCCGTCCGGATG
>DATAVF010000229.1:0-2805 GCA_036267835.1 Caulobacteraceae bacterium | reverse complement strand
TAGGTGGACTGCGTCGTGTCCGGCAGGCCGAGGATGCGCTTGGAGACGATGTTGAGCTGGATCTCGGACGAGCCGCCGTAGATCGACATCGCCTTGCCGCCCAGCCAGCCGCGAACCGTTTCCAGCTCTTCGCCCGTGAAGTCCTCGCCCTCCCAGCCAAGGCCCTGCGTGCCCATGATCTCCAGCGTCAGCTCGGCGCGGGTCTGGGCCACGTGGGTGGCGGAGTTCTTCAGCACCGAGTTGGCGTTGCTGGGCTCGTTGTTGCCCCGCGATTCGGCCACCGCCCGCATCAGGGTCAGGCCGTGGGCGCGGGCGTCCATCTGGTGGTTGGTGACGCGGATGCGCAGCTCCTGGTCGGCGATGCGGCCGGCTCCGTCCGTGCCGAGGTAGCGCTTGGCGAGGTCGGACAGCGGCGATTGGCGCCCGCCGGCCATCGGGTTGCCGCCGCCGGTCTGGCTGGCGCGCTCGTGCTGCAGCAGGCGCTTGCCCACCGTCCAGCCGACATTGAGCTTGCCCAGCAGCGCGTCCTTGGGCGCGGTTGCGTCGGTGAAGAAGGTCTCGCAGAAGGGCGAGGCCCCGGCGATCAGCTTGATCGGCCGCGTCTCGACGCCCGGCTGGCGCATGTTGAGGAGGATGAAGCTGATGCCGTCATGCTTCTTGGCCTGGAAGTCGGTGCGGACCAGGCAGCCACACCAGTCGGAATACTGCGCGCCGGAGGTCCAGATCTTCTGGCCGTTGATCAGCCAATGGTCGCCCTTGTCCTCGCACTTGGTTTGCAGGGAGGCGAGGTCGGAGCCGGCGCCGGGCTCGGAGTAGCCGACGCACCAGCGCACTTCGCCGCGCACGATCGGCGGGATGTGCTCCTGCTTCTGCGCTTCAGTGCCGTAATCGAGGATGGTCGGGCCGATCATGGTGATGCCCATGCCCTGGACCAGCGGGTTGAAGGCGCCCGCCTTGGCCATTTCCTGCTGCAGCACCCGGGCCTGGGCGGTCGAGAGGCCGCCGCCGCCGTATTGCGTGGGCCAGGTGGGCGTGCCCCAGCCCTTGGCGCCGATGCGCTCCTTCCAGAGCTTCAGGTCGCCCTCGAACTCGCCGCCTTCCATCAGGGCCATGGCCTGCCCGGCCTTGCCCTTCAGCGACGGCGGGAAGTTGGCCGCCAGCCAGCCTTGAGCCTCTGCCCGGAAGCCGTCGAGCTCGATGTCGCCGGATGAGTCCGCCATGGGTCTTGTCCTCTTCGCCGGGATGGTCGTGTCGGCGCGGAGGGAAACCGCCTGCCGGTCCGTAAGTCAAACGCCGCGTGGTGTCTGCGCGCTTCGGTCCCGCAACGACAGCGCCAGGAACACCACCGCCAGCGGCGCGACGACCAGCACGCCGTAATTCTCCGGCGGCCGGTGACCGCCGACGGGCGGGGCCAGGACCCAGGCGTAGAGGACGGAGATCCCTGTCTCAAGCGCCAGCAGCGCCAGGAACAGCGGCGTCAGCGGCCGGTAGCGCAGCGCCACAACCAGCATGGCGAGGCCGAGCGCCAGCTGCGTCGCCCCTTCCCAGCGGAAGACCCCGAGCACCAGCGGCGCGGCAGCCCCCGGGCGCAGTCCAGCGATCACCCCCATGCCGCCGTCCGGCAGCAGGGTGTGGACGAGGCCTGGGCCGATGGTCAGCAGGGCGGCCAGTCCCAGGAACCAGACGGAGAGACGCGAGCCGCGATAGTCGGCGTTGGTCGACGGCGGCAGGAAGCTCATCTGGCGCGCCTCTTTCGGTTACGCCGGGACGGCGGTGGCCTCCAGCCGCTCCAGCAGCACCGGGACCTCGGCCAGGGCGCGAAGGGCGTCGTTGAGGTGGGTGCAGCCGGCGGTGCGCGGGAAGAGCGTCAGCACCTCCTCGCGCAGCCTGGGCAGCGGTGTGCCCAGGATCTTCGGCAGGCTCAGGGTGGCCGAAGGGCATTCGCGGAAGGGCAGCACGCGCGGATCGGCCGCGACGCTGTCCAGCGTCAGGGTGCGCGTGTTCGCCGTCGCCTTGAGGCCGTACTCGTGGATGGCGACGCGGCCGCCGGCGGGCGTGGTGGCGCTGTCCTGGAAGCCGGCGTCGATGCGGATCGTGTCGTCCTCGCGCCAGACGTCGATCCAGCGGGCGCGGCGCATGGCGGTGACGCCGTCCTGCGGGGTGAAGGCGTGCCAGCCCTCGGGATCATCGGGATGGCGCAGGTCGATCACCGGCACCGCGTTCTGGCGCCCGCGGCCGTCCGGGTCGGGGTTCAGGGCCGAGAAGCCGGGGCTGAAGCCGTGGCAGACGCCCTCCATCTTGCGCATCCGCTCGGACTGATCGACGTCGCCGCTGAAGGCGCGGGTCCACTCCTGGCTCCATTGCGACCAGGCCCAGCCCGAGATCAGGCTGACGCCGGAAATATCGTCGAGCGCCAGGTGCAGCGGCGTGGCGTTGCGGCGCTCCTCGGGGAGCAGTTCGTCCAGCGCCTTGCGCAGGTGGCCGCCGCCGCGGGCGCCGACCAGCTGGCCGATGTTGGGCCGCGCCGGCGTCGCCTCGATCGCCGCGATGGTGCGATCCCACTGCAGCCGGGCGCGGAACTCGTCGAGGCCATGCACCATCGGCGCGCCGCCGCACGCCGGAGTGACCGCGTCGCGGGCCCGGCCGACGATCTGCAGCATCCCTTCGCGCCCGTCCGGCCAGCTGGTCTCCAGGCTGGAGGTGCGGCGGATCGAGCCGGGGCGGCGTTGCGGCGCCGGTCCGGCTGGATTGCGCGGCGGAGTCAGCGGGTAGGTGTCGCTCATACGAAATCTCCCGGCGCCCCAT
>DATAVF010000228.1:0-2652 GCA_036267835.1 Caulobacteraceae bacterium | reverse complement strand
ATACCCACAGCATGTGGTAGACGACCACGGACAACGCCGCCCAACCGCGTAGTCCATCGATCTCGTGGGAGCGGGAGGGTTTGGCGTCCGTCTTGCCGGGGCCGAATTTCGGCAACACCTCCGCCAGCCGACGACGCACCTTCACCATCGATACCCTCGTCAACTCGCCCATCGCGACCCTACACCAGGCGGGCGCCGTCGCTATGGCTATTGTTGCTGTTGTTGCTGATGGTGGCGCTGTTCGTCGATGAAGCCGGTCAGCGAGGTGCGGCGACGCGGCGTGGCGCCGGCGAAGGCGGGCTTGGCCATGCGCAGGAACTCCGGCTCGGCCGGCGCGGCGCGGGCGCGTCGCACCGAGACCCCGACCGCCAGCTGGCTCTCCGCCTCGCCCTTGAAGACGCCGCGCGAGGGCGGCACGTCGGCATAGTCGCGGCCGACGGCCACGCACACATGCCGCTCGCCGGCCGGGATGTTGTTGGTCGGGTCGATGCCGACCCAGCGCAGCGAGGGCAGGAAGATCTGCACCCAGGCGTGGCTGGCGTCGGGGTCGGAGCGGTCGTGGCTCTCGCCGCGATTGGTGAAGACGTAGCCGGAGACGTAGCGGGCGGGCAGGCCCCAGTCGCGACAGATGGCGATCATGATGTGGGCGAAGTCCTGGCAGACGCCGCGGCCCTGGTTCAGCGCCAGGTCGATCGGGCTGTCGGCCTCGGTGACGCCGGTCTCGTATTCGAACGAGTCGTAGATGATCTGGCTGAGCGCCCGGGCGGCCGACAGCGGGTCGCGGTGGCGCAGCTCGTCGATGCCCCTGGCCTTGACGAACTTGACCAGCGCGTCGGTCTGGCAGGCGTAGCCGTGCGGACGCAGGAAGTCGAAGCACTCGCCCTTGACGAAGTCGCTGCGCAGCCGGTCCCACTCGCCGCGATCGAGCGCGTCGGGCAGAGGCTGCGGGGCCTGGGTCTCGACGGCCGAGCGGGCGATGATCTCCAGCCGCTGGTGCGGGTGCGGCACGTCGAAGTGGTAGACGGCGTTGCCGAAGCTGTCCGGATAGGAGAAGAGGTGCGCCACCGGGTCGAGTTCCAGGTCGAAGTTCAAGAGCCGCTGGGTCGCCGACTTCTGCGGCTGCATCCACAGCTCCATGACGCTTTCGCGCACCGGCTCGGCGTAGTGGTACTGGGTGACGTGACGCACTTCGAGCAGCACTAGAGCGCCCTTCCATTTGATCCGCTCCTCCCGGCGAACGCCGGGAGCCAGGCAGGCTGATGTCGAATGGGCGAGGTCTGAGAGGTTAGCGCGCGCCGCAGGCGCTGCTCTGTTTCACCGCAGAGGCGCAGAGGGTTCGCGTTTCTCTCGCTCTTCTCTGCGTCCTCTGCGCCTCTGCGGTAAAAACAAGACGCCTGCGGCGGCTCCAACGCTTGCCAAGTTCGCGTCCCTGCAACCTCTGCCTGCCTGGGTCCGGGCGTTCGCCGGGATGAGCGGGTCGGGGAGGTGAGGGGGATCACGCGGGGAGGCTCAGTTCGAGGGAGTAGGAGACGAAGGTCTCGTAGATGGCTTCGTGGATCGAGGCGCATTCGGCGGAGACGGCGGCCAGCAAGGCGCCGGCGCCGGTGGCTTCGACTTCTTCCACGTCGGCGTACTTCAGCCGCGCATCAAGGCGGCCGGCGAGGCGCAGGGCGTCGGAGCGGCCGGCGCCCAGCTCGGTGGCCAGGTGGTGGAGCAGGTCCTGGATGTGAGCCGTGCAGAAGCGGATCGAGTGGGGGAAGTCCTCGTCGAAGAGCAGGAATTCCAGGATGAAGCGCGGATTGATGTCGGCCGTGTACTCGCGCAGGTAAGGCTCCAGTGCGCAGGCCATACGCAGCACGCTCATCAGCGCGATCGGCTCGGTCACGGCCGGCGTCGCGCCGTCGCTGAAGCAGACCTCCATGAGCCGGGCGATCAGCTGCGCCCGCTCCAGGTGCACGCCCAGCAAGAGGAAGCGCCAGCCCTCGCCGTGGCTGAGCGTCGAGTCGGCCGCGCCCTTGAAGAGGTGCAGGTCGGCGATGATCTCCTGCAGGAAACCCACCGGGTCGTCGTCGAAGGCGGTCTCGACGCCGGCGTCAGTCGTGCGCAGGTAGAGCAGGTTCAGCCGCTCCCAGGTCTCGGTGGAGATCTGATCGCGCACCTGGCGGGCGTTCTCGCGGGCCTGGGCGAGGGAAACCACCACTGAGCCGGAGTCGGCGCGGTCGAGCGCCAGGTCGTGGGCGGCGAGATAGGTCTCGTTGGCGCGGCCAAGGTCGGTCTCGCCGAGGGCGGCAAGGCCAATGCGGCCGGTCTGCTCGGCGCCGACAGTGCGGTCGAGCGTGGCGTTGAGCATGACCGACGAGAGCCGGCTGACGTGCTCCGCCCGCTCGATATAGCGGCCGATCCAGTAGAGGCTGTCGGCCACGCGGGCGAGCATCATGGCGGTGACGCGTCCTCTGCCAGCACCCAGGTGTCCTTCGAGCCGCCGCCTTGGCTGGAGTTGACCACAAGCGAGCCGCGCCGCAGGGCGACGCGGGTAAGGGCGCCTGGCGTCACCACCACCTTCTCGGCCGAGAGGATGAAGGGGCGCAGGTCGACGTGCCGGGGCTCGATCCGGCCGTCCACCAGGCAGGGCGCGGTGGAAAGCTGGATGGT
>DATAVF010000227.1:0-3204 GCA_036267835.1 Caulobacteraceae bacterium | reverse complement strand
GAGCCGGCGCCGGTGCAGTGGCGCCGCCAGATGTCGGCCTGGCTGGAGCCGGGGTCGAGGAAGCCGAGGTAGCCGACGCGGTCCACCTTCGGGTGGTCGCGCAGATAAGCGCAGACCTTGGCGGCGTTCTCGCCGGCGCGGCTCATGCGCAGCTCCAAGGTCTCCAGGCTGCGCAGCAGCATCCAGGCCGAATGCGGGTCGAGGATGGTGCCGATGGTGTTGCGCAAAGACCGGATCGGATCGAGCATCGCCTTGGCGCCCACCGCGCCGCCCGCCACCAGGTCGCTGTGGCCGCCCGCGTACTTGGTCAGCGAATAGACCACCAGGTCGGCGCCCTGCTGCAGCGGCTTGGCCCAGAGCGGGCCCAGGAAGGTGTTGTCGATGACGATCGGCGGGCGGGCGTCACCTGCCAAGGCGTTTCGAGCGGCCGTAACCGCCTCGACGTCGACCAGGACATTCGTCGGGTTGGCCGGGCTCTCCAGGTAGATCAGCGCGATCGGCCCCAGCGCCTTGGCCTGGCGCAAAGTCTCGGCGATCTCTTCGGGGGACGCGCCGGCGGGGAAGTCGCGGAAGTGGACGCCCATGCGCCCCAGCACCTTGCCGATCAGGTTCTCGGTCGCGGCGTAGAGCGGCGAGGAATGCACGATCACGTCGCCGGGCTGCACCAGCGCCAGCAGCACCGTGGTGATCGCCGACATGCCGCTGGAGAAGCTGAGCGCCGCCTCGGCGTCTTCCCAGACGCCTAGCCGATCCTCCAGGATCTCCTGGTCCGGCCCGTTGAAGCGCGAATAGACCAGGCCCTCGGCCCCGCCGGGCCGCCGCCCGGTGACGCCCTCGAAGAAGCGCTTGCCCGCCGCCGCTGACTCGAAGGCGAAGGTCGAGGTCAGGAAGATCGGCGGCTTCAGCGCGCCCTCCGACAGGCGCGGATCGTAGCCGTAGCCCATCATCAGCGTCGACGGCTTCAGCCTGCGTTCGCCGATCTGCCGGCCCTGACGCTTGGAGTTGGCGCGGCGGGCCGGGCCGTCGGTGTCGTCGCCGGTCATGGCGGGCTCCCTCGCGTGGACGGGCAATGACCCTATACCCTTGCGAACGGTTCCCGCTAACGTGGCAGGCCAAGCTCGGGAGTGGCGAACGCATGGCGTGGAAGGCTTGGGTGGCCGCCGCCTTCGCCGTGCTGGCACTGCTGGCCGGCAGCCGGACCGCCGCCGCGACGCCCGCCTGGCCGCAGACCTTGGGCGACATCCCCGCCGCCGTCGGCCCGCGCATCGAGGTCGCCCGGCAGTCGCAGCAGACCCAACAGCTATTGGCTGAGCGTGCTCGCCCTCGCCCAGCGCGAGCCGCGCGGCCTGGCCTTGGCCACGCGCGCCGTGGCCGAACTCCAGAGCCTGACCCGCGCCGACATCCGCGCCGCCGCGCAGGCCTGGCTGGTGAAGTCGAACAGCTGGCGCGCCGAGGTGCTGCCAGCGTCGTGGCGGCCTTAGGTTAATGCGGCGGCCCGCCGCCGCCGAAGTCGAAGTCGCGCGAGTTCGGGGCCTTGCCGCCGCCGAACGCGTAGGTGAACCCGAGCTGGAGGGCGCGCAGGTGGGGGTATTCCGAGGTGTGCTGGCTGAGCGTCGGCGTCTCGATGAAGCTGACTTCGCGCAAGGTGTTGAAGGGGTCGAGGACCGTCGCCTCGAAGGTCAGGCGATCGCCGAACTTGTGTCGCCAGCCCAGCTCCACGAAACTGTAGGCGCCGGTGTAGCCCTGGGCCGAGACGTTGTGCCCCTCGGCGTAGACCTCGAGCTGGACGAAATCCTTCGGCGTCACATCCCAATTGACCTTGCCTTTGGCGGAGCTGCTCAGGCCGGCGCGGGCCTGTTGCTGGGCGGCGTCCGGGTTGGCGTAGGCGTTCCACGCGACATCGCCGCTCGCCGACAGCGACAGCTTCGGCGACACCTTGAGGCTGGCCGACAGGTCCGCCCCGCCCTCGCGGTAGTGGCCGAAGTTCTCGTAGGTCGCGAGCAGCGCGCCGCCGCCGAGGCTCTCAGTGATGGATGAAACGACGTCGTGGGTGTCCTTGTAGAACCCGTCGACCTCGTAGGTGAACTTCTGGCCGTTGTATTCGTAGTCGGCCTCGAAGGAATCGGTGATCGCCGGCTTCAGGTCGGGGTTGCCCTGAGCGAAGTTGAGCGGCGTGTACTCGGTCCGGAACGGATTGAGTTCGCTGGTCGGCGGGCGGCTGACGCGTCGGCTGTAGCTGGCGGCCAGCTGGACCGCGGAAGTCAGCTTATAGGTGGCGTGCAGGGTCGGGTAGAGTTCGAAATAGCTGCTGCGGCCGGTGACGCCGGCGATCAGCTGGTCGGTGTCCACCACCACGCCCTCCAGCCGCAGGCCGGGCATCACCTCCAGCCTGCCGAAACTGCGGTCGTAGGTGGCATAGAGGTCGTGCACGGCCTGGGACGAGCTGAAACGGTCGCTCTGGGCTTGGTCGACCGTCGCGTCGGCGGCGTCCGTGCCGAGCTGCCCGGTCCGATCCGACCCGTCCCGTTCGAGGTTGAACTCATAGCCAGCCACCAGCTTGGCGGCCCCGGGCAGCGGGCCGTGATATTCGAGCTTCAGGTCCGTGCTGGAGTGGGTGTCGGCGGTGACGAAGGCCTCGAAGAGGTCCGGCTGCGCTGGCAGGGCATAGGCGAAGGCCTGAGTGCTCGCGTTGTTCACCGAGTTGGAGCTGAAGGTGAAGGCGGCCGTGAGCTGGTGATCCTCGCCGCCGAAGTCGCGGCGCACGTTCGAGGACACATTGAAGACGTGGCCGTCGCCAAGATCCGTGCCGGCCGTCTGGTAGTCCTGCGCCAGCGGCCCCGTGAGCGCAGAGCTCGCGTAGGCGCCCTCGAAGACGCCCCGCGAGCGGAAGCTGTAGTAGCCCAGACCGGCGCTCAGGCGGGTGTTGCCGTCCAGCGCGTAGTCACCGTTGGCCCGGCCGAGGTCGAACGACGAGATGTCGCGGCTGTGCAGGGTCGAGACGACCCGTGCGGTGTCGCCGGACGCGGGATCGGAGAGCTGCTCGGTCGTCAGCGTGTCGTCGTTGAAGACGAACTGGTTGGCCGCGGCCGTCCCCGAGAGGTTCAGCTTGCCGACGCTGTCCGTGCCGGTGAAGCTGAGGGTGTCGCGGCCATGGGTGTCGCCGCTGGCGCGCAGGCTGGCGGTGGGCGGGCTCCGGCGGTTCTT